>JAKBBV010000030.1 GCA_021808285.1 Pseudomonadota bacterium | reverse complement strand
TCGCTCCAACAACTTCCACGGTTCTGGCGAAATGTTCAGCGCCGCCGTCGTCGAGGTCGTCGCGGTCAACTGAGGTGATGACCACGTGGCTGAGGCCCATCAGGCTCACGGCCTCCGCCACTCGCTCCGGCTCGCTTGAGTCCAATGGTCCGGGAGTCCCGGTGGCCACGTTACAGAAGGCGCAAGCCCGGGTGCACGTCTCCCCCATGATCATCATGGTCGCGTGAGACTGGCTCCAGCACTCTCCAATATTGGGGCACGCGGCTTCTTCGCAGACCGTGGCCAAGCCGTGATCCTTGACGATCCGTCGGGTGGCCATATAGCCGGCCGACCCCGGGGCGCGGACCTTAAGCCATGGGGGCTTGGGTAGCCGCGCCGTCTCCGGGCGCTCCCGCTTTTCCGGATGTCTGGCGGCCGCGGCCGTCGCGCGATCGATCACAGTCGTCATTTACGCTAGATCGGTCTTGTCGCGATACGGATCAAGCCTTTCGCGGCCCGCACGAGAGCGAGGGGCCTTGCGTGCGTCCGCGACGTGGCGTTTACGGCCTCAAAAGACAACAGAAGGTCCGAGGGGAGTGCGTCTATGCCCAAACCTGTCGATCCCGGGGCGTGGCAAACCACGCTGTTTGACGCCCTTCTCGATGCGGCGCGGCGGTTTGGGCGGACCAAACCCATTCTGGAGGATCAGGAACGCAACCCACTCAGCTATACTGGCCTCATCCGGGCAAGCTTCGCCCTCGGACACAAAATCGCCGCCCTGACCGCGAGGGGCGAAACGGTGGGGGTTCTGCTGCCCTCCTCGAGCGCCGGCGCTGTCACTTTTTTTGCTCTGCATGCCTACGGTCGTACGCCGGCCATGCTCAATTTCACCGCAGGCCTGCGGAACCTGCGCGCGGCGGTCAGGATCGCAGGCGTGAAGCGCGTCCTCACCTCCCATCGTTTTATTGAACAGGGCAAGCTCCACGACCTCATTGACGCTCTGGAGGCGCACTGCGCCATCACCTACCTGGAGGATGTCCGCGCCTCTATCGGGATGTCCGACCGGCTCCGAGCCCTGGCCGCATCCCTGGCGCCTCGCCTGATGCGCGTGCGCCAAGCTCCCGATGATCGCGCGGTGATCCTTTTCACGTCTGGCAGCTTCGGCGCACCGCGCGGAGTGGTTCTCACGCACGCCAATATTCTGGCGAATGTCGCGCAGGTCGCAGGCCACATCGCCCTTGATCCCGACTGGATCATGTTCAACCCCTTACCCATCTTCCACTGTTTCGGCCTCACCGCCGGGGTGGCCCTGCCGCTGCTCACCGGCCTCAAAGCGTTCCAGTATCCCAGCCCCCTGCACACCAAGGTGGTCGTCGAACTGATCCGCGAGGCGAAGGCCAGCGTTCTTTTGGCCACAGATACCTTTCTCAACCAGTACGCCCGTGTCGCGCACGCTGAGGACTTCCAAAGTCTCGAATTCGTCGTCTGCGGGGCCGAGCGAGTGCGCGATGAAACCCACCACATGATGGCCGAGCGGTTTGGGGACATTCCGGTCCTGGAAGGCTATGGCGCCACCGAGGCCTCGCCTGTGATTGCGGTGAACAAGCCCACGGACAATCGACCGGGAACCGTCGGCGGCCTGCTTCCCTTCATTGAGACGCGGCTAGAGGCGGTGCCCGGCATCCCCATGGGCGGGCGCCTCTACGTCAAGGGCCCCAATATCATGGCCGGATACCTGGATGACGCCGGGGCGCTCGAACCTCCACCCGGCGGTTGGCACGACACGGGCGACGTGGTCGAGATCGAAGGCGACTGGCTTAAGATCGTCGGTCGGGTGAAGAGATTCGCTAAGATTGGCGGGGAAATGATTTCGCTCAATGCGGCGGAGGACCTCGCCTCGGGACTCTGGCCGGAGGGGCATCACGCCGTGGTCGCCCTGCCCGACGGTCGCAAGGGCGAACGCCTCATTCTGGTGACCGACGAGCGAGATGCGGAAGTGACGGCCCTGGTGGCGCACGCCCATCGCGCCGGCGCGCCGGAGTTGGCCGTGCCCCGCCGAATCGTCCGGGCCGGGGAGATACCGGTCCTGGGCTCCGGCAAGATCGATTATGTGGCCGTCCAGCGCATGGCCGAGACGGGCTAGATGTGGAGGGGCCGATCATAGGCGGCCAGCGCCGCCTCGTGCATGACCTCGCTGAGCGTCGGATGCGGAAAAATGGTCGCGAAAATCTCCGCCTCGGTCGCCTCCAACGTCATCGCCAGGGCGAAACCCTGGATCATCTCGGTCACCTCCGCGCCCAGCATGTGGGCCCCCAGAAGAGCGCCGGTCTCGGCATCAAACAGGGTCTTGACCAGTCCCGTCGTCTCACCCGCGGCGATGGCCTTCCCATTCACCCGGAACGGAAAGCGTCCGACCTTCACCTTGCGTCCCTGCGCCTTGGCCTGGACCTCCGTCAGACCGACAGATGCCACTTGCGGCGTCGAATAGGTGCAGCCTGGGACCGGCGAGAGCGAGCGAGGTCCCGCGACGCCGGCAATATGCTCCACGCAGTGGACAGCCTCGTGCATGGCCTTGTGAGCCAGCCACGGGGGGCCGGCCACATCGCCTATGGCGTAAAGGCCCGGCACATTTGTTCCGCCGTGACCATCGACGGCCACATGCCCTCGCTCCAGCTTGAGGCCTAGCGCCTCAACGCCCAATCCCTCGATGTTCGCGGCAATGCCCACCGCCACGATCGCCCTCTCGGCCTCCAGACTCTCGGGTTTGCCATCGACCTCGACTTGGGCGACCACACCCGCCTTCGACTTGGTCAGGGACTTGACCGTCGCGCCCACGCGGAACCCAAGGCCCCGCCTTTCAAAGGCCGTCTGGGCAGCCGCCGAGATCTCCTCATCCTCCTGAGGCAGGATTCGCGGCAGGGCCTCGACGACTGTGACCTCGGCCCCAAGAGCCCGATAAAAACTGGCGAATTCGATCCCGATAGCGCCCGAGCCGATGACGAGAAGGGATTTCGGCGCAGCCTTGGGAACCATGGCGTCCCGATAGGTCCAGATGCGATCGCCGTCTCCGGCCAGACCGATTGAGGGCAGCTCCCGTGCGCGAGCTCCCGTGGCGAGGATCACGTTCTGAGCGGCGATCCGACGCTCCCCACCCGCCTTCAACGCGATCTTAACGCCTCGCGCTCCGGACCCTGGCTCCAGACTCGCCGATCCCTCGATCACCGTCGCCTTGTGTTTCTTCATCAAGAAGGCGACGCCTGCGGAGAGCTGCTGGGCCACCTTGCGAGACCTCTGAATCACCGAGTCAAAATCGTAAGCCCGGCCCTCCACGGAAAGCCCGAGTGCCCCAAGATGGTCGAGCGCCTCGAACATTTCGCCCGACCTCAGAAGCGCCTTGGTCGGAATGCAACCCCAGTTGAGGCAGATGCCGCCCAGGGCCTCGCGCTCGACGATCGCGGTCTTCAGTCCCAGCTGACCGGCCCTGATGGCGGCGACATAGCCCCCAGGGCCCGCGCCGATGACGACGAGGTCGAAGGAATCCGCGGCGCTCACAGGGCGGCCTCTATGGCGCGTTCCAGGGACTGCGGCGCGGCTGTGGGAGGATACCGCCCGATGACGCGTCCATCGCGCGACACGAGGAACTTGGTGAAGTTCCACTTGATCGCAGATCCGAGCACGCCGCCCTTTTGAGACTTCAGCCAGGCATAGAGCGGATGCGCGGAAGGTCCATTGACGTCGATCTTCGACATTACGGGGAAGGTCACATCATAGGTGAGGCTGCAAAAGCTGGCGATCTCGGTGGCGTCACCCGGCTCCTGGGCGCCGAACTGGTTGCAGGGAAATCCCATCACAACGAGGCCGCGATCCGCATATTTCCGGTGCAGGGCCTCGAGTCCCTCATACTGGGGCGTGAAGCCGCACTTACTCGCCGTATTGACGATCAGCAGCACCTTTCCCTGATAGTTCGCCAGCGGCGCGGGCTCGCCTGCCAGGGTTTCAGCTGTGAAGCCGTAGATCGAGCGGGTCATGGTCCTCTCTTTCAGGCGAGCATGGCGACGGGATGTTCGATCAGGTTCTTGAAGGCGACAAGCCACCTGGCCCCGATGGCGCCGTCGACGACGCGATGATCACAGGTCAGTGTCACGGTCATCAGCGAGGCGATGACGATATCCTCGCCCCTGACGACGGGCCGCTTCTCCCCGGCTCCGACCGACAGGATGCAGCCCTGGGGTTCGTTGAGGATCGAGGCAAAGCTGCGAATCCCGAACATGCCCAGGTTGGAGATGGAGAAGGTCCCGCCCTGATACTCCTCGGGCTTGAGCTTGCGCCCGCGCGCTCTGGCGGCGAGATCCCGCATCTCCGTCGAAATGACGGACAGGGACTTGAGGTCCGCGGAGCGGATGATAGGGGTGATCAGCCCGCCGTCTATGGCCACGGCGACGGCGATATCGGCATGGTGATGGCGCGCGATGCCCTCGTCCGTGTAGCTCGCATTAGCATCTGGCTCGCGCACCAGAGCCGCCGCGGCGGCCTTGATGATCAGATCATTGACGCTCACCTTGGAGTCGGGGCTGGCGGCCAGGGCGTTGATCTGGGCGCGCGCGGCCAGCAAAGCGTCGATCTCGATGTCCACCGTCAGGGGGAAGTGAGGCACGTCGCGAAAGCTCTCGGTCATCCTTCGCGCTATGGTCTTCTTCATGCCGTCGAGAGGGACAAGATCATAGGACCCCGGCGCAATGCCTCTCTGCTCAAGGGTGATCGGACGCGCCGTTGCGCCTGGCGGCTTGGCGGGCGCTGAAGGCGCGCCGCCGCCTCGGGCGATCGCGGCCTCGACGTCCCGCAAAATGATTCTGCCATGCGGGCCGCTTCCGGTCAGGGTCTCCAGCATGATCCCGGCGCGAGAGGCGACACGTCTCGCCAGCGGTGATGCGGCCAGACGCGAACCAGAGGGCTTCCCGGGCATCGCGCCGGCGGTGGGGGCTGGCGGCGGCGCGGCGGCTATCATCTGGATGGGGGCTGGCGGCGGCGCGGCGGCTGTCATCTGGATGGGGGCAGACGCCGGGGAAGCGCCGGCGGCAGGGGATGCCGCTCCCGACGGCGTCTGGGCGACACCACCCGCCAGGCGCGCGATCGGCGTATTGATCTTCACCCCCTCAGCGCCCTCGGGCACGAGCAGCGAGTCCACAACACCCTCGTCCACGGCCTCCAGTTCCATGGTCGCCTTGTCGGTCTCGATCTCGGCGATCACGTCGCCGCTTCGCACCGTATCGCCGACCTTGACGAGCCACTTGGCGAGGGTCCCCTCCTCCATTGTGGGAGAAAGGGCCGGCATGAGAACGTCTATGGTCACAGGGCCTCCTTGGAGAGGTGGGCCAGGCTCGCGGCGTGAGCCTCCCAGTTGCGGCCGTCGAATGGAGTCATGACGATATCGAGCGCCTCCGACTCGTCCAGACAACGGGCATTGACGGACCAGCCGTCAGGGTTGGAGCGAGGTCGGTAAAAGCTCTTCACCCCGCAAACCTTACAGAAGAGATGGCGCGCGACACCGCTGTTGAACGTGTAGCTCGTGAGGCTCGCCTCACCGGAATGAAGTCGAAACCCGCTCTCCGGGACGATCACATGCGCAAACCCGGTCTTGGTGCAGATCGAGCAATTGCAGTCCTGCGCCTCGACGCGCATCGGCAGGGCCGCTTCAAATCGCACCGCCCCACAGTGGCAGCCCCCCTGCCGCCAAGCCAGTCCCGGCTCGCTCACCGGTAACAGGCCTTGAGCGCCGCGGCGACCACGCTCTCAGCGGTGGGCAGTGCCAGGGCTTCCAAATTGGCCGCATAAGGCAGAGGCGTATCCGCCTGGGATACGCGCTCGGGCGGGGCGTCGAGGAAATCGAAGGCGTCTGCAACCACCCGCGCGGCCACCTCGGCGCCGACGCCCATTGGTCCCCACCCCTCCTCCACTGTGACCAAGCGATGGGTCTTCACCACGCTGGCGACCACTGTTCCATGATCTAGAGGCCGAAGGGTGCGAAGGTCGATGACCTCGGCCTCTATGCCTTGAGCCGCGAGTAGGTCTGCAGCGGCGAGCGCCACGCCCACCATACGCGAATAGGCGACAAGCGTGACGTCCGCGCCTTGCCGGTGGATGCGGGCCGATCCGAGAGGCACGAGCCACTCGTCGCTGGCCGGAACATCGAATTCATGCCCGTAGAGCATCTCGTGTTCGAGAAACACCACGGGGTTCGGATCGCGAATCGCGGATTTTAGAAGGCCTTTGGCGTCGGCGCCGTCATAGGGCGCCACGACCTTCAATCCAGGTACGTGGGCGTACCAGGCCGCGTAGTCCTGACTATGCTGCGCCGCAACCCGCGCCGCCGCTCCGTTAGGGCCCCGAAATACGATGGGACAGCTGATCTGTCCCCCCGACATGTAATGGGTCTTGGCGGCCGAGTTGATGATCTGGTCGATCGCCTGCATGGCGAAATTGAAGGTCATGAACTCAACGATCGGTTTCAACCCGGCCATGGCGGCGCCGACGCCGAGCCCAGCGAAGCCATGTTCCGTGATCGGAGTATCGATCACCCGCGCCGGGCCAAACTCCTCAAGAAGGCCACGGCTCACCTTATAGGCGCCCTGATATTGGGCGACTTCCTCCCCCATGAGAAAGACGCTGGGATCGCGACGCATTTCCTCCGCCATCGCGTCGCGCAGGGAATCACGGACGCTGAGGCGAACCGTCGGCCCGGAAGGGGTTTCCGCCGCCAGCGACGCAGGCGGCGGCGTCGCAGGCGAGGACGCCGCCGCTGTGGCGGCTATCGCGACCTGAACAGCCCCTTCCGCAGGGGCGGTGGCCGCGGGCTGCGCCCCTCCGCCCTGCAGTCTGGCGATGACGGAGTTGACCTTCACACCCTCTGCCCCCTCTGGCGCCAGGATGGCCTCGACGATCCCCTCATCCGCGGCTTCGACCTCCATGGTCGCCTTGTCGGTCTCGATCTCGGCGATAACATCCCCGCTTCTGACCTTGTCACCGACCTTGACCAGCCATTTGGCCAGCTTGCCTTCCTCCATAGTCGGAGACAGCGCAGGCATCAGAATATCAGTCATCAGACGGCCGCCTCGACGTAGATCTCAGTCATCAATTCCGACGCGTCAGGCTCGGGAGCTGTGCGCGCGAACTCCGCCGCATCGGCCACGGCTTCCTTGATCTCCGCGTCCATGGCGCGCGTCGCGGCCTCATCGACCGCCCCTTCCCGGGCAAGGCGCTCCTGGAGATGTTCGATCGGATCACGGGTCTTGCGCACCTCGTCGATCTCTTCGCGGGTCCGATATTTGCCCGGGTCGCTCATCGAATGGCCGCGATACCGGTAGGTCTTCATCTCGAGGAGATAGGGCCCCTTGCCCGAGCGGGCGTGGGCGGCGGCGCGAAGGCCAGCTTCGCGAACGGCCAGTACATCCATGCCGTCCACCTCCTCTCCTGGGATATTGAAGCTCGCACCTCGCCTGAAGAGATGGGTCTCGGAGGACGATCTCTCGACGCTGGTGCCCATCGCGTATTGGTTGTTTTCGATCACATAGACGACAGGCAGGCGCCAGAGCTCAGCCATATTGAAGCTCTCATAGACCTGCCCCTGGTTCGCGGCGCCGTCGCCGAAATAGACGAACGCGACCTTGCCATCGTTGCGATAGCGATTGGCCAGGGCGAGGCCGGTCCCGAGACTGACCTGGGCGCCGACGATGCCGTGTCCGCCATAAAAGCCACGCTCGGCGTCGAACATGTGCATGGAGCCGCCCTTGCCCTTGGCCACGCCTGCCGCACGGCCGGTCAACTCCGCCATCACCGACCTCGGCGAAACGCCTGCCGCCAGCATATGTCCATGCTCTCGATAGCCGGTAATCACCTGATCGCCGGCTCGCTGGGCCGCGTGCATGCCAACTGCGATCGCTTCCTGCCCGATATAGAGGTGACAGAAGCCCCCGATCAGGCCCATGCCGTAGAGCTGCCCGGCGCGCTCCTCAAAACGACGGATAAGCAGCATGGACCGGTAATAGGCGAGAAGCTGCTCACGATCGGGGACGGGCCCCTCCTCCGATCCGGACCTCCTCGCTGCGGTCGCGGTTTTGGAGGCGCTGACGCGCGCCATGGTCGACTCCCGATGCCGTTTCACCCGAACGTCGAGGATTGAGAGTTCAGTTCAGCCCTTCGACGGCGTTTCGCGGATCACATAATCCCTCGGATCGACGAATCCCAGCAGGCGATGGGCTCGCTCCTCAAGAAGGTCGCTGGAAAGGTTGTCGTTTCGAAGATACCGAACCTCGTTCTCCAGGCGCGCGCGCTCGGCCGTTAGGCGCTTGAGCTCCGCCTGTCGGTCCGCGAGCTGCTCGGCCCTCTGGCGCTGCATCAAAAGGCCACGCGGCCCGGTCAGGGCATGAAAGGCGAAAAAGAACACCAGGAAGGCCAGAGCCGCCGTGGGCAGGTAGTTTCGGAGCCGGAAGATCATCGCGTGTCACGCCGTCCCTATCGACCGAGGCGTCCGCCTCGTTAATCGCAAGAGGTGAACGCCAGCTTATAGAGAGTCGCGACAAGCCCAACGGCGCCTGACGGCGCCGTGCGGAGGTCGATCGCCCCGGCGTCAGGGCGCCTTTATCGCGGCGCGCCCGGCGTAGACGGCCTGGGGCCCAAGCTCAGCCTCGATCCTCAGGAGCTGGTTGTATTTCGCGGTGCGGTCGGAGCGCGATAGAGAGCCCGTCTTGATCTGGCCGCAGGCGGTGGCCACAGCGAGGTCGGCGATCGTTGCGTCCTCCGTCTCTCCGGAGCGGTGGCTCATGACCGCGCCGTAGGCGTGGCGCCGAGCGAGATCGACCACATCCAGAGTCTCTGTAAGGCTGCCGATCTGGTTGACCTTGATCAGGATCGCGTTGGCGAGACCGTCCTCAAGTCCCTTGGCGAGGCGCTGAGGGTTGGTGACGAAGACGTCATCGCCCACCAGTTGCACGCGGGCGCCCAGGCTCTCCGTGAGATGGGCCCAGCCGGCCCAGTCGTCCTCGGCGCAGCCGTCCTCGATGGTCACGATCGGGAATCGCGCGGTCAGCCCGCTGAGATAATCGACCATGCCGCCCGCATCGAGGGACCTGCCCTCACCGGTCATGAGATAGCGGCCGTCCTTGAAGAATTCGGTCGCCGCCACATCCAGACCGAGATGAAAATCCTCACCCGCCGCATAGCCCGCGGCCGAACCCGCTTTGACGATGAATTCGAGAGCCGTCTCCGCGTTTTGCAGGTTGGGGGCGAACCCGCCTTCATCGCCGACATTGGTATTATGGCCTGCCGCCGA
The DNA here is from genome assembly GCA_021808285.1 of Pseudomonadota bacterium. GTDB lineage: Bacteria > Pseudomonadota > Alphaproteobacteria > Caulobacterales > Caulobacteraceae > Acaudatibacter. Next base: position 24,224 of record JAKBBV010000030.1, on the reverse strand, counting down.
CAGGGCCTTTTTCAAGGCCTGGAAAATCTCCGCTCCCATCCGGATCGCCTCGGAGAAGCTCTCCGCTCCCGTGGGGAGAATCATGAACTCCTGAATATCGATAGGATTGTCGGCATGGGCGCCGCCATTGATGATGTTCATCATCGGCGTCGGCAGCAGGTGGGCGTTGGCGCCGCCGACATAGCGATAAAGCGGAACGCCCTGGCTCGCCGCCGCCGCCTTGGCCACGGCCAGGCTCACGCCAAGGATCGCATTAGCCCCCAGGCGACCTTTGTCCGCGGTTCCGTCGAGATCGCGTAGAGTGGAGTCGATCAGCCGCTGGTTCTCGGCGTCGAAGCCTGAGATGGCGTCGAAAATCTCACCATTGACCGCCGCGACGGCCTTCAGCACCCCCTTGCCGCCATAGCGAGCCCTGTCTCCGTCCCGCAACTCGATCGCCTCGTGAGCCCCGGTCGAGGCCCCCGATGGCACGGCGGCGCGGCCAAAGGCGCCATCATCGAGCGTCACATCCACCTCCACGGTCGGATTGCCGCGGCTGTCGAGAATCTCCCGCGCCGTGATGTCGACGATCTCGCCCATGGTCCCTCCAGCGATTGAAAGCGGCTGCCGCTTAGCCCAAACCTTTGCGATTGGGAACGGGATCGCAAGACGTGCGCCCGCCAGTCAGAGGTCAGCCCATGCTAATCGTCGACAGACACGATGCGGTGGCCGTCGTCACCCTCAACCGGCCTGAGGCGATGAACGCCCTGTCGCGGGGCCTCCGCGGCGAACTGGACCGGGCGGTGTCGGAGCTGTCGCAAGACCCCAAGATCAAGGCGCTGATTCTCACCGGCGCCGGCCGCGCTTTCACCGCGGGGCTGGATCTAAAGGAGCTGGGCTCCGATCCTCAGGGTTTGGGCGCCGCAAATGCGACCTCGACTCGTGAGAACCCGGTGCTGGCGATCCTTCAGTGCCCCAAACCGGTTATCGCCGCGGTCAACGGCGTCGCCATCACCGGAGGCTTCGAGCTGGCCCTGGCCTGCGATGTGATCCTGGCCTCCTCATCGGCGAGGTTCGCCGACACCCATGCTCGCGTCGGCATCTTGCCAGGCTGGGGGCTCTCTCAGAGGCTGTCCCGCATCATCGGACCCTATCGGGCCAAGGAGCTTTCGCTCACCGGCAACTTCCTGGATGCGCAGACGGCGCGGGAATGGGGATTGGTGAATCGGGTCCTGGCGCCGGAGGATTTGATGCCTGCGGCTCTCGCCCTGGCGCTGGACATGGCCAGTATTCCGACCGAGACACTCATCGCCTACAAAAGACTGATCGACGACGGCTATGCCCAAGCCTTCGGCGAGGCTCTGGACCACGAGGAACGCGTCTCACGCGAGGCCAACCGGCGGGTCACACCCGACATGGTCGAGGCGCGGCGGGCCACGATTCAGGCCCGCGGACGATCCCAATGAGCGACACGAGAAGAGGGAGAGACACGAGGAGAGGGAGTGCGACACGAGAGAGGGGGGCGCCGCCCCGCAATGGCCGGAATCGGCGAGCGGGTCAGGCGTCCTTGGGGGTCAGAACCTGACGGCCGCGATACATGCCCGACTTCAAGTCCACATGATGCGGACGGCGAAGCTCGCCGGTATCCTTGTCTTCCAGAAAGGCATTGGCGGAGAGAGCGTGATGCGCCCGACGCATATTGCGCCGCGAGGGCGAGGTTTTTCGCTTGGGAACAGCCATGGCGGATCTGCTTTAAGAAAAACGTACGGGGACGTGCGAGAAGCCGCAACGCCGTGTGGGCGCGCTCTGTGCCGCAAATCGCCAGGGACTTCAAGTCGTGTGCAACGTCTAGCCGGACCCCGAAGCTGCCGAAGTTCGCCTTCTGAACCTTCGGGGCTCAGCCGGGCGGTGTCGCGACAGCGCCAAGTCGCATCGCCGGGGCCACGAACACCGCTTGGCACCCCTCACACCAAACGGCTCTGTTCCTTGGCGGCGGCGACGAACTCGGCGAACAGCGGATGGGGTGCAAATGGGCGGCTCTTGAGCTCGGGATGAAACTGTACGCCGACAAAGAAAGGGTGATCCTCCCGCTCGACGATCTCTGGAAGGACGCCGTCAGGCGACACCCCGGTCATGCGAAGACCGGCGGTCTCGAACCGGTCCAGGTAATCGATATTGACCTCGTAGCGGTGCCGGTGGCGTTCGCTGATCGTGCCCGCGCCATAGATTTGCGCCACCCGCGACCCTGGGGTCAGAACCGCCTCATACGCCCCCAAACGCATGGTGCCGCCGAGGTCCTCACCCTCCCCGCGCATTTCCCGCGCATTGCCCTTCGTCCATTCCGTCATCAGCCCGACGACGGGCTCCGGAGTCGGGCCAAACTCCGTCGATGAGGCGCACTTCAGCCCGGAGACGTTGCGCAGGGCTTCGATGACAGCCATCTGCATGCCAAAGCAGATGCCCAGAAACGGCACCTGTCGTTCGCGGGCGAACTTCACCGCCCGGATCTTGCCCTCGGTCCCCCGCTCGCCGAAGCCGCCCGGCACCAAGATGGCGTGCACGCCCTCAAGGCGCGTGGCGGCGGCGCTCTCCTCACCCTCAAAGGCCTCGCTTTCGACCCAGTCGAAATTGATCCGCACCCGATTGGCGACACCGCCGTGAACAAGGGCTTCGATCAGAGACTTATAGGCGTCCTTCAGGACGGTGTATTTGCCGACGATGGCGATGGTGACCTCGCCATCCGGATGGACCAGGGTATGGGCGATTCGCGACCAGGCGCGCAGGTCTGGCGCCGGCGCATCCTCGATGCCGAACACGGCAAGGACCTCGGTGTCGAGACCCTCTCGGTGATAGTCGAGCGGAACCTGGTAGATGGTCTGGGCGTCGAGCGCCTGGATCACGGCGCTGGGTCGGACATTGCAGAACAGCGCGATCTTGCGCTTTTCGTCGGCCGGAATCTCCTGCTCACAGCGGCACAGCAGAATATCGGGCTGGATCCCGATCGAGCGCAACTCCTTGACCGAGTGCTGCGTTGGCTTGGTCTTCATCTCCCCAGCCGTCTTGATGAACGGCAGAAGGGTTAAATGGACGAAGCACGACCGGCCTCTGGGCAGTTCCTGCCCGAGTTGCCGAATGGCCTCGAAGAACGGCAGGCCCTCGATGTCCCCGACCGTTCCGCCAATCTCCACCAGGACAAAATCGACCCCCTCGCCTGGATCGGCCAGCACGAAGCGTTTGATCTCATCGGTGACGTGGGGGATCACCTGAACGGTGGCTCCCAAATAGTCGCCGCGACGCTCCTTCTCGAGGATGGTCTTGTAGATCTGTCCGGTGGTGATGTTGTCAGCCCGGGTCGCGGAAACTCCGGTGAAACGTTCATAATGACCAAGGTCGAGATCGGTCTCGGCGCCGTCATCTGTGACGAAGACTTCCCCATGTTGATAGGGGCTCATCGTTCCAGGGTCGACATTGAGATAGGGGTCGAGCTTCCTCAGCCGAACCTTGTATCCACGCGCCTGAAGAAGGGCGCCAAGAGCCGCGGAGGCGAGCCCTTTGCCAAGGGAGGAGACCACGCCGCCGGTGATGAAGATGTACCGGGCCATGGGAGTTCACCTTAACACCGATTCGTCCGACCGTGCTCAGGGCCGTCGGGTCCGTCGGGACAAAGCAGGGTTCGGAGCCGCAGAAAATGCGGCGTCAGGGCTTGGCGGGCGGTGCGCTAGATCCCCCGGCCGCGGGGGTAGGCGCCGAGGGCGGAAGTCCGAGGGTAGGCTTGGGCGGGGCGAGAAACCCGCCCCCATTGCCGGAGGGAAGTCCTGGTCCGCTCACGGGCGACGCACCGCCATTCTGAGTCGGCGCCTGACGAGGCGGCGACTGAGGCAGATCCGGATTGATCGTCTCGCCCTTCAATCGATTGAGGATCTGTCCAGTGGAATGCTGATGCCCGCCGATCAGGGTCAGGGCGAGGCTCAACCCCAGAAACAGAGAAAACAAAATCCAGGTCGTGCGAGTGAGCAGGTCGCCTGCGCCGCGCGCCGTCATCAGGCTACCAGGGTTGCCGCCGCCGCCGAATCCACCGCCCTCGGAGCGCTGCATCAGCACGACGACGATCAGGGCCAGGCAGACCAGCACATTGAGCGTGAGAAGGAGACCTTGGAGCATGACCACTTGAATCTGAGGCCTAGGACGAAAGCCCGAGCCTGGGAAAAGCGGCGCTTTAACACCGGGCACGCCCGCGCTCCAGCCCTTATCCCTTTTGGCCGGCGCGGATGATCTGAATAAAGTCATCCGCCCTCAGCGACGCCCCGCCCACCAGGGCCCCGCCCACCTCATCGATGTCCAACAGCTCCGCGGCATTCTGCGGCTTGACCGATCCGCCGTACAGGATGGGCGCGAGCCCCCCCGGCTCGCCCAGATGCTCCCTCAGGGCCGCCCTCAGGGCGCGATGCATTTGCGCGATCTCGTCCTCGGACGGCGTCAGGCCCGAACCGATGGCCCAGATCGGTTCATAGGCGATGGCGAACCGGCCGCGCCCTATGTCCTTAGGCGTAGAGGCGATCGCCTGACGGGTGACGACCGCGACCGCATCGCCATTGCGCCTCTCGTCCAGGGTCTCGCCGACGCAGAGGATCGGTTCGAGTCCCGCGCTCAGCGCGCTCGTCGCCTTGGCCGCGACCTCGGCATCCGTCTCGTGATGGCCCTGTCGGCGCTCGGAATGGCCCAGGATCACCAGGGCGACGCCAATGTCGGTGAGCATGCCGGCCGAGACATCTCCGGTGAAAGCGCCCTCGGTTCCGGCGTGGCAATCCTGGGCCCCGAGCGCAACCTCTGATCCCTCCAACCGGCGGGCCGCCTCAGACAGCAGGGTGAAGGGCGGACAGACGCCGACGCGGCCAGGCGAGGGACGGCTGGCCAGGGAGTCGCGAAGACGCACCAGCTCAGCGAGGTCTGCACCTCTCCCGTTCATCTTCCAGTTTCCAACGATCAGGGGGGGTATGGCGCTCAAGACCGGTCCTTTGTGAAAAAAAACGGGCGACTGAAACAGGTTGAGCGTCCCGCATGGCGGCGGCCTCGCTTGCCGGGCGACCGCGGGGTCAACTATATCGCACGCTTCATGCCGCGCCTTGGGGCGCGCACTCAAGAGCGAGCGTACCGCCCCCATGACAGGTTCTCTCCGCTCCTCAGCCCGCAACCCGCTCGGGATTGCGCTGATGGGCGCCCTCACCCTGGTCTTCCTACTGCTCGGCATCGGCGGCGGCGGACGCCTCCCCGACATCCTCAACGGAGCGGCCTCGGATACCGTCATCGCCGCGGGCCGCCATACGGTCTCCGCTGCGGAGTTTCGAGCGATCTTCGAGCAGCAGAAACAGAAGCTCGAGCAGCAGTCCGGACAGACCTACGCCAATGACTTTCTGGTTCAGAACGGGTTCGATCAGGAGATCGTCAACGCCATGGCGCTCGATCAGTCGGAGGCCGAGCTGCTTCGGCGCTCTGGCGTGGTCCCGGCGCCAAGCCTGGTGGACGACCAGATCAAGAAGATACCTTTCGCCTTCGACAAGGTCACCGGCAAGTTCAGCCAGCAGCAATTCGTTCAATTCCTGGCCGCTCAAGGCCTGACCGTACGTCAAGTGGAGAGCGATCTCGGCGACGAACTGGCCCAGAAGCACTTCACCATGGCGCTCGCGGGCGGGTTTGTCCTCCCCCGGGCCTATGCCGCGATCAACTCAATCGGCGCCCTGCAGCAACGGGACGTCAGCTATTTCTTCCTTGACCCCCGCACGATCCCGCCGCCCGCTTTGCCCAACGACGCGGCTCTGGCTCAGTTCGTCAAGGATCACTCCGCGCAACTCATGCGCCCTGAGACCCGAATTATCTCCCTGGTTCAGTTCGACGCCGCCGCTCTGGCGCCCGCCGTTAAGATCGACGACGCTCAGATTCAGAAAGAGTTCGACTCGGAGAAGGCGACCCTGTCGACGCCCGAAACTCGCAGCGTGGTCCAGATCCCGGTCAAGACGGCGGCCCAAGCGGCGCAGGCGGTCGCCGAGTTGAACCGGAAGATGGACCCGGCGGCCGTCGCCCGCTCGCTTGGGGTCGATCCGGTGATCTACACAGCCAAGGCTCAGACCGACATCGCCGACAAGAAGCTGGCGGCCACGGCCTTCAGACTTCCGCTCGGCGTAGCCACCGGCCCGATCTCAGGGGATCTCGGCCAGGCGGTCCTGCAGGTGACCCAGATCACCCCAGCCCACACGCCAAGCCTGGCTGAGGAGCGCGGCAAGATCGAGGCCCAGCTTCGGCAGAAGGCGGCGGCGGACAAGGCCTACGCCATGAGCGAGGTATTCGATACGGCGCGCCAGAACGGGGCCAGCCTTCAGGTCGCGGCGCAGAAGGCGGGCGGCGCGGTGATCACTCTGGGCCCTATGACAGCACAGGGCGCGGACGCGGACGGCAAGCCTCTGCCGGGGCTCAATGACAAGATCGTCAAGGCCGCCTTCACCGCCGCCGCAGGAGAGACCACCGACATCACCGACGCTGGTCCAGGACTTTATTTCGCGCTCCATGTCGACAAGGTTCAGCCCCCCTCGGTTCCAGCGGTGAGCGATGACCGGGCGAACCTCACCCGGCTCTATATGACGGCGAAGATCCAGGAGGCCTTCCGGCTGAAGGCCGAGTCGCTTGAGGCCCAGATCCGCTCCGGACAATCCGTGGCGACGGTGGCGGCGAGCCTCGGCGCCCATGTCCAGACCCTGGACAACATGCAGCTCGTCAAGGCGGGGCAGTATCAGGCTCAGGGGCGAGAGTTCGTGAGCGCCGTTTTCGCCGCCAAGGCCGGCGACACCTTTGCCGCCGGGGCTCCAGGCGGCGCCTTTGTGGGCAAGGTAGAGGCGGCTCGGCCAGGCGATCTGACCACCACCGCGGCGGTCGCCAATCTCGTCCGCGGACGCGAGGGCCAGGACTACCTCACGGACCTCATCGATTCGTTCCGTCAGGCGTCCGAAAAGGCCGTGGGCGTCCGAACCCAGATCAAGGTCGCGAGGCAAGCCCTGGGGGTGGATCCCAATCTGGGCGGTCCCGGCACGGCGTCCACATCCGCGACCAAACCGACGGCCTCGAAAACACCCGGCAAGGCGCCGTGACATTGGATGTTTCGGACACGGCGTTTGATGCGGCCTATGCCGCTGGACGCCCCCAGATCCTCTACCGCCGGCTCGTGGATGATCTGGAGACACCGGTATCGGCCTACCTGAAAATGGCTCATGGTCGCCCCTACAGTTTTCTCTTCGAGTCGGTCGAAGGCGGGGCTTGGCGCGGACGTTATTCGGCCATCGTCATGGCGCCGGAGCTGGTGTGGCGATGCCGGGGCGATCGGGCGGAGATCGCCCGTGATGAAGGCCAGGGCCTTGGGGCCTTCGAACCAGATCCCGAACCTGCCCTCGACTCCCTCAAACGGCTGATCGCTCAGTCGCGCATGGATCTTCCCGAGGGCCTTCCGGCCATGACGGCGGGGGTGTTCGGCGTGCTGGGTTATGACATGATCCGACTCGCGGAGCGTCTTGGCGAACCCAATCCCGATCCGCTCGATCTGCCTGACGGCATCCTCGTGCGGCCATCGCTCATGGCCATATTCGACGCCATTGCTCAGGAGATCCTGCTGGTCGCTGTGGTGCGTCCCTCGGCGCGATCGGCGGCTCAGGCGCGGGCTGCGGCGGAAACGCAGCTCTTCGAAGCCGCGGAGGCGCTGACCCATCCCCTGCCCCGCTCACGAGGACGCGGCGAGCCCTCCGACGCGCCGGTCCTCGCTCCAGGCCTGGAGCGCGCCGCCTATGGCGATCTCGTGGCGCGAGCCAAGGCCTATATCCGCGGCGGCGACATCTTCCAGGTGGTGCCGAGCCATCGCTTCAGCATGGACTTCGATCTGCCCCCGTTCTCGCTCTACCGCTCCTTGCGCCGCACCAACCCCTCCCCTTTCCTGTTTCACCTCGCCTTTCCCGACTTCACCCTGATCGGGTCCTCGCCGGAGATCCTGGTGCGGGTGCGGGATCGGAAGATCACGATCCGGCCCATCGCCGGGACCCGGCCGCGAGGCGAGACGCCGGAGGAGGACGCCGCGTTGGAAGCGGATCTGCTGGCCGATGAGAAGGAGCGGGCCGAGCATCTGATGCTGCTGGATCTGGGCCGCAACGACGTGGGTCGGATCGCGCTCCTCAGGGACGCCGGCGGAAACGCGCCGCCCCCGGCTGGTCCCTCCTTGCCGCGGGTGCGCGTGACCCAGAGCTTCACCGTCGAGCGCTACAGCCACGTCATGCACATTGTGTCGAATGTGGAAGGCGATGCTCCGGAGGGGCTGGACCCAGTGGAGGCTCTCCTCGCCGCCCTCCCGGCCGGCACCCTTTCGGGCGCCCCCAAGATTCGGGCCATGGAGATCATCGACGAGCTAGAATCAGTGAAGCGCGGCGTCGCCTATGCCGGGGCGGTGGGCTATTTTGGCGCCGATGGCTCGCTGGACACCTGCATCGTGCTGAGAACGGGTCTGATCAAGGACGGCAAGCTCTACGTTCAGGCTGGCGGCGGCGTGGTCGCCGACAGCGATCCTGACACCGAGTACGACGAGACCCTGCATAAGTCCCGCGCCCTGGCCCGCGCCGCCGCCGAGGCCTGGCGGTTCTGAACCCGGGCTCCCACAGGGAAGGTCGCGTTGGGGACCCTGTTCTGTCAGAAGGCGCACATGATCCTGGTCATCGACAATTATGACAGCTTCACCTTCAACCTCGTGCACTATCTGCGCGAGCTGGGCGCCGGAACGCGCGTCATTCGCAACGACGCCCTTTCCGCCGAGGCCGCGCTCGCCCTGAAGCCCGACGCGGTGCTTCTCTCGCCTGGCCCCTGCGCGCCCGATCAGGCTGGGATCTGCCTCGAACTCCTGACCCGGGCGCCGCGGGAGCTTCCCATCCTGGGCGTCTGCCTCGGGCATCAGGCCATCGGCCAGGCTTTCGGCGGGCAGATCGTCCCGGCCCTCGAGTTGCGCCATGGCAAGATCAGTCCCATCCGTCATGAAGGCCGCGGACTGTTCCGGGGGCTGCCGGACGGGTTCGACGCCACGCGCTATCACAGTCTAGCGGTCGCCAGGTCGGGACTACCCGAGGAGCTCGATGTCACGGCCTGGACCGACGACGGGGAAATCATGGGCCTCGCCCACCGCCAAAGACCCATTCACGGCGTTCAGTTTCACCCGGAGTCCATCGCCACCGCACACGGCCATCGCCTGTTGGCGAACTTCCTCGACCTGGCCGGCGTTGCCCACGCCGAAGCGGCCTGACCCGAATGTCCGACGCGTTCAAGCCCCTGCTCGCGCGGCTCGCCGACGGCGCCACCCTCATCGGTGAGGACGCCGAGGCATTTTTCGACGCGTGCCTGCGCGGCGAGCCCACACCCGCCCAGGTGGCCGCGGCGCTCACCGCCATGCGTCTGCGCGGAGAAACCGTCGGCGAGATCACCGCCTGCGCCCGGGCCATGCGCCGCGCCGCTCTCACCCTGGACCATCCTTATGACGTCATCGATGTGTGCGGAACGGGCGGGGACGGCATGCACAGCCTCAACGTCTCCACCGCCGTCGCCCTGGTCGCCGCTGGCGGGGGGCTGAAGGTGGCCAAGCACGGAACTCGCGCCATCTCGTCGCGATCAGGCTCCTCGGACGTGCTTCAAGCCCTTGGTGTCAATATCGCCGCCGCCCCGAGCCTCCAGCGGCGCGCCCTGGATGAGGCGGGTCTTTGCTTCATGTTCGCCCCGGCTCACCACGGCGCCATGCGCCATGTGGCGCCGGTGCGCGAGCAGCTCGGCTTTCGCACCCTTTTCAACATGCTCGGGCCGCTTTCCAATCCCGCCGGCGCTAAGCGCCAGGTGCTGGGCGTTTTCGACACCCGATGGGTGGAGCCGATCGCCAGGGCTCTGGGGGCCTTGGGCGCGGAAAAGGCCTGGGTCGTGCACGGCGACGGCTTCGATGAGATGACCGTGACCGGCCCCACTCAGGTCGCCGAGTGGCGTGAGGGGCTGGTGCGTCTCTTCACCATTACCCCTGAGGCCGTGGGCCTGTCGCGCGCCGCCAAATCGGACCTGATCGGCGGCGATCCCGCATACAATGCCGCGGCCCTGCGGCGCCTTCTGGAGGGTGAAGCAGGAGCCTATCGCGACACCGTACTGCTCAATGTGGCGGCGGCCTTTCTGGTCGCTGACGCCGTGGAGACCCTCCGCGAGGGCGTTGAGCGAGGCGCGGCGGCCATCGATTCGGGCGCGGCGCGGAGCGCGCTCGAGCGCCTCACCGCCATCACGAGGACCGAGGCCAGCCAGGGGCACGGGCCCGAGTTCGGGCCCGAGGGCAAGCCATGAGCCAGGACGACATCCTGCACCGCATCGCCGCCTATAAGCGCCAGGACGTCGCCCAGCGAAAACGGAAAACCAGCCCGGCGGACATGCAGGCGCGCCTGCGGGCGGCGCCCTCGCCGCGCGGATTTCGCGCCGCACTGGAGCGGGCCGCCCGTCCCGGCCGCCTCGCTCTGATAGCAGAGATCAAACGGGCCTCACCCTCCAAAGGGCTGATCCGCGAAGATTTCAGTCCCCCAAGCTTGGCGAGCGCCTACGCCCGGGGGGGCGCCGCGTGTCTCTCCGTCCTTACCGATGGCCCCAGCTTTCAGGGCAGCGACGCCTATCTCACCGCCGCGCGGGAGGCCGCGCCGCTCCCGGTTCTTCGCAAGGATTTCATGGTTGATCCCTGGCAGGTCGCCGAATCCCGCGCCCTTGGCGCCGACGCCATCCTCATCATCCTGGCGATCACCGACGATACCCTCGCGGAGGAATTGATGGCCGAGGCGGCGGGCCTGGCCATGGACGTCCTGGTCGAGACCCACGACAGCGCGGAATTCGCCCGGGCGCAGGCCCTGGGAGCGGACCTCATCGGCATCAATAACCGCGACCTGCGCAGCTTCCATACCGACCTCGCGGTCACCGAACGCCTGCTCGCCGAGCAGCGCCCGTCGGCCCTCGTCGTCACCGAGAGCGGCATCTCGTCCGCCGCCGACGCCTACAGGCTGAGCCGGGCCGGCGCCAAAGCCATGCTGGTCGGGGAAAGCCTCATGCGCCAGACCGACGTGGAAGCCGCGACGCGCGCGCTGCTCGCGGAGGACCGCGCGAAGCCAGCCTAACCCTTGCACACAGGGTAAGCCGTCCTTGCGCACGAGCCGCGCCGTCGGCGCAGCAACTCAAGAGGTCGATGTCCGAACGGGGGGCGGGTCGGCGGCGCGGCGCGATCCGATGACCGTCCCGACCGCCCAGGGCGCCGACGACAGGTCATCCTCGGAGTCATCCTCCCCCGCATCAGTCCTCAAAAGCATCAATAGTCATATTGACACAGACCGAGAACACCAAGAGAACACCCCCGACTTGTTGTTGATTTGTTCCGCCCTCTAGGGCTTCGGAGATCCGGGCATGCTCACGCGAAAGCAGAATGAGCTCTTGATGTTCATCCATCAGCGCATTCAGGAAACCGGCGTCTCGCCATCGTTTGACGAGATGAAGGATGCTCTTGATCTTGCGTCGAAATCCGGCATCCACCGCCTGATCACGGCGCTGGAGGAGCGCGGCTTCGTTCGCCGGCTGGCCCATCGAGCGCGGGCGCTGGAAGTGGTGAAATTGCCTGCCGCCGCGGCCATGGGCGGGCCTGTCGCCCCGTTTCCCACCAGGGCGCCGGCGACGGCGGCAAGCAGCGCCTTGCTCGCCGCCAATGACACACGAGACCTGCCGATTCTTGGCAAGATCGCCGCCGGAACGCCCATCGCTGCCCTGCAGGTGGAGCGCGGACGCTTGCAGACGCCCGAGTCCCTGCTCGGCTCTGGTGAGCATTACGTCTTGGAGGTCGAAGGCGATTCCATGGTTCAGGCGGGGATACACAACGGCGACTATGCGGTGATCCGAAAGGCCGATACGGCCAATAATGGCGAGATCGTTGTGGCTCTGGTCATGGGTGAGGAGGCGACGTTGAAACGACTTCGCCGTCGCGGCGACTCAGTGGCGCTGGAGGCCGCCAATCCGGCCTATGAGACGCGCATCTTCGGTCCAGACCAGGTTCAGGTTCAGGGCCAGCTGGTGGCGCTTATCCGGCGCTATCACTAAGACTCCAGGGCCGCTCGCCACGTCTCGCCTGGGCCCAATCCAGACGCCAGCCGCCCGACTCGGGATAAAGCTCGGCGGCGCCGCCCTTCTCAAAGTCCTCGCGTCTCAAGACGATGGCGGCCTGGCACTCCGCCGGTGTCGCCGCCTCGGCGCGCAGAATGAGAACATCCGCTTGCGAGCAGAGGTCCGCAAGCATCTGGGGTTTGGGCGATCGCCTCGTCCACCAGGCGGCGATGGCGGGATGGTCCTCGCCCCGTGGGCGGCAGGAGAGGCGATTGCAGGTAAAGTGGGCGACGGCGGCGGCGTCGAGGTTTGCGGGCAATCTCAGGGCCCGGCGTTGCGCCCACTGACCCAGCGCATAGGCGCGCATGTCCGGACGCAGCGGCACAGCCTCGCCATGGACGGCCACGGCCGCATCGCCGCCGTCGTTGGCGATCCAGGCCGCTGGCGCGGGGCCGCGCGGCCAGACCAGAACAGCGAAGGAGAGAATGACGCCCAGCAGGCGCAGCCGGCCACGCCAAAGACAGGCGAAGACGATCCCCAGATAAGACACCAGCAGCGCCGCCTCCGGCGCGCTCGGCCAGGACAGCCCTGACCCGGGCGCCTGGGCGAATGTCTGCCCGATCTCAAGCACAGTCCGCGCCGCCCACCCGGCCGCCAGCAACACCGGGGAGAGGAAGCCGGGGTCAAGGCCCACGGCCTGCGCTGCGAGGGCCAGGGCTAGGGCTGGCATCAGGGCAAGGCTGGCGACCAGATCGGCGGTGAGGTTGGCCAGGACACCATAGTTGGCCATGCGGTTGAAGTGCTGGATGGCGAAGGGCGACGTCGCTGCACCGGCCACGACGCTCACGGCCAGGGCGCCCAGCAGGATGTCGCGGCCCCTTTGCAAGAGACGCAGCGCCCAGGGCAGATCGGTCGCCCGGGACGGCAGGCGCCATACCTCGGCAAGGGCGATCAGGGCGGCGGTGGCGCAAAAGGACATTTCGAAGCCCGGCGAGACGACGACCTCGGGCTCCATCACAAGGATGAGAAGCGCCGCGACCGCCAAGGAATGCAGGCTGACCGCCCGACGGTCGACGAGGATGGCGAAGAAGGCGACGCTGGCGGTGATGGCCGCCCGGCGCGCAGGGGCATGGGCGCCAGACAGCAGCAGATAGGCCCCCACCGCGACCAAGGCCACCAGGGCGGCGAGCTTCTTCGCAGGAAAGCGAAGGGCCAGCCAAGGGATCGCGGCGAACAGGGCCCGGGCGGCGAAGAAGGCGAAGCCGCTGACCGCGGCCGTGTGCAGTCCGGCGATGGCCAGCATGTGCGCCAGCCCAGAGGCGCGCAGATCATCCCGTTGGCCCGGGGCGAGCCAGTCCTGGTGGCTGGTGGTGACCGCCGCCGCCAGGCCAGCGGCCCCGCCGTCATTAGGACCCATGACGCCGCGAATATCGGCAACGAGCTGGGAGGCGACCTTCCTGCGCAAGGCGTTGACCGCCATTTCGAGACGCAAGGGCCAAGGCGCCGGAGGCAGGGGCGCATAATCTGGCGGCGTCTGGGCGAGGCCCACGCCGCCGATGCCGGAGAACCAGGCATCTCGGGCGAAATCATACCCACCCGGCACGGCGGGACCCGGCGGTGGATCGAGCAGGGCCGATAGGGCGATGGGCGTTCCTGGCGGCGGCGCGGCCTCTGGTCCACCAGGCGTCCCCAGGACGATACGCACGCGCACCGGAGTCTGATCGGGCGTCAATCCGGAGATGCGCACCGGGGCGATGAGCAGCCGTTCGCCTCGGGGACTGGGCGTGTCCACATCCATGACCCAACCCTCGATGCGGGCGAAACCCGCCCGCACCGGGGCGATGGGCGCAGCCATGGCGTCGCTGTGCAGCTTGGCGACGAGGAAGCCGCTGGCGCCAAGCAAGACCATGCCCGCCAGCAGACTAAGCCAGTAGCGACGCCCCCAGAGCCAGAGGCCCAGGAACACGATGCCCGCAATCAGGACCGTAAGGGCGGATGGCCAGACCTGGGGCTCATGCTTCAAACCCAGATAGATCGCAGCGCCGGCGCCAAAGGCCACCGGCGACCACAGTAGCGCTCTGTCTCTCTGGGCCGGGAACTCGGCGATAAGCGAGTTGACGGCCAGGACCGCGCGCGACCTGGAACCCGCGCCCGCGAACATGATAAGCCCCGTCCCCTTTGCGTTCAGGGACTTTCCGCTGATGCCCTCCCCGGCCCGATCCGTCGTCACCCGTATCGCCCCTTCGCCGACTGGCTCGATGCACATTGGCACAGCTCGCACAGCTCTGTTCAACTGGCTCTATGCCCGGCACTGCGGCGGCTCATTCCTGCTGCGCATCGAAGACACCGATCGGGAACGCTCGACCGAGGCTTCGGTGAAGGTGATCCTTGATGGATTGAACTGGCTGGGCCTGCACCCCGATGCTCCCCCCGTCTATCAGTTCGCGCGGAGCGGGCGCCATCGGGAGGCCGTCGAGACCTTGATGCACAAGGGCGGCGCCTATCGGTGCTATATGACCGCTGAGGAGACGGCGGCGGAACGCGAACGCGCCCGCGCGGAGGGCCGCGCGATCCGCTCCCCCTGGCGCGACCGGGATCCGCCTGGCGGGGATAATGGCCCTTTCACCGTCCGCTTCCGTGGCCCCCTGGAAGGCGAGACCCTGGTCGACGACCGCGTCAAGGGGCCGGTGCTGTTTCAGAACCGCGATCTGGACGACCTTGTCCTGCTGCGCTCCGACGGGACCCCGACCTATAATCTGGCGGTGGTGGTGGATGACCACGACATGGGGGTTACCGACATCATCCGCGGCGACGATCACTTGAGCAACGCCGCGCGCCAGAGCCTGATTTATCAGGCCATGGGTTGGGAGACGCCACTCTTCGCCCACCTCCCGATGATCCACGGCCCGGACGGCGCCAAGCTATCGAAGCGTCACGGCGCTCAGGCCGTCGGTGAATTCGCCGACCTTGGCTATCTGCCCGAGGCCATGCGCAACTATCTGGCGCGCCTGGGCTGGGGTCATGGCGACGACGAGCTCTTCAGCGACGCCCAGGCGATCCAGTGGTTCGACATTCGCGATGTCGTTCGTTCTCCGGCGCGCCTCGACTGGAACAAGCTCAACCACGTCAATGCCCACTATATCCGCCTCGCCGATGAGGAGCGCCTCGCGGATCTGGCGCTGGAGGCGCTGAAAAAGAAGGGGGCAAGTCCCGATCAGGAGGACCGGCGCCGACTGCTGGCCGCCATCCCCTTCGTCAAGGAGAGCGCCAAGACCCTCGTCGAACTGTCCGACCTCACCGGGTTTGCACTGCTGAGGCGGCCGCTGGCGCTGGAGTCCAAGACCTCAGCCGCGTTGGATGTCGAGGGGCGGTCCCTGTTTGAGAGGCTCGTCCAAGCGCTCCGGCAGGCGCCCGACTGGTCTCCTGATCCTCTGCTCTCGGCCCTCCGGAGCTTTGCCGCCGCAGAAGGCATCGGGCTCGGCAAGATCGGAGCGCCTCTGCGCGGGATGCTCTCTGGCGGCCTTCCGGCGCCGGACCTCGCCGGCGCGCTCACGGCATTGGGAAGAGAGGAGAGCCTCGGCCGTATCGCCGATGCCCTTTCGCAAGCGCGATGAGCCGCTATAAGGCTCGCAGCGCGCGGTGGCCGCGCGTGATCGGCTCGCTGGCAGGAAAAACACCATGGCTCAGAACGCGACCCTCACCCTGAATGGCAAAAGCTATGACCTGCCGGTCATCAAGGGCTCCACAGGCCCCGACGTGGTGGATGTGCGAAAGCTCTATGGCGATTCCGACGTCTTCACTTTCGATCCCGGGTTCACCTCCACAGCGAGCTGCGAGAGCAAGATCACCTATATCGATGGCGATGCGGGCGTTCTGCTGCACCGCGGCTATCCGATCGAACAACTGGCCGAACACTCGACCTTTCTGGAGGTCTGTTATCTGCTCCTGAATGGCGAGCTGCCCAAGGCGAGCGAGTTCGCCGATTTCGAGAAGACGATCACCTACCACACCATGCTGCATGCGCAGTTCGACCGCTTCTTCAGCGGTTTCCGCTCCGATGCGCACCCCATGGCGATCATGACCGGCGCCGTGGGCGCCCTTTCGGCCTTTTATCACGACAGCATCAATGTGGATGACCCGGAACAGCGCCGCATCTCAGCGCACCGGCTGATCGCGAAGATGCCCACCATCGCCGCTCGCGCATTCAAATATTCGGTGGGTCAGCCCTTTGTCAGCCCGCGCAACTCCATGACCTATGCCGAGAATTTCCTGCACATGTCGTTCTCTGTGCCGGCGGAGGACTGGGTGTCGAACCCGGTTCTGACGCGGGCGATGGACCGTATCTTCATCCTCCACGCCGATCACGAGCAGAACGCCTCCACCTCGACCGTGCGGCTTGCCGGATCCTCAGGAGCCAATCCCTTCGCCTGTATCGCCGCCGGCATCGCCTGCCTGTGGGGACCGAGCCATGGAGGCGCCAATGAAGAGGCGCTCAACATGCTGATGGAGATCGGGACCGTCGATCGCATTCCCGAGTTCATCCAGGGCGTGAAAGACAGGAAATACCGCCTCATGGGATTCGGCCATCGGGTGTACAAGAACTACGATCCGCGCGCGGCCGTGATGCAGAAGACCTGTCATGAGGTGCTGGCGGAAGTTGGCCACGGGGATGACCCCACCCTCAAGGTGGCCATGGAACTGGAGAAGATCGCCCTCAACGATCCCTATTTCGTCGAGCGCAAGCTGTACCCCAACGTCGACTTCTATTCCGGCATCACGCTTCGGGCGCTGGGCTTTCCCACCACCATGTTCACGGCCCTGTTCGCCCTGGCCCGGACTGTGGGCTGGATCAGCCAATGGAAGGAGATGTTCGAGGATCCGCAGCGGAAGATTGGACGTCCCCGCCAGCTCTATACGGGCCCGCTTCGGCGCGACTATGCGCCGCTCGAAACCCGCGGCTGATCTCCGCGGCGCCTGGCGATCACCTCAAGCAGGGCGTCCGCCGCCGCCCCAGCTGGATCGGCGATGCGGCCCCCAAGGCGCGCGATGGCGTGACTTTGAGCCAGCGCCTGCGCCTCTCTCGCGCGCGGGTCGTTGAGCAACCGACGCAGGTCCGCAGCGAGGATGTCCGGTCGGCATTCGCCCTGCAGGCGTTCAGGAACGACGAACCGGCCGGCCGCCACATTTATCAGGCTGACGAAACGCGACCGCAGCAGCGCCCTGGCCGCCAGGTAGGTCGGCGGATCGAGCCGATAGGCTGCCACCATGGGGCATCCCGCCATAGCCAGCTCCGTGGTGACCGTCCCGCTGCACGCGAGGGCGGCGGTCGCCAGCCTCATCGCCGCCCAGCGGCGGGCCTCGCCCACGACGATTCGCGGGGTGACGCGCCAGGCCTGCACCGCGTCTCGAACCTCCGCCTCGACCGGCTCGGCGACCGCAAGGATCGTCTCTAATTTCGGAGCTTCTTGCTTGAGGCGCGCCGCGGTCGCCCCGAACACAGGCGCCAGCCGGGCGACCTCCGCGCGCCGGCTTCCGGGCAGGATGAGCAGAACCGGCGCCTCAGACGGAAGCGCGAGTTCGGCCCGCAGGCTTTCGGTATCGGCCTTCGCGACCGGCCGGCTGAGCACAGGGTTGCCCACACATCGCGTCCACAGGCCCTCTCTCTCGAAATAGGGCGCGTCGAAGTCGTGCAGAGCGAGCAGGGCGTCGACGGCTGAAGCCAGGGTTCGGGCCCGTCCGGGGCGCGTCGCCCAGACTTGCGGCGCCACATATTTCACGATCGGTGTCGAAGGCGAGCTCCGGCGCACCGCGTGCGCGGCCCGGAGGCTGAAACCCCAGGCGTCGATGAGCACGACAGCATCGGGACGAACCTGCGCCGCCAGTTCGCCGATGCGCCGCGCCCGGGCCCGCACGCGCGGCCAGACGGCCACCGCCTCCATCGCTCCCAGAATGGCGAGATCCCGGGGATCGAAGAGACTCTCGAGCCCCTCCCCCGCCAGCTTCGCCCCCCCGACGCCGAACAAACATAGCGGCCCATCGATGCGAGCGCGCAGGCTCGCCGCCAGACTGGCGCCAAGATCATCCGCCGAGGCCTCCAGCGCCGTGACAATGAGGGACAGCCCCTTCACGTCGATTCCGACACGCCCAAGATGAAGAGGCCCAGAGCATCGGCGAGTCCCCGCGTGGCGTCCCGTTCGAGAACCAAAAGCCGTCCCGCCTCGCCCACGATTCCGACCAGCCCCGCCTGCGCCGCCGCCTGGACCGTAGCCGGGCCGATCACGGGGAGATCGACGCGAAGCTCCTGAACGGGTTTGGCGGCTTTGGCGAGGACGCCGCACCGCCCCCGCGGGTGACCCCGCAAAGCCTCTGGCAGCGCTGCGACCCGGGCCAGCATCGCGTCGGTTCCCTCCTGCGCTTCGAGGGCGAGGATCAGGCCGCGGCAGCTCACGGCCGCCTGGCCCGCGTCCAAGGCGCCGATCGCCCGGGCCGCCGCCAGGGCGCGATCGATATCCAGTTCAACATCGGCTGTCGGCGATCTGGCGCCCAAGGGGCCAGAGGGCAAGGTCAATCCGGCCATGACTTCATGGGCGCCTTCCACGGCGAACCCCTCACTTTCGAATTCTCCCACCAGAAAGCGTAACAAGGCGTCGTCGCCTCGCCGCGCCGCGGCCATAGCGCCGGGAAGCGCCTTGAGTCCGCGCCAGTCCGGTTTCAGGGCGGCGAAGTCGGGGCGTCCGACACCCCCTGCCATGCACACCGCCTGACACCCCGCCGTTCTGAGGGCGGAGATCCCGCGTCCCAGTTCGGCAAGGCCGGAGGAGACGCCATCGTAGGTCGCCAGCGCGGGATCGGCGAAGCCTTTGAGCCGGATGACGAAAAGCGGTCTTCCCGCCTCCCGGCAATGCCGCGCCAGAGCAATGGGGAGCGCGCCAGAGCCGGCGATCAGGCCGAGCTTGCGCACGCCCGCTCAGACTCCACCCGGGTCGCGCGGCAGGGTGATCGGCCGGGCGGCGTGGCCGCGAATGAACTCCACCATCTCCATGACCTCCGGACTGTCGATGGAGGTCGCCGCAACCTCTTCCAGGCGCTCCTGGAACGGCCCAGGCCCCCAGAATAGACGCTTGAACCCGGCCCTGAGGGCATTGATCGCGCTTCGGGACAGGCCGCGCCGCTTGAGCCCGATCAGATTGAGCCCCTCGAGATGGGCGTGATTGCCCCACACACTGCCATAGGGGACGACGTCGTGATTGACGCCGGCCATACCTCCGACAAAGGCATAGCGCCCGATGCGGACCCGCTGGTGAACCGCCGCCAGACCGCCAAGAGTGACGAAATCGCCGACCTCCACATGTCCCCCGAGGGTGACTGAATTCGCCATGGTCACCTGATCTCCGATGGAGGCGTCGTGACCGATATGCACACCCACCATGAAGAAGCCATCCGACCCGATCCGCGTGACGCCGCGTCCTTGAGGCGTGCCCCGGTGCAGGGTGACCTGCTCTCGGATCACGTTCCGATCACCGATGACAAGGCGCGTAGGCTCTCCACGATAGGCCGTATGCTGCGGCGCCCCGCCCAGAACCGCGTGAGGGTGTATGAGGCAGTCCTCGCCGATTTCGGTGGGCCCCTCAATCACCACGTGCGAGATCAGCCGCGTGCGAGCGCCGAGCCGCACCTTCGAGCCGACGATACAGAAGGGGCCGATCTCCACCTCAGGACCCAGCTCCGCCTGCGCATCGACGATGGCGCTCGCGTGGATTTGGCTCATTCGGGCGCGTTCACCAGCATGGCGGCAAATTCGCACTGCGCCGCCACCTTGTCTCCCACCAGCCCCCGGCCCTTGAACTTCACCACATCCGAGCGGGTGCGAAGGACTTCGACCTCGAGCCGCAGCACATCGCCCGGCCGCACGGGGTTGCGGAAGCGGCAGTCGTCCACCGACATGAAGAGGATGATTTTGCCCGTGGGATCGACTTCCCAGGACTTGGACATGAGCAGGGCGCCGGTCTGGGCCAGGGCCTCGATGATCAGAACCCCCGGCATGACCGGCGCGCCGGGGAAATGCCCAACGAAAAAGGGCTCGTTCATGGTCACGCATTTGATGCCCGTCAGCGAGGTATTGGGCACGAAGTTCTCCGCCCGGTCGACCAGCAGAAAAGGCGGCCGGTGAGGCAGTCGCCGCATGATCTCATGGATATCGATGGTGGCGGTGAGGCCGGCTTGCGGGGACTCAATCGTCTCAGTCATGGTTCCGCCTCTCTCTCTGACGCGCCAGGCGCGCGAGCAGGGCTGTTTCCTTGTGCCAGGCCCGGATCGGACGGGCCGGAAGGCCGCCCCAGCTCTCCCCGGCCGGCACATCCTTCATTACCCCGGCCGCGGCGGCAATCCGGGCGCCCGAGCCGATCTGGACGTGGTCCGCGACGCCGGCTCGCCCACCGAACATCACCCCATCTCCCACTGTGACGCTGCCCGAAAGCCCCGTGAAGGCCGCCAGAAGGCAGTTGCGCCCGACCCGGACATTGTGCGCGATCTGAACCAGATTATCGATTTTAGTGTTCTCTCCCACGACGGTGTCTTCGAACGCGCCGCGATCGATGCAGGAATTGGCCCCGACGGTGACACGATCCTGAAGGATCACGCGCCCCAGCTGCGGAAGGTCCACAATCCCCGTCGGGCTCGGGGCGGCGCCAAATCCGGGCTCCCCGATCACAGCGCCGCCATGGACCGTCACGCCGTCTCCGAGCAAAGCGAACCCCAGAACCACGCGTGGCCCGATCCGGCAGTTGCGTCCGATGGCCACGCCTGGACCGATGATCGTCCCCGCCCCGATCTCGCTTCCCGCACCGATCTCCACGCCTTGACCGACGACCACTCCAGCGCCCAGGGACACCCCCGGCTCAAGGCGCGCCGTCGGATGGACGAGGGGGGCGCCCCCCTCACCCCGTCGAGGACGGTGAAGCCGCCCCGCGACCACCGACATGGCGTATTGTGGGAAGGCGGTGGAGAGGAACACAGCCGCCGCGGGAGCGAAGTCCCTCAGCTCGGCAGGCGCCAAAATGACGCCCGCTCGGCTTTCGGCCAGGGCCTGGACGTGAGCGGGGCCGGTGCAGAAACTCAGCCGGTCAGGCCCGGCCTCTGACAGCGATTCGACGCCGCTGACGCGCCGCGCAGCATCGCACGCGACGGGCAAGGCGATGCCGATGAGCTCAACCACCTCCTGGACGGTGAGCGGCGGACCCAACTCGTAGAAGCGCGGATCCGGGAACGGCCGCTCCGACCGGACGGCGCGCGTCACCGCCGCCGGCCCCTCGTCGCGACCGCCCCTTTCACCCGCGGTCAGTGCGCGGCGGCCGGAGCCGGCGCCGTGTCCAGGTGCTCACGCTCAAACGGGAATTGCGTGATCTTGGCGTTCAGCGCCTCCACCGCCGCCTGGGTGATATCCATGGACGGATTGGCGATGAGCACGCCCTGACGGTTGAGAAGCAGGCTGCAGTGGCGCTGCTGATAGAGCTGTTGGGCCACCGGATCGAGCTCCTGGGCCACGCGGTTGATGGCCTTTTCCTGGGTGGCCTGCATTTCGCGCTGACGCAGCTGATACTTTTGCTGGAACGCTTGGGCGCGGGTCTGAAGAGCCTGAGCCTGGGTTTGACGACTCGTGGCGTCCAGCGTGGAAGCCTTGGCCTGGAAGGCCTTCACATCGGCGTTCAGCTTGTCGTCTTCCGGCTGCAATTCGGCGCTGACGACCTGAGCGAGCTGCTGCAGGCGGGTTTTGACATAGGCGCCGACCTTGGAATCCGCGATCGCCTGATCGACCGACAACAGGCAGACCCCCGGGATGGGGGGGCCATGACTGATCGCCGCAGCGGACGGAGCCGCCGCCGGGGTCTGAGCCAGGGCTTGGCCCGCGGCGCCGAGTCCAAGGGCGGCGGCGAGGGCGAGAGATGTGAATTGAGGACGCATGGGACTCCTAGAACCTTGTGGATGTCTGAAAATTGAATAGCAGAGTTTGATCGTAATATTCTCTGTGAATGATCTGACTGAAGTCGAACTCCAGGGGGCCCAGAGGCGACTTCCAGAAGACGCTGATGCCAGCCGAGGCGCGCAGAGCCAGATTATAGAGCACATTCGGTAACGGCAGATGGGTATAGGGGTTGATCGTATCCGCCCGATCCAGAAGGCCGACGGTGCCCGCCTGAACGAACAGGAGCGTATGCACGCCATACTGCTCCGGCAGGAGGTTGGGGAAGGTCTGCTCGATGGTGCCGATCACATCCAGCTTGCCGCCCAGGGCGTCGCCGTACTGGACATCGCGCGGTCCCACGCCGTCAATCTGGAAGCCCCGGAAGGTATCTCCGCCCTCATAGAAGCGGTCGCCGATCCTGATGGAGTCTCCATTCCAGCCGTCGATATATTTCGCTGAACTGCTGAAGCTGAAAATCCAGTCTTTGGCCCAGCCGTAATACCAGCCGTCCCGCAACTGGGAGCTGACATAGTGAACCGTCCCGCCAAAGCCCGCCACATCCTGGGACACGTTGATGTAGAAGCCGCGCGTGGGATTCCGGACGTCGTTCCGAGCGTCGTAGCCCAGGGTGTAGCCAAAGGCTGACGTCAGATAGGAGCCGCCCTCCGTGCATAGGGCGATCGACACCGTCTCCTGGCCCGGCACGCAGAGCGACGGATCGATGATGATGTCGTCAGTGCGCAGGGTGTAGCGCACCGTGAACAGGGCATTGCGGGCGAGCGGAAAACTGACGTGGAAGGTGCCGCCCACCGAGGTGGAGATGTAGCTCGTATAGAGACTGAAGTCATAACGCTGGGCGAACAGGTCAAAGCCCGCGGACATGTTCCGCTCCAGGAAGTGCGGCTCAGTGAAGCTCAGATCGAGAATCTGCTGAAGGTATCCCGCGGACACGGTGGCGGAAAGATTCTCCCCCCGCCCTCTGAAGTTGCTCTGGGTGACGCCGACATTGGCGATCAACTGATCAATGGTGCTGTAACCCACCGAAAAGGACAGCTGGCCCGTCGACTGTTCGGTTACCTTGACCAAGAGGTTCGTCTTGTCCGGTGAGGAGCCGGGCTGGTTCGTGATGTCGACATCCTTGAAGAAGCCCAGATTCTTGATCTGTTGCTTGGAGCGGTCGACCTCCGCCTGATTGTAGGCGTCGCCTTCGTGAACCAGCATTTCACGCCGGATCACATAATCCATGGTCTGGGTGTTCCCGACGATGTCGATGCGTCCGATATAGACACGTGGCCCTTCCCGAACATCGAAGTCCACGTCCACCGTGTGGGTCTTGGGATTGGCCGTATAGCGGGGATGCACGTCCACAAAGGCATAACCCGCCGCCCCCGCGGCGAAGGTGATGGCGTCGGTCGCCTTTTCAATCTTGTCGTCGGAATAGACCTGTCCGGTCTTGATCGGCAAAAACTCCCGCAGGATATCCGGGTTCAGCTTCTTCAGCTCAGCGTGGACCGTGACCTTGCCAAATCGGTACATTTCCCCTTCCTGGAGAACATAGGTCACGGCGAAGCCATTACGCTTCACATCCAGCTCCGCAACCGACGAAATCATCCGGAAATCGTAATATCCACGGTTTCGGTAGAACTTTCGAAGCTGCTCGCGGTCGTATTCAACCCGGTCTGGATCGTAATTGTCGTTAGACGTGAAGAATTTATACCAGGCGCTTGCCTTGGTGACGACAACCCCTGCCAGCTCTGCCGACGAAAACTGCCGGTTACCCAGGAAGTTGACCTGAATGATACCGCTCTTGGGGCCTTCCTTGATCTTGAAGATCACATCGACCCGGCGCTGCGGAAGCTGAACGATCTCCGGCGTCACGTCGGCCGAGATCCGGCCATCGCGGCGGTAAAGCTCGATGATCCGCCCGACGTCCTCCTGAACCTTCGCCTTCGTGAACACCCCACGCGGACGGGTCTGGATCTCGTCTTCCAGCTTATCGGTCTTGATGTTCGAATTGCCCTCGAACGTGACCTCATTCACGATCGGGTTCTCCACCACCTGCACGGTCAGGGTCCCGTCGTGAAGATCGACCTTCACGTCTGAGAACAGCTCTGTGGCG
>JAKBBV010000080.1 GCA_021808285.1 Pseudomonadota bacterium | reverse complement strand
AAACGTCGGCCAATTCAATCGCCCCGGAACAGTATAAAACTTCTTAACATTTTAACTTCGCTTTATCGGCCGCCATTCCGGAAGCGTTGTTGTGGCACAATGTTGAGCTCGGGTTTCGTATATAATCGTCTAATTTTGGTAAATAATTGTCACGCGTGGTATATTTGATTACACATTTTGGATATTATTTTACATGACGCCTCGCACAAGGGTCCCGATCACGCTATCCGCTCACACCTATACGTTGGTATATTGGCATTCAGAGGTTCGAATGACGTTGACCACGCCGCGCACTCTCACGCGGGGTCCCGTTTTGCCGTGCGATGCAGCAAAACGCGCGCACCGGCCGACCCTCCCGACGCGCGGTCAAGCCGGCAAGATTCGCGAAGCTAGCGTCAACATGTCGCAGTCCGTCCGGGACGTGCGGCTATCTTACGCCCAGCTGATGATGGGCTGAGCGAGGAGTTCGAACAGCAGGGCGTCGTAGTGGGCGGAAACCGCCGGGTTCGTGGCAAGGAACCTGCCGATAAGTCGTCGCTGGCGCTCGCGATAGGCGGTGTGTTCACCGTCGTGGGACCGCAGCGATGTCAGGAGAGTTCTTGCACCCTCGTTTACATCATTCCCGGGATAAAAATACCCCAGCTCAGGGCAAAGAGAGGCATTGTGCACCAGACCGTATCCCTGCCAGCAGACCTCCAGATAGAGGTAGTTCAGCGGCAGGCCCCACTGGTGCGACACGACCAGATCCACGTGCTGTTTAAGGAAGGTCGGGGTCTCGTGGAAACCGACGAAGCTGGCCTTACGGCCGCGCACGATATCGAGGCGACTCATGACCCCGATGAATTCCGGGTTCTCCTTCGCCAGAGCCTCGGTGTTCAGCACGTGCAGATAGGCGATTTCGTCCGGCGCCTGACGATAGGCCAGTTCGGCGATGAAGGTGGGATAGAGGCAGAACTTGAGAACGTCGATATTGGGTTCGAACACGGCCAGGCGCTTGGGACCAGGCTGGGGCCGGAACTCGCCGGCGTCGGGCAGGTCGCGCGACTTGGTCTCGAGCCCCAACGGGTGCCAGACAAAGGGCACGGTTCGAGACTCCCGACGACGCAAGGTCTCTAGAAAGCCCCGGCTCGTCTCCGCGACCTGGGGAATCAGCCACAAGGCGTCGTAAAGGGGATTGATGAAGATCTCCGACCACAAAGGCCGGCGGAAGATCATGGCCTCGATGTTCTGGACATATTCCGGACCGCAACAATAGCTGATCAAGCGGCAGCCCCGGGATTTCAGGTAATCCGTCTGGTCCGGCCCCACCTGCCCCCCCAATTCGATCAGAACATCCAGGTCGTCCTTCGCCTCTTCGAAGGTGCGGGTAGGGAAAAGGTCCAGATCCCAGGGCAGGGCGCGGGTGATCGGCACGGCTGTCGTGTTGACCAGACAGACCTTATGGCCATGAGGTGAGCCTTGAAGCGTCATGGCCAGATAGAGCGCGTTCTGCTTGATGCCGTTCGTGAACAGGCTCTCGTCCTCGCGGAAGAGGCCAATGGTCACGCCGATGCGCAAGGATCGCGGGCTCACGGGTTCAGGCACGAGAGAGGTCCTCGAGGTCGGAGGGTCAGGGGGTCTCGTAAAGGCCCGTCAGCGCCAGGCCATAGGCCTCGACATTGGCGGGGTTGAGCGGATCCAGCCGGGCCAGGAAATCGCGCGCCCGGCGGCGATAGTCTTGAAGAGCAAGATCATGCTGGATGAAGGCCTGCCTGAGGGCCAAAGCGCCGGCCTCCGGGTCGAACGCCGGGTAAAAATAGCCGCAGTCTTCCAGGTAGTGGGAATTGTGGATCAGCGGATAGCCCCCATAAAGCGCCTCGTAATAGACGTAATTCTGCTCGTTCTCCCAGGTGTGACTGA
Source organism: Pseudomonadota bacterium (assembly GCA_021808285.1). Classification (GTDB taxonomy): domain Bacteria; phylum Pseudomonadota; class Alphaproteobacteria; order Caulobacterales; family Caulobacteraceae; genus Acaudatibacter. Next base: position 5,444 of record JAKBBV010000080.1, on the reverse strand, counting down.
CGATCGCATCAGCCTCCTTCGTCATCACGTCATAGATCGGGAACCTGCCCTCGAAGCTGGCCATGCCATGGCGCACGAGGTCGAGGCTCCGGGCCATGGCGACAAAGTCGCCTTTCTCCTTCTGCGCCAGCGTGTTGTAGACGCGAAGGACCTCGAAGGCGTCAGGCTGCTGCCGATAGGCGGCGTCGCAGACCAGCATGGGCAGGTGGCTGGTCTTCACCATGCAGATATTCGGCTCGAAAATCGCCAGGCGCCAGCGCCTCCGCCCAGGCGCGTAGGAAAAGTCTGGCCCGCCTTCGCGCGCCAGCGAGCGTTCAAGGAGCACAGGGCTCCAGAGATGCTGCATGGCCTTCACAGGCCCGCGCATAAGGGAGGCATAATAGGATTTGCAGCTGAACTCGAAGGCCGGGAGCGTCCAGATCGCATCATAGGGTGTGCCGGAGGCGAGCAGGCCGTGCGGCAGATCGAAGATTATCCGCTCGATATCGATCATATAGTCATTGGCCACGCGCATGCCGACCACACGGCCGCCACGTTCCCGGAACTCGCGCGCCCAGCCGGCGTCAAGCTGGGCGCTGAGCTCAATGATCACGTCCAACTCTTCGCGCGCCTTTGGAAGATCGATCACGGGCGCCGGGGCGAGCGAGAGGAAATCGCCGGCCTCCTCGGGCCGGCCCTCGCCGCCATTGACGAGGTAAGCGGCTTCTACGACCGGAGACGCCTGAAGGAGATTGATGAGAAAGAAACAGTTCTGGAAGATGCCGTTCTCCCAGATCGACTGCGGGCCGGCGCGCAGGAAAAGGGTGACGCCGACCTTGAGTTTCTTCAGCCGCTTCATGCGGCCGCTCCCTGGCGCCTTGAGACAAGGGACAGAAGGCGCCTCAGATATCCGGCCTGGTTAGGGGCCGCCTCCGGCGCCAGTGAGGCTATCAGCGCCGCGGCGCGGGTCCGATAGGCGTTCAGCCCCTCGGCATGGTCACGGACCGCCCTCAGAACCTGGAGGGCCCCGGCCTCAATGTCGAAGTCGGCGTAATAGTATCCGACATCCCCAAGCCAGCGCGAGTTGTGGACCAGCGGATAGCCGCCGTGCAGCGCGTCCAGATAGAGATAATTCTGGTCGTTCATCCATTGGTGCGAGACCACGAGATCGGCGCGCCGCGCCATGAACGGGGCGAACTCCTCGCGACCCAGAAACAGGCCGCGGCCCGCTTTGACGATATCGAGCGAGTTGGCCATGAAATTGAAGGTCGGATGATCCACACGGTGGGCGGTGTTCAGGGGGATCATCTGGGCCAGGGCGTCGGGTGCGCGCCGGAAAGCCTCGTCGCAGACCAGCATAGGGATCGGGGCGGTCTTACAGACCGAGATATTGGGCTCGAAGATGGCGGCGCGCAGGCCGGTCTGACCCCCCGGCGGAGAGAACCCGAACTCCAGGCCATGTTCGCGGGCCCGGGCCGCGCTTCGGCCGAGGAACAGCGGGCTCCAGATGTAGGGAACCACGAAGGCCTCGCAGCGGTGCAGGACTCGCATCATCGGGATGAAGCCGGCGTACATGGGAAGTAGCCAGACCTCGTCGTACCGGTCCGGCGGGGCGCTGAAGCTGCCCGAGCCAAACACATTGGGCTCGATCATTCCACAATAGGGCTGGCCGCAGACAAGAAAGGCCACCTTTCCCCCTCGCGCCCGGAAGCTCTGGCTCCATTCCGGATTGATGACGCCTCCCATCTCTATGGCGACGTCGATCAGGTCCGCAGCATCCTGGATGGAGATCAAGGGGAAGGCGTCCTGCTCCTCGAGCGCCTGAGATGGCACTTGCGTCTGATCGCCGCAGTTGATCAGAAAGACCCGCTCGATCCCCGGCGTCTGGGAGAGCAGTCGCGCAAGGAAGAAGATGTTTTGGCCGAGGCCATTCTCCCAGATGTGCTGGCCCGCGCGCGTGATGATCGAAATCCCGATCCGCATGCTCAGAATAGCCCCTGCCGCGATATCAAACCCAAGCCTCCGCCATGGAGAGCTTCAAATCCGCCGCCTACTCTCTCACTATCCGATCTTTGAGCCAGGCATAGATTCGAAATGATCCCCATCGAGTCGTTAACGGATGCGCAGCTCGACTGCCTCGTCCCGCCGCTCCTGGGATTTCTGGGCCGCGCCCTGGCCGCGCGAGCCGTGGGCTCGCCGAGCGACATGGCTCTTTGGCGTGAAGCCGCCGAGATGGTCGTTCCCCTTCACCCCGAAGCGGCCGACGCCCTCTGCCTGACCCTCTCCCGGAGCGGCCGCCACGATCAGGCGATCGAGCTTGCCGCGAAGCTCTCGGATATCGACTTGAAGGAGCCCAAGGCCTTCTTCCGGCTCGGTCTGGCCTTGCTTCACGGCGCGCGTCCGGCGGAGGCCATGGTCCCCCTAAAGACCTGCCTCGACCTCGATCCCTCCTTTCCCGTCGCTCGCAATAATATCGCCGCCGCGCTGATCCAGCTGGATGAGGGCGCGGAGGCCATCATCCCCTGGCTCGAAGCGGAGATCGCCGTGAACCCCGCCGTCGCGGAGGCGTGGACCAACCTTGGAACGCAGTGTGTTCGCACGCGCGATCTGGAAAGGGCGATCACCTGCTCCGAAAGGGCGCTCGAATTGGCCCCAAACAGCGTCATCGCCCTCAACAACCACGCCCTGGTCATGAAGGAAGCGCAAAGGTGGGACGCCGCGCGGCGCGACTTCGAGTCCTGTATCCGCCTGTCGGGTGGAGAGCCGCTCTATCGGCTCAATCTCGGCCTGCTTGATCTTCTGGAGGGTCGCTATGCCGCAGGCTGGGACGGGTTCGAGTTCAGGTCTCTGGCCACCGACGCGCGGAAACGATCCCGGCCGCAGCTCGGCGGCGAGCCCTGGAAGGGGCAGGCGCTGGAGGGCAGGACGCTGCTCATCTGGGGCGAGGAGGGCTATGGCGATGTCATCCAGTTCTGCCGCTTCCTACCCCGGATGACCGACGAGGTTCGCCGCCGAGGCGGACGCCTGGTCTGGAATTCCTTCCCCAACTTCGGCGAGCTGCTGAGGAATAGCTTCGCGGGCAAGGTCGATGCCTATGTCACGGGCGGTATCCCCGAGCTCCCGCGTTTCGACTACGAGATGAGCCTGTTGAGCGTCCCCGGTCATCTGGGCGTCGATCGGGAGGCGCTCAGCGCTTTCTCGCCTTATATCTTCGCGGACTCGGCGCGCGGACGGGCCTGGGTTGATCGACCGCAGGGGGATGGACGTCTTGATGTCGGATTGGTCTGGTCCGGTAGTCCAGATCAGGGGCGCAATCCGTTCCGCAGCGTCCGTTTGGACGATTTCGCCGACGCGTTTTCCGGCCTGCGCGATGTTGTCTTTCATTCGCTCCAGGTGGGGCGAAGCGAAGAGGTCCTCGCGGCGCGGTCGGCGACCTTCGTCTGTGAAGACCCGACGCCCCACTTCACCACCTTTGACGACACCGCCGCTTTCATCGATCAGCTCGATCTTGTGATCACGGTGTGCACGTCCGTCGCGCACCTATCGGCGGCCATGGGCAAACCCACCTGGGTGCTCCTCGACGTCAACCCACATTGGGCCTGGGGCATCGATCAGGACCGCAGTCCCTGGTATCCGACGGCCCGCCTGTTCCGACAGAGACGGTTCGGCGACTGGGCGCCGGTGTTCGGCGACCTTGCGGATGCGCTGGGCGCGCTCACCGAGTCGGGTCAGGGCAAAGCCGTTCGTCAGACTGAAAACGCTCATCGAGAGTAACGAAGCGACCCGATCATGGACGCCAAGGAAATCCAGATTGAGTCCCGCCTGGAGCCCTTCGCCCTCTATCTGGAGAAGGCGGCGGGCGCAGGCCGTCGCGGACGCACTGCGATCCAGAAGATCTGGCTGGAGGCTGCGGAGGCCCTATTTCCGCTTCGCCCGGAAAACCTGACAAACCTCGTTCGCGAAGCCATTCGCCTCAAATTCGAGGACGCGGCCCTGCGGATCGCGGAGGCTCTCTGCGAGATCGGACCCGATGATCCCGCCGCGCAGTTTCGCCTGGGGAGCGCGCTTCAACTCGTGGGCCGTAGCGCTGAAGCCATCGGCCGCCTTGAACGGGCCCTGGCGCTGAATCCTGATTTCCCTCAGGCCCACAATAATCTCGCGGCGGCCTTCATGGCGCTTGAACGCCCGCCCGAAGACATCCTGCCTCTGCTGGAGACAGCCGTCGCCAAGGCTCCGGACAGTCATGAGGGATGGAGCAATCTGGCGACCCAGCGGTTGCGCGTCTTCGACCTCGAGGGCGCCTTGACCGCAGGCGAGCGGGCCGTGGCGCTGGACAGTCGCACGCCGATCTCCTGGAACAATCGCGCCCAGGCCTTGAAGGAAGACCTTCGATTCGCTGAGGCTGAGGCCTGCTTCGAGGCCGCCGTACGGCTGTCGGACGGCGATCCCCTCTATCGCCTCAACCTCGGTCTGCTTCACCTGCTGCTTGGAAGATATGCCTCCGGCTGGGAGGGTTTCGAGAACCGCTGGCGGATCAGTCCTCAGAAGATCGCGGGTCGACCGGTTTTCGGCGCTCCGCCCTGGAGCGGCGAGCCGCTCGAAGGCAAGACGCTCCTGATCTGGGGCGAGGAGGGAAATGGCGATGTCATCCAGTTCTGCCGCTTCCTGCCCCGGGTCGCCGCGCTCGTTCACGCCCAGGGCGGACGGGTGCTCTGGAACTCCTACCCACATTTCGGCGACCTGCTCGCGCGCAGCCTGGGCAGTCACGCGGATCAATATGTGACCGGCGGTCTGGAGCTCCTTCCCCCCTATGATTACGAGTTTGGTCTTCTGAGCTCGCCGCGGCTTCTGGGCGTGACGCCCGACTCGATTCCACGTCAGACGCCCTATCTTCGCGCTGATCCTGCACGCCGAGAGACATGGCGGGCGCGCCTTGCCATGGCGGATGGTCTGAAGGTGGGACTGGTCTGGACCGGCAGCGCCGAGCAAGGCCGCAACCCCTTCCGTAGCGTCAGTCTGGCAAGATACGCCGAGGCTTTCGGTCACATTCCGGGAGTGCGCTTTTTTTCCCTGCAGATGGGGGGCGCGGAAGAGGTCGCCGCGGCGAAGGCGCGCGGCTTGCCGATCGAGGACCTGACGCCAGAGATCGGAACCTATGAGGATACCGCCGCCGTCATGGAGGAACTGGACCTCGTCATCACCATCTGCACCTCGACCGCGCACCTCGCCGGGGCCCTGGCCCGGCCAGTCTGGGTGGTGCTCGATGTCAATCCCCACTGGGTCTGGGGCCTCAATCGATCCGATAACGACTGGTATCCCACCGCAAGGGTTTTCCGTCAGACCCGATTCGGGGTTTGGGACGACGCCTTGGCCGCCGTAGGAGCGGCTCTCAGCGAGCTTGTCACAGCGGAGTCTCTGGGTGCGCACGCGGGACCTCAGACCGTTTAACGAAGGAAGGTTCATGC
>JAKBBV010000029.1 GCA_021808285.1 Pseudomonadota bacterium | reverse complement strand
CTTCTGGTCAGGCCGCCCGATGATCAGCGGCGCGATCCGCTCCCACTGCTCATCGCTCAGAACCAATCGATCCAACACGCCCAAGACCGCCTCCAAAAAGCAGTCTTGAATCACGCTTCGCTGAAATCCGGAATCCTAAGAGTCCACAGCTCCTAGCCCGACCACGGCGCCATCGCCCCGGACGCGGGCGCTGAATTTCAGGGTGTTTCGCCCTGTCGCCCCTTCTCTTGAGGGGCGCTACTCCGTAGGCGCCGCGGCCGGGACCTCGCCCGCCGCCGCGGCTCCAGCCGAGGCCGCCATGACGCCAGCAATGCCGACCCATTGCAGCGGCGATAAGTGTTGGCCCATGAGGGAGGCGCCGGCAAGGGCCCCCACGGCGGGCTCCAGGCTCATCAAGGTCCCGAAGAGACGGGTCGGTAGACGGGTCAATGCGTACATTTCCATGGAATAGGGTAGAGCGCTGGATAGGAGACCCACTAACAGGGCTAGGGGCAAAAGGTCTGGTGCGAACAGTCGCGGACCATCGATCGCGTATTGAGCGGGGACGAAGACGAGCGCCGCCACTATCACGCCAAGTCCAGCCGCGTCGGCGCCAAAAGTCAGGCCGGCCCGGCGGCCTGCGAGGATGTAAAGCGCCCAGAAGACCCCCGCACCCAAGGCGAACAGGGCCCCGCCCAGGTCCACTGCGTCGCCAGACAGACCCAAGGGAAGAAGCAAGGATAAACCTGCCGCCGCTAAGCCGATCCATATCAGATCCATCCAACGGCGGGAGGCGGCCAGGGCGACACCCAATGGCCCAGTGAACTCTATCGCGACGGCGACGCCCAAAGGTAGGGTCTTCAAAGCCATGTAAAAGAGGGTGTTCATGGACCCCAGGGCGAGGCCATAGATCACCAGGCCGGTGAGGGGCCGCCCGCGCCCCAGGCTGCGCCAAGGGCGTCTGACGAAGCCGAGAATGAGGCTTGAGGCCAGAATGCGCAGGGCGGCGGCCCCGGCTGGTCCGACGCGGGGAAACAAGCCCAAAGCGAACGACGCACCCAGCTGGAACGAGCCCATAGCCAGGACCAGAACGAAGATCGGGACCAGGCACGCCCGGATGCCGCCAGACCTTGGGGTCCCCGACCGCCCCTCAGCCGGACTCACACGCCGGTGCCGCCGACGGTCAGGCCCTGAATCTTTAGCGACGGTTGCCCCACACCCACGGGGACGCCCTGACCGGACTTGCCGCAGACGCCAATCCCGGGGTCGAAGGCGAAGTCGTCGCCGATCATCGTCACGCGGGTCAGGGCGGAGGGGCCATCACCGATCAGGGTCGCGCCCTTGACAGGCGAGGTCACGCGGCCGTTCTCGATCAGATAGGCCTCAGTGCACTGAAACACGAACTTGCCGTTGGTGATGTCCACCTGCCCCCCGGCGAAAGCGGCGCAATAGAGCCCGCGCTTGACCGAAGCGATCATCTCCTCCCGCTTGTGCTCGCCGGCGAGCATGGCCGTATTGGTCATCCGCGGCATGGGCGCGTGGGCGTAGGACTGGCGTCGCCCATTGCCTGTGACCTGGCTTCCCGTCAGGCGTGCGCTCTGGCGGTCATGCATATATCCGCGAAGGACGCCATCCTCGATCAGCACCGTGCGGGTGGTGGGGGTGCCCTCATCGTCCACGGTAAGCGAGCCGCGGCGACCTTCAATGGCGCCGTCGTCGAACACGGTCACCCCGCTCGCCGCCACCCGCTCGCCGATGCGTCCTGAGAAGGCCGAGGTTCCCTTGCGGTTGAAATCCCCCTCCAACCCGTGTCCGACCGCCTCATGGAGCAGGACCCCGTTCCAGCCGGGACCAAGGATCACATCCATCTCCCCAGCCGGACAGTCCACAGACTCCAGATTGATCAAGGCCTGGCGGAGGGCCTCGTTCACCTGGTCCCGCCAGTGGTCTGGATGGATCCAGGTTTCGAAACTCGCACGCCCACCTGCACCGGAGGTCCCGGTCTCCCGCCTCGCATTGGACTCCACCGTGACCTGGACATTGAGTCGCACCAGTGGGCGGACATCCTGGATCAGGGGGCCGTCAGCCCGCAGGATTTCCACCACGCGCCGCTCTCCGGCGAGGCCGACCGCGACCTGAACGACGCGCGGGTCGCGCGCCCGGGCGTAGGCATCAATCGCCTGTAGCAGGGCCACCTTGTCGGCGAAGCCGGGTGACGCCAGGGGGTCATCCGCACCGTACAGTCGTCGATTCGTCGCCGGCGGCGCTTCCGCGGCCACGCCCTCGTAGCCGCGCTTGGCAAGCGCCGCCGAGCCGGCCGCCCTACGCAGGGAGCGTTCGCTGATCTCGCTCGAGTGGGCGTAGCCAGCGGTTTCGCCCGCCACGACCCTCAGACCGAAGCCCTGTGTCGAGTCGAACGCCGCCGATTTCAGCCTGCCGTCGTCAAACAGGAACGATTCGCTTTCCGAGCGCTCAAGAAAGATTTCGCCGTCGTCCGCGCCGCGAAGCGCGTCACCGAGGATTTCGGCCGCTCGGGCGGCGTTCACACCGGAGGCTTCCAGGATCGAAGGCGCGAGTGCGGTCATGAGGCGGGGGCTCCAGGCGGAAGGCGGACCAGAGACATAGCCACGCGGCGTCAATATCGAAAGACCGGCGTGCATATGGGGCCTCTAACGCCATCACCCTGTGCAATCGCCTTGGCAATCCCTCGTCTTATGGCTAATGCACCGCGCCAAGGACACATCTCGGACGCGGGCGCGCCTCTGCGTCGGCCTCGAGATCAGACCAGCTCACTGCGGATAGAGCCGAGAGGACCATGAAGTTTCGCGTCTCTCCGATTGCAATCAGCCAATCCCTTGGCGCTTTCATTGCGCTGGCCTCGGCCCCATGCGCGTTTGCTGAGGGCCAATTAGGCCAGCCGGCAGACAGGGCGATTGGCCTCCAGCCTGCCGCGTCCCAGATTCGATTCGAACAAATCTGGTTCCACAACAACATTCTGCTGCCGATTATCACCGGGATCGCACTGCTCGTCCTCGTGCTCCTCCTGATCGTGATCGTGCGCTTCAACAAGCGGGCCAACCCTACGCCAGCCCGTTTCAGTCACAACACGCCAGTGGAGATCGCCTGGACTGTGGGTCCAGTGCTGATCTTGATGTTCATCGCGATCTTTTCGTTCAAGCTGCTTTTCGCGGAACACGACATGCCTAAGCCCTTCATGACCGTGAAGGTCACAGGGCGGCAGTGGAACTGGGATTACGCCTATCCTGATCAAAAGATTCCGGCGGCCACCTCCATGCCTCTGTCGGAAGATGTCGCCAAGGCCCAGCGCCGCCCCTATCTGCTGGCGGCGACTAATCCCATGGTGGTGCCCGTGGGTCAGGTGGTGAAGGTCGAGATCACGGCCGAGGACGTCATCCATTCCTTCTCCGTGCCGGCCTTCGGCGTGAAGATGGATGCTGTCCCCGGCCGCCTCAATGAAACCTGGTTCAAGGCTGACCGCACAGGCGTCTTTTATGGACAGTGCTCACAGCTCTGCGGAGCGAACCACTCCTTCATGCCGATTGAGGTCGACGTGGTTACAATGCCGCAATTTAAGAATTGGGTGGCGAGCAAGGTTCCGCAACCCGCACAAGTGGCATCTGTGGCGCCGGCCTCCGCGCCCAAGCCTGAATAATCCTTCTCAGGAGCCCTAGGTCAAATGGCTGATATCGCCCAAACGCACGGTCGGTCCGCTCATGCCGACGCAGGTCATGGCGCTCATGACGCCAGGCCCGGCTTCTTCACGCGCTGGTTTCTGTCGACCAATCATAAGGATATCGGCACACTCTACATCATTTTCGCCATTCAGGCGGGCATCATCGGGGCCCTGTTGTCAGGGTTGATCCGCTGGGAGTTGGCCGAGCCGGGCATTCAGATCTTTTCGCCCAATTCGGCGATAAACTTGATGGGTCTCGTTGAGCAGACCAAGCATGGGTACTACGCTGTCGTTACAGCGCACGGGTTGATCATGATTTTCTTCATGGTCATGCCAGCCATGATCGGCGGCTTTGGCAACTGGTTCGTCCCGCTCATGATCGGGGCGCCAGACATGGCCTTCCCGCGCATGAACAACATTAGCTTTTGGCTGCTGGTGGCCTCGTGGGTGATGCTGATCACGTCGATGTTTGTCGATGGCGGGCCTGGGCGGGGTTTTGGCGGCGGCTGGACCATGTATCCGCCGCTCTCCACCGTCGGCATGCCGGGACCGGCCTTTGATTGCGCCATTCTCGCCGTCCACCTGGCGGGCGCCAGCTCCATTCTTGGCGCCATCAACTTCATCACCACCATCTTCAACATGCGGGCTCCGGGCATGACCCTGCATCGCATGCCGCTGTTCGTCTGGTCGATCCTGGTGACGGTGTTCCTCCTGCTTCTCTCCCTGCCGGTACTCGCGGGGGCCATCACCATGCTCCTGACCGACCGGAATTTCGGCACCCATTTCTTCGATCCCGCCGGCGGCGGCGATCCAATCATGTACCAGCACCTATTCTGGTTCTTTGGTCACCCAGAAGTATACATCCTCATCATTCCGGGATTTGGCATCATTAGCCACGTCGTCTCGACCTTCTCCGGTAAGCCCGTCTTCGGCTACCTGGCCATGGCCTACGCTATGGTTGCGATCGGCTTCCTCGGCTTCATTGTCTGGGCGCACCACATGTTCACCGTGGGCATGCCGCTCAACCTGCAAGCCTATTTCGTCGCCGCGACCATGGTCATCGCCGTGCCGACCGGCGTGAAGGTTTTCTCCTGGATCGCCACCATGTGGGGGGGCTCTCTGGAGTTCAAGACTCCCATGCTGTTCGCTATCGGCTTCATCTTTCTGTTCACAGTCGGTGGCGTTACAGGCGTGGTTCTCGCGAACGCTGGCATCGATTACGCCCTGCACGACAGTTATTATGTTGTCGCCCATTTCCACTATGTGCTGAGCTTAGGCGCCGTCTTTGCCATCTTTGCTGGTTTCTACTACTGGTTCGAGAAGATGTGGGGCGTGCGCTATAACGAGGCGCTGGGCGCGACGCACTTCTGGATCACCTTTGTGGGCGTCAACATAATCTTCTTCCCGCAGCATTTCCTTGGCCTGCAGGGCATGCCGCGTCGCTCGATCGATTATCCGGTGGCCTTCACCTTCTGGAACCACCTGTCCTCCATCGGTTACGCGATCACTCTGGTGGGGCTGGGTGTCTTCGTTCTGGTGATGCTCGAGGCGGCCTTGCGCCGGCGTCCAGCGCGCGCCAATCCGTGGGGCGCTGGAGCCACGACCCTGGAGTGGACGCTGCCCTCGCCGCCGCCCTTCCATCAGTTCAACGAGCTGCCGGTGATTCACGCCGACAGCCACTGAATGGGCGGATGAGGTCGGCATGACCAGCATGGAGGCCGCCGAGACCGGCCCAGCTCTGGCGCGTATTGCCTACGCCTCGGACTATATCGCTCTGCTCAAGCCCAGAGTGATGTCGCTCGTGGTGTTCACTGCGATCACTGGCCTGGTTTGCGCTCCGGTCAAGATGGACCCCTGGCTCGCGGCGGTGGCCATCCTCTGCATCGCCGTTGGCGCTGGCGGTTCCGCGGCGCTTAACATGGCCTATGACGCCGACATCGACGCGGTCATGCGCCGTACGCGCAGACGTCCGGTTCCTGCGGGGCGCGTTCAGCCCGCAGACGCCAGGGCGCTCGGGCTCACACTGTCGCTCTTTTCTGTCGCCGTCATGGGCCTTGCTGCGAACTGGTTCGCGGCTGGATGCCTAGCCTTCACCATCGCCTTTTACGTCGTCGTCTACACGCTTTGGCTCAAGCGTCGGACACCGCAGAACATCGTCATTGGCGGATTGGCTGGAGCTCTGCCGCCCCTTGTCGGCTGGGCGGCAGCCACTGGCGCAGCGCCGATTAACGCCTGGCTCCTCGTGGCGATTATCTTTGTCTGGACCCCACCCCACTTCTGGGCCCTTTCACTCTACACCTGCGAGGACTACGCTGCGGCGGGCGTGCCGATGATGCCTCTGGTCAAAGGGCGGGCTTCGACCCGGCGTCAAATACTCGCCTATTGCCTTGTGCTTGCGCCGCTCGGGTTGACGCCGGTCTTTACGGGTCTGGGCGGACTGCTATTTGGCGCGGTCGCCGCTCTTGGGGGCGCGGGACTGATTGGTTTCGCAATGCGGCTGTTGGTCCACGGCGACCGCGATGATGGTGAGCTTGTCTCGGACCCGGTGAAGACCACCCTTTACAAGGTGGGCAGGGGAGCGAGGAAGGCTCGGGATCTGTTCGCCTATTCGCTTTTCTACCTGTTCGGCCTATTCGCCACTCTGCTCATCGAGCATGTCGGCGTGCTAAGCGGCCGCCTTCTATGAACGACCCTAAACACGAGAGCGAGGCGGCGGCGAAGGCGCGGCGAGGACGCAATCTCCTCTTGGCCTGCGCGCTGGCCGCCTTCGTGGTCCTCATCTTCATCATCACTGTCATCAAGATCAGTCACAATGGCGGACTCAACCCCTAAGGAACCTCCTCAGGCGGAAAGGCGTGCTCAAGCGAATCGGACCGTGGTCCTGATTTGTGCGGGTTTCCTGGCCGTCATGTTAGGGCTGGTGGCTGAGGCGCCACAATTCTATCGCGCGTTCTGTGCGGCGACGGGCTTCAACGGCGCGGTGAAACGCGCGACATTCACCCCTGGCCGGGTCTCGGCCCAGACTGTGGTTGTGAAGTTCGACACCAACGTCAACGGCGTGCCCTGGGCCTTCAAACCGGAACAGGCGAGCCAGACCGTGCACCTGGGGGCCTCGAATTTGGCCTTTTTTCGGGCCACCAACACCAGCGACCACACGGTCACAGCGCGGGCCCTGTTCAATGTCGTGCCTGAGGCGGCGGGACAATATTTCTCCAAGCTCGAATGCTTCTGTTTCAGCGACCAGACCTTGGCCCCGGGACAGACAGCGGAGTTCCCAGTCGTCTATTTTGTCGATCCACGCTACGGCCAAGATCGCGACACGCGGTATGAACCGGACATAACCCTATCCTACACCTTCTTCCCTGCCACGGACGCGCCGAAGACGGCGTCTGCGGATACGTCCGCGCCTCTTGGCGGAAAGGCGAAGGCGAGGCTATAGGACCGCGTTGGCGATGATGCGGTCTAGGCGCTCAAACTGGAGCGCGGGATGCTGAGATTTAAGGCTTTGGACTAGAGAAGGCGGACATGGCTCACGAAGGCGTCAAGCACGACTACCACCTGGTGAACCCGAGCCCTTGGCCGCTGGTGGGCTCGATGTCCGCGGTCGTCCTGGCGCTTGGCCTGGTCATTGGGCTGAAGGGGATTCTCGGACTTCCCAAGGGCGACTGGTGGGTGCTGGCGCTGGGTTTCGCCGGCGTTCTCTTCACCATGGCCGCTTGGTGGGCCGATGTGGTCAAGGAAGGCAATCACGGGGACCATACGCCCGTGGTCTCGATCGGCCTTCGCTATGGCATGATCCTCTTCATTGCCTCGGAAGTCATGTTCTTCGTCGCCTGGTTCTGGATTTTCTTCGAGATGGCTCTCTTCCATCACGTCCGGACCCTGTCGCCGGTGGACGGCGTCGGCGCCGCCTGGGCGACCTGGCCGCCGCAGGGCGTGGAGGCGGTGCCGCCGTTCGAGCTTCCTCTCATCAATACCCTGACGCTCCTGCTCTCGGGAACCACGGTGACTTGGGCTCACCATGCGCTTCAGCAGGGCGACAGGCAGGGCGCCAAAATCGGCCTTCTCCTGACTATCCTTTTGGGTGTTCTGTTCACCTCAATCCAGGCCTACGAGTATCATCACATCCTGACCGACAAGCTCTTCTATGGTCCGGACGCGACCAATTCGGGCCTCTATGGCTCAAGCTTCTTCATGGCCACCGGCTTCCACGGCTTCCATGTCATCGTCGGGACGATCTTCCTCACCGTGTGCCTGGTTCGCCTGTTAAACGGCGGATTTACTCCCAAGCAGCATTTTGGCTTCGAGGCGGCAGCCTGGTACTGGCACTTTGTCGACGTCGTCTGGCTGTTCCTGTTCACGTTCATCTACGTGATTTTCGGGGCAGGCTGGGGTCATTGAGCGACGCCGGAGGAGGGCGCTTCAGGCAGATTCGCCCTTTTCTCTGGGGCGCGACGGGGCGTTGCGCCCGCTGTGGGAAGGGCCGTCTGTTTTCCGGTTTTCTCAAGCTGCACGATCGATGTGCGTCCTGCGACTATAATCTGGCGACCGTCGATAGCGGCGATGGACCGGCGGTCTTTGTTATCCTCATCGCGGGATTCATAGTAGTCTTCGCGGCGCTGCTGACCGAGGTGATGTTCAATCCGCCGGTCTGGGTTGACCTCGTGATCTGGCTCCCGGCGGGTGTCGCCTTGTGCCTTGGCCTGTTGCGTCCGATGAAGGGTCTGATGATTGCCGCCCAGATGCGCAATTGCGGAGAGAGGCCCCCACTGTGAGTCTCAAGAACGTGCAGGATATGAAGCCCGCGCAAACTCACCCCCGTCTAGGCCGTTGCGCTTGCAGGACGTCGCCAAGGGTATGACGGTGCCCTGGAAGGGTTCAAGATGAATGCCTCGCGCCATGGGTTGCGCCCGGGCTTTCCCCTGATTCTGACAATCAGTGCTCTTGCGGTGTTCTTGACTCTCCTTTGGCTGGGCGACTGGCAGATGCGCCGGCTGGCCTGGAAGGAGGACCTGCTGGCGAGGATTGCGGCCCTGCAGACTGCTCCTGCGCGCCCAGCGCCGGACGTTCTGTCTCTGGACGGAGATCATGCCTTCGTGCGCGTCGCCGCGACCTGCCAATCTGCGCCGGAGCTGAAAGGAGCTCCGAGTCTTTATCGCTACGCCGTAGCGGATGGCGCCATCGGCTGGCGTCGTCTGGGTATCTGTCGGCTCGCCGGCTCGCGCTACGATGGCATCCTCGTCGACCGCGGTCTTATTCCGGCATTTGCCGGCAAGACCTCACCCCTGCCGCAGCGTTTTCCCCAGATCGGAAGCGTCGTCGGCATTCTCAGGGAGCCAGGGTCCCGTCCGTGGCTTGGTTCGGCCGTCATGTCGCGGGGAGGCGGCATGATCGTGGTGCGGGTGATCGACGCGGAGACCTTGGCGGATTTGGCGACGAGGGCGGGCCTTAAGAGACCAGCGCCATTGCTGCTCGCCGCCGAGCACGAGACGCCGCCGCCGATTGGCCTTCAGCCGCGGGCTTTACCCGGAGACATCCCAAATAACCACCTCGCCTATGCCGTGACCTGGTTTGCGCTAGCCGGGATTCTCTTGTGGTTCTATCTCGCTATGCTGATCCAGCGATATCGTCGATGAAGTACATCTCCACTCGAGGAACCGCGCCCGCTGTGGGCTTCGAAGAAGCCCTGATGGCGGGACTCGCGCCTGATGGCGGTCTCTACTCGCCGATGTCGTGGCCGCGGTTGGCGCCGGGGGCAATCGCCGGCTTCGCCGGAGCGCCGTATGAGAGCGTTGCGGCGCAGATCCTTCACCCATTTGTGGGCGAGGCGTTCGGCTTCGAGCGCTTGGTCGAGATCTGTCACACCGCCTATGCGCGCTTCTCTCACCCGGCGGTGACGCCTCTGAAGCAGATTTCCGCCTCCAGCTGGATTCTGGAGCTGTTTCACGGCCCCAGTCTCGCCTTCAAAGACATCGCCATGCAATTGCTTGCGGGCCTTTATGACGAGATCCTTGAGCGTCGCGGTGGACGCCTGACGATCATCTGCGCCACTTCCGGCGATACCGGCGGGGCCGCCGTTGAAGCCTTTCGCGGACGTGAGCACATGGATGTCGTGGTGCTCTACCCGGAGGGCCGGATATCCGACGTTCAGCGGCGCTTCATCACCTCGGCGCCCGAGTCCAATGTCAGAGCCTTCGCGGTATCCGGCGACTTCGATGCCTGTCAGACGCTCGTGAAACAGGCGTTTCGCGACGCCGATTTTGCTCGCGAAATGAATCTAACGGCTGTCAACTCCATCAATATCGTGCGAATTCTGGCTCAGGCGGTCTACTATTTCGCTGCGGCCTCGGCTCTGGGTTCACCTGGGCGGAAGGTCGCATTCGCCGTGCCGTCGGGAAATTTTGGTGACGCCTTCGCGGGCTGGACAGCCAGGGCCATGGGGTTGCCCATTGTCGAACTTCTCGTCTGTACAAACCAGAACGACATCCTTCCAAGGGCCTTCGCGACGGGCGTCTATGAGCGCGGCGCGGTCCAGCCTACGCAAAGTCCGGCCATGGACATCCAAGTCGCCTCCAATTTTGAGCGTCTGGTGTTTGAGGCCCTGGGACGTGACGGCCAAGCTGTCAGCACGGCGTTCGAAGCCTTTGAAGGGGGGGCCGCGCTAAATCTGTCCGAGTCGGCTCTCAACGCCATCCGCGACCTGGGTCAGGCGCGCGCAGTGAGTGAGGAGGAAACCTCGGCCGCCATGACCCGGGCCTTCGATCTTGGCCTGGGTCTCGTTGATCCACATACCGCCGTGGCCCTGGCGGCTAGCAGGGCCCTGGACGTCGAAGGCGAGACGCCACGCATCGTGCTGTCCACGGCCCACCCGGCGAAGTTTCCGCAAGCTGTCTTTACCGCAACGGGTCGAGCCCCGATGCTGCCGGCTCAGGCCGAGGGTCTCGCCGCGCGCCCGGAACGATTTGAACGCCTCCCTATCGATTTCGAAGCTCTCAAGGCCGCGCTGCGGGATCGCCCAGCGTGACCCTTACGACGCGCCAGCATACTTTGGCGAACGGGGTTCGGCTGCTCTTCGACCCCGCTCCGGCCTATGAAAGCGTCGCCATAAGCGCTGTTGCTGGTCGTGGCGCGCGCTTTGAAGACGCCGAACACTGCGGGTGGTCTCATTTGCTTGAACATATGGTGTTCAAGGGGGCCGGCCGGCGCAGCGCGAGCCAGCTTGTTGAGGAAATCGAGGGTGAAGGAGGGCAGATCAACGCCGCGACAGGCTATGAACGCACAAGCTTCCAAGCGCGAACCCTGCCGGAGGGTGTTGATCGCGCTCTTGAGATTCTCGCTGACCTCATTCTGGCGCCGCACCTTCACGCCTCGGACTTGGAGCGGGAGAAGCACATCGTCGCCCAGGAAATCGCCGAGGCGTTCGACACGCCCGACGACCAGGTTTTCGAAATGGCCCAAGCCGCGGCGTTTCCAGGGCAGCCTCTGGGGCGTCCTATTCTGGGAGAGGCGACGACCCTCGCCTCGGCGACCCCCGCCGCCTTGGAGGACTGGCGCCGGCGCCTCTATAGCGCGGATCGACTGGTCGTCAGCGTCGCTGGAAAGGCGGATGAAGACGCGATCATGCGGCGGATCGACGCCCTGTTCGGTGGGGCCACCGCCATAGCGGGTATCGAGGCCCAACCCGGCAGCTTCATCGGGGGTGTTGTTACGGACGCACGGCGCCTGGAGCAGTCTCACCTGGTCCTGCTCTTGCCAGGCCCCGCACTGGAGGAAGAGCAGTACTGGGCCCATCGACTGTTCACTGAGATCCTTGGGGGCGGCATGGCCTCGCGCCTGTTCCAGGAGGTGCGCGAGCGCCTGGGTCTGGCCTATGCCGTCGACGCCTTCGCCGAGTCCTGGTCAGACGTGGGGGTCCTCGGCGTCTATGCGGGTTGCGCAGCCGAGGACGTCGGTCGCCTGGGTGAAGCCGTGGGACGCGAAATTCGGCATCTCGCCTGTGGTCTCAAAGCCGAGGACCTCGCTCGCGCCAAGGCGCAGCTCAAGGCCGGGCTTCTGATGAGCCGGGAGTCACTGGCCTCACGCGCCGAACAGTCTGCGGTGGAACTGCTGAGCTTCGGCTCCGTGCGGGGAGCCGCTCGCCATCTCCGGGACATCGACGCGGTTAGCGTTGAGGATATCCAGAACCTCCACACCCGACACCTCGCGGACCGGCGCTTCGCTGCGGCGACGCTGGGCCCCAAGGGTGCTGCGGCAGCCGCGCCACGGGTGAAGGCCGCCCTGTTTGATTGAACCGATTGGCGTCACAGCGCATTCGCGGCACAATAAGACATGGCGCTGCTGGATTGGATGTCGAGCGACCACGAGCTGCGGCTTGCCTTGGGCGGAGTGCGCCTGAGGCCGCACCGTCTCGCCGACTTCTCCGAGTGGGCGGAGTTGCGCGACAAATCCCGCGCCTTCCTCCAACCGTGGGAGCCGACGTGGCCCGCGGATGACCTCACCCGGGCGGCCTATCGGCGGCGTTTGGCAGCCTATGGGCAAGATATGGAACGGGGCCTTGCCTATCCTTTTCTGGTTTTTCGCAAATCCGATGATGCAATGGTGGGGGGCATCACCCTCTCGAACATTCGCAGGGGCGTCGCCCAGATGGGCTCCATCGGTTATTGGGTCGGGCGGGAGCACAGCCGGCAGGGCTATACCACTGACGCGGTGAGGGCCGTCAGCGCCTTTGCCTTCGACCGCCTAGGTCTGCATCGGATCGAAGCCGCTTGTATTCCCACGAACACAGCCTCACGGGGTGTCTTGCTGAAGGCCGGGTTCGAACAGGAAGGCTTGGCGCGGTCCTATCTGCGAATCGATGGCGCATGGCGTGACCACGTTCTATTCGGCCTGCTCTCGCCTGCCTTGAGGCGTGAGTTCTGATCCGAACCCTGCTTTCCGGCGCCCTGGTCCAATTCACGCCCGTCCTGAGAAGGGTGTCAGACGTGCGGCGCTGACGCCGATCTTGGCCAAGGCCCGGGACCATTTTCTCGGATAGTCCGCGTCGAACAAGAGCGCCTCATCCGGCTCGCATGTCAGCCAGACATTGTTGCGGATCTCGCTTTCAAGCTGGCCGGCGCCCCATCCCGAATAGCCGACCGCCATTGCCGCCTGCCGTGGACGCGTTCGTCGGCCGGCGAGACCTTCGAGAATGTCGCGGGTCGCTGTCAGGGCCAGGCCTCCACAGATGCGCAAACTCGCCTCCGACAGGCCCTGATCGTCGCTGTGCAATACGAACCCGCGCTCCGGCTCCACAGGACCTCCCCAGAGCACAGGTTCCGCTCCGGCCCGGCCAGGATCCACGTCCAGCTGCCGAAACAGGCCTTCGAGAGTCAAGTTCCCCACCGGGCGGTTAATGACCAGCCCCATTGCGTGGTTCTGATCGTGCAGGCACAGGAGGACGACAGACCGCTCGAAGCGCGAATCCTCAACGCCCGGCATGGCGACCAGAAGGCGGCCGATGAGATAGCCGGGGTCCAGAGAGGTCATCGCAACACCAAGGATCGGCCCTCGCGCCATTTGGATCAAGCCCGGAGCCTAGCCGGACTCTGCGCCAACGTGCGCAGGACCCTGGCGGCAGCTGCGGCTTCGCGTTAATTCGCTGATCTAGGTTCGTCCCTCAGAGGTGCTTTCATGACCGCAAAAATCGGAGTCTCACTCCCCGCAGCCACATTCACCGTGTTCGGGCCGGACGGACCTGCGCCCTTGACTTCCGAGGACCTGTTCAAGGGCAAGACGGTGGCCCTGTTCGCGGTGCCCGGCGCATTTACTCCGACCTGTTCGGCCAAGCACCTCCCCGGCTTCAAGGCCGAGGTCGCGGCCTTCCGGGCCAAGGGCGTCGATACGATCGCCTGCGTTTCCGTGAATGATGTCTTTGTCATGAAGGCCTGGGGCGCCGATCAAGGCGTCGGCGATGATATTCTCATGCTTGCCGATGGTAATGGCGACTTCACGCGGGCCATGGGCCTGGAGCTCGATGGCTCGCGTTTCGGCATGGGCCTGCGGTCACAGCGCTATTCTTTGCTGGCTCGGGACGGGGTGATCGTCGAACTGAATGTGGAGGCGGGCGGCGAGTTCCGCGTGTCTTCGGCGGAGTACATGCTAGCGCAGATCTGAAGCCGGTGACGCCAGGGGCGGCGAAAGCATCGCCGCCCTTTATTTGAATCAAGCGCCCAAGGCCTCGGGCGTCGCGCGGAAGAGATCGATGGCGCCTTGGCTCACCGCCTGGGCCAAGCCGGGCGCGCGACTGAGAACCTGTTCGGCATAGACTCGCGCCAGTCCGATCTTGGTGCGATAGTAATCCGCAGGACCCTCGCCCCTGGCCAGGGCTTCAGAGGCCACGAGGGCGCCCTTCGCCAGCATCCACCCGCCGACTACATCGCCGAGCAACTGCAGATAGGGGGTTGCTCCGGCCAGGGCGTCGGGCTGGGCGTGACCGCGTCGCTCGAGCATCCAGCCGGTCGCCGATTGAACCGCCGCCAGGCCGGCCTCGAGTCGAGCGCCGATGGTGTGCAGCCAAGCGTCATCGGCGCTCTTTAGCGCCCCCGCCGTGGGGAAAATCTCGCCCACCAGTTCGCGCACGGCCCGTCCCTTGCCAAGGGCAAGCTTGCGTCCCATCAGGTCGATGGCCTGAATACCATTCGCGCCTTCATAGATCGGCAGGATCCGAGCGTCCCGATAGTGCTGGGCGGCGCCGGTCTCCTCCACGAAACCCATACCGCCATGAACCTGCAGCCCGACCGAGGCCACCTCGACCGCCATATCCGTGGACCAAGCCTTGGCGATCGGTGTTAGTAGGTCTTCCCGGAGGCGGGCGCTCTCGCGGTCCATCGGGTTAACAGCGCGCCGGGCCAGATCGCCAGCTAGCGCCGTGGAAAGACAGAGGCCTCGCGCCGCCTCGATCCGCGCCTTCATCAACATCAGCGATCGGCGCACGTCGGGGTGATCGAACAGACGTGAGGGCCAGGCGCCGGTCCAGGCCGACCGTCCTTGCTGACGTTCCAGAGAGAAGGCCAGGGCTTGCTGGTAGGCGCGCTCGGCAAGTCCCACGCCCTGCACGCCAACATGGACACGAGCGGCGTTCATCATCACGAACATGGCCGCAAGGCCCTGATTGGGCGCACCGATCATTTCCGCCTGAGCGCCATCGAACAGCATCACGCAGGTGGGCGAGGCATGAATGCCGAGCTTATGCTCCAGGCTTGCGGGGCGAAGGCTGTTGGTTGCGCCGAGCGATCCGTCAGCGCCAACCAGCCGCTTCGGCGCCACGAACATAGTCAGGCCCCGCGAGCCCGGGGGGGCGTCTGGGAGCCGCGCGAGAACCAGGTGCACAATGTTCTCGGCCAGATCGTGGTCACCCCAGGTGATGAAGATCTTTTGGCCGTCGAGGCGAAAGCCGCCATCGCCGTCTGGCGTCGCCCGGGTTGAGACCAGAGCAAGGTCAGAGCCGGCCTGAGGCTCGGTCAGGTTCATAGTCCCCGACCATTCCCCCCTGATCAGAGGCGGGAGAAAGCGCGTCCTCTGGACATCATCCCCATTGGCGGAGATCGCTTCGATGGCCCCGACTGTGAGCATTGGGCACAAGCCGAAGGCCATGTTGGCGGCCTGTATCGACTCGAACACAGCTGTCTCGAGCGCCTTGGGCAGATCCTGGCCGCCGAACATCGCCGGTGCGGCCAGGCCGTGCCAGCCGCCCTCGGCAAACGCCTTGTAGGCGGCGCCAAACCCGTTCGGGCTGCGAACTTTGCCGTTCTCGAACTGCGCGCCTTCCAGGTCGCCAGATCGGTTCAGCGGCGCAAGGATGTTTGTCGCCAAGTCCCCAGCCCCGTGGACGATCGCCTCCACCGTCGGCTTGTCGGCTGCCGGAAAGAGTGTCCCAAGGGCGTCGAAGCCGGCCGCGGCGTAGAGTGAGAAAAGAATGTCCCGGACGGGCGCTTTATAGGTCATACCGACTCCTGAGACTTTGGGACGCTGCCGTGACGACGGGGAGTGAGCCCTTGTCTAGAACAATTGTTCGGTCCGCGCTAAGCGGTGTTGACCGGCTCTTACCGGGCTGATGCGAAGGCTCTGGACCATGGCGGCGACCTCGTCCCGTTACAACAGCGTAGCCCTGGTTCTGCACTGGCTGATCGCGGCCCTGATCCTGACAAACATTGCGCTGGCCTGGCGGTTCGACGGCTTGCACGGCTTCGACAAGGATACCCTGGTCCAGCTGCATAAATCGATCGGAATCTCGATCCTCATTCTCAGTCTGGCCCGGCTTGGCTGGAGGCTGGCGTCGCCGCCTCCGCCCCTGCCTCAGGACATGAACGCCATGGAGAAGTCCGTCGCTAGGGCGGTGCATGGCCTCTTCTATGTGGTGATGATCGGCATGCCTCTGACCGGTTGGGCGCTGAGTTCAGCCAGTCCGCTCATTCACATCCGCCCGATCACGCTTTTCGGACTGATTCCCTGGCCGGCGATCGGCGCGTTGACCCATTTGCCCCCTGCGCAAATGACCTCGGCGCATAATGTCGCAACTGCGGCGCATCACCTTCTGGCGAAGCTCGCCTATGGGATGATCGTCCTGCATGTGGCCGCCGCGATGCGCCATCAGTTCCTGCTCAGGGATAAGGTTCTGTTGAGGATGCTTCCCGGAGCCGTGCGATGAAGGCTCAACCCACACTTCCGATCTCGGGCCGCCGAAAGGTATGGCGTGCGCTGCCGTCGGCGCTGGTCCTGATCTGTATGATCGTCGCCTCTCCATCCCTATGCGCCGCTTCGGGGGTCTGGAGCGTGGAACATGCCGCCTCAAGGGTCGGCTTCGTCACGAGCTTTGGGGGCGTGAGGGTGGCGGGGGACTTTCCTCGCTGGGACGCCCAGATCCGTTTCGATCCGCGCGATCTTTCCAGGGCTAGTGTCGTCGCCGTTCTGGATATGCGGGCCGTGCGAACGGGTAATCCTGATCAGGAACAGGCCCTGCCCACCGCCGTGTTCTTTGATGCTACGGCCTTTCCCCAGGCCCGTTTCGAGGCCCACACCTTCAGGGCGCTTGGCGGCGATCGCTATGTCGCCCAGGGGAATCTGACCTTGCGCGGCGTTACGCGCCCTTTGACATTGCCGTTCACGCTCTCCATTTCGAACGGGGTGGCGACGATGAACGGTCAGGCCGCGATCAGCCGTCTCGCCTTCGGAGTAGGCCAGAACGAATGGAAGGCCACGGACACCTTGCCCGACCAAGTCACAGCGACGGTCTCGATACGCGCGCGCCTCTTACCCTGACCCGGTGCAGTCCAGACGGCGACATCGCGGCCGCGGTGCGCGCCCTCAGGGAGGACCTGCTGGTCCTGACACCGACCGAGACGGTATACGGTTTGGCCGGGGACGCCCGTTCCGACCATGCTGTCGCCGCGATCTATGCGGCCAAGGATCGCCCGCAATTCAATCCGCTGATCGCGCATGTGGCCGATCTCGAGGCCGCCCTGAGGATCGCCGCCTTTGATGATCGGGCCCTGCGGCTGGCCGAGGCGTTTTGGCCGGGCCCTTTGACCCTTGTGGCCCCGGCTCGGGCCGGAGGCGTCTGCGATCTCGCTCGCGCCGGACTTGATACGGTCGCGGTCCGCTCGCCTGCCCACCCGGTGGCAATGGCGCTGTTGAAGGCATTCAATGGACCTCTAGCGGCGCCGTCAGCGAATCGATCAGGCCGTCCCAGCCCGACCACCCTGGTCGCGGCAATGGACGAACTCGGCGACAAGGCGGCGGTAGCTCTAGAAGGCGGGGCATGCGCCGTTGGCCTGGAGTCGACGGTAGTCAGCCTTCTCGAGGGTCCGCCGCGTCTGTTGCGTCCCGGCGCGGTGACGCGTGAGGCTCTCGTCGAGATTTTGGGGCCGCTTGCGGACGCTGGCGCCGACGCCCGTCGCTCGCCTGGGCGGCTCGCGCGCCATTATGCGCCTCAAGCGCCGGTTCGGCTTGGCGCCGAAGGGCCAGGACCTGGGGAGGTTTTCCTCGCCTTTGGCCCAAGCGATCAGGGGCCAGCGGTCATGAATCTCAGCCCCTCGGGCGATCTGGCCGAGGCGGCGGCCAATTTGTTCGCCTTCCTGAGGGCGGCGGACGCGCGCGCCCCGGTCGGCATTGCGGTGGCGGACATCCCTGGAGACGGCCTCGGCGAGGCGATCCGGGATCGTCTGGCGCGGGCCGCTGGGAAGGTGGGGTAGGTCTGAGGCATGGTGGACCATGGAGCCGTCTGGCGTCGTCTGGAGTCGGTGCTCGGGCCCAAGGGCTTCAGTCGCGATCCGGATCGTGTGTCGCCGAAGCTGAGCGAGTGGCGCGATCGCTGGCGCGGCCAGACCCCCTTTCTCGCTCTTCCCAGCACCACCGAAGAGGCGGCCCGGACAGTCCAGATTTGCGTCGAGGCGGGACTTCCCATGACGCCGCAGGGGGGCAACACCGGACTTGTCGGAGGTCAGATCCCTCAGGGTGAGGTGCTGATCTCGACGGAACGCCTTTCGGCGATCCGCGAGGTGAATCTCGCCGATGACGTCCTCGTGGCGGAAGCGGGAGCGACACTGGCCGCCGTGCAAGATGCCTCGGCGGCAGTCGGCAGGCGATTTCCCCTCGATCTGGCCTCGGCCGGTTCAGCGACGATCGGCGGGCTTGTGTCCACCAATGCCGGAGGTACGGCCGTGCTCCGCTACGGGACGATGCGCCACCTCGTCCTCGGACTGGAGGCCGTGCTGCCCAACGGCGAGATTTGGCGCGGGCTTCGACGCTTGCGCAAGGACAATACCGGCTACGATCTCAAGCAGCTCCTGATTGGCGCCGAGGGAACTCTAGGTCTTGTCACGGCGGCTTCATTGAAACTCACCCCATCTCTGGCGTCGCGCGCCGTCGCTATGGTGGGGGTTGCCAGCCCTCAGGCGGCGGTGAACCTGCTGACTCTCACCCGCGATATTGTGGGCGAGGATCTGGAGGCCTTCGAGCTTATCGGCCGTCTGGGGATCGCCCTCGCGGTGAGGCGGCGGGGCGCGCCGGAGCCGCTTCGGGACTGCCCACCCTGGTACGTTCTGATAGAAGTCGCTACGGCGCGAACTGCAGCCGCACCTTTGATGATTGAGACCCTGCTGACCGAAGCTTTCGACAGGGGACTGGTCTCTGACGCCGTGATCGCCGCGAGCGAGAGCCAGGCTAAGGCTCTCTGGGCGCTCCGTGAGGGCCAATCGGAGGCGCAGAAGGGTGAGGGGCCAGTCTGGAAGCACGACGTAGCGACGCCGGTTTCGCGGATTGCGGAGTTCGTCGAGACGGCGTCGGAGGCGCTCCAGGCCCGCTACCCGGGAGTCCAGATAGACGCGTTCGGGCATGTGGGAGATGGCAACATTCATTTTGACGTTCTTCCTCCGATCGGCGGCGACTGGAACGCCCATCTTGCGGCGCGTGAGGAGGCGAGCCGTATCGTCTATGATCTTGTTGTTGCGATAGAGGGTTCGATCAGCGCGGAACATGGGCTGGGCGTACTCAAGTCTGACGCCGCCCGCGCCTACAAGGATCCGTCCGAAGTTCACGCTCTTGAGGCCGTCAGACGCGCTCTCGATCCTCGCCGTCTCATGAACCCGCGGGTCCTCTTTTGAGGCGTGTTCACAAACCGCCCGCCGTTCTGCGTCTTGACGGACGCCCGGGCAGGCGCCTTCGGTGACAGGAACACGATCAGTTACACGGAGCCTCCGAGGGGAAACTCCTGATGGGACCGAGGCGCCGCTGAAAACGGACCGGGACACAGCATGCCAGTGCGCAATTCGGTGCGGGCAGGGTTGGGTCTTGGAGTCCAGCTTAGAATTCAGTCTGGGAGACGCGCATGGCCTTCGAACCCTTTAATCTGAGCGGCAAGGTGGCCCTGGTGACCGGCGGCAATCGAGGGATCGGCCTTGGCATGGCCGAAGCGCTCGCCCAGGCCGGCGCCGATGTGGCGTTCTGGGGGTCCAATCCAAGGTTCAACGACGAGGCCAAGACCCGGCTTGAGGCCTACGGGGGTAGGGTTCTGGCTCAGACAGTCGATGTGGCCGATGAAAGCGCCGTCGTCGCCGCCATGGCTCAGGCTGTCGCCGTTCTGGGGCGCGTGGATTCTGTGATCGCAAATGCCGGTATCGGCGGCGGCGCGCCGTCCTTTTCGGACATGAGTCTGGAGATTTGGCGCAGGGTGCTGTCCGTGAACCTCGATGGGGCCTTCTTTACCTGTCGAGAGGCATGCAAGCACATGGTTGCGCGCGCCGAGGGCGGCGATGCCGGCGGGTCAATCATGGTCACGGCTTCACTGGCGGCCATCGAAGGCGCCGCCCGCAACGAAGCTTATGCCGCCACCAAGGGCGGCGTCATCTCCATGATGCGCGCCATCGCCGTAGAACATGCCCGCTATGGGGTTCGGGCGAACGCCATCCTGCCTGGCTGGATCGCGACCGACATGACCGCCGGCGCCCAGTCCTCCCCCGCCTTCGCCGAAAAGGTCATCCCGCGAGTTCCCGCCCGGCGCTGGGGCGAGCCCGCCGACTTTGGCGGCATTGCGGTCTACCTGACGTCAGACGCATCGACTTACCATTCCGGCGACTGCTTCGTCATCGACGGCGGCTACTCGATCTTCTGATCGGGATCGTCGCCCAGCGGCCCAGGCCGTCCCACTCAGGCCGTCCCATTCAGGCCTTCCGGTTCATCTCCGCCAACTGCTTCTGCAGTGCGGCCATCTGTTCGCGCAATTCGGCGATGGCGTCGGGCGCCTCCGACGGCGCGGGTTTGACCGGGGCGGCAGCCTCCTCCGGCCGATAGGCGAAGGGAGTGAACATCTTCATCGCTCGGTCGAAGAGCGCCATGTTCTGTCTGATCTGCTCGTCGAACATCCCCATGCCGCTTGGAGACACGGAGGAAAGCTGGGTCCGAATCCGTTCCTGCTGGCGGATGAAGCTGTCCAGCGACAGCTCCAGGAAGCTCGGCAAAAAGGCCTGCATCCGGTCGCCATAGAAGCCGATGAGTTGGCGGAGAAACTGTATCGGGAGCAGGTTCTGCCCGTGGGTCTCCTCCTCGAAGATAATCTGGGTGAGCACTTTTCGGGTGATGTCCTCTCCGCTCTTGGCGTCTCGGACCTCGAAATCCACGCCCTCCTTCACCATCCGGGCAAGATCATCCAATGTGATGTAGCTACTGGTCGCCTTATTATAGAGGCGCCGGTTGGCGTATTTCTGGATGATCACCTTATCGCGGGCGCCTGACGGGGCGTGCGTGGATTCACTCGACATCGGCATCCTTGATCGTTCAGGGCGAAAGTCTCGCGCGATTTATGGCGCATCGCGGCATGGGGCGCCAGAGTGTGACGCGCCCGACGCGGCGCGCTTGGGGGCGCCGTGCGCCGCCAGGCTGTGCTAGGACTGAGGTCCGCTGCCTGGCTGGTGGTGATTTATGGGAGCATTTCCATGTCCGATGTCGTCATCGTCTCCGCCGTCCGCACTCCCGTCGGCAGCTTCAACGGCGCTTTCGCGGGGCTGGCCGCGCATGAACTCGGCAAGACAGCCATCGAAGCAGCGATCTCCCGGGCCGGGATTGAGGCCGCCGATGTGGACGAGGTGGTTCTTGGCCACGTGTTGCAGGCCGGCGCGGGTCAGGGACCGGCGCGCCAAGCTGCGGTAAATGCCGGTGTTCCCGTGGAGAGCCCTGCCTGGAGCCTCAATCAGTTATGCGGTTCCGGGCTTCGCGCCGTGGCGCTCGCGGCGCAACAGATCCTACAGGGTGACGCCGACATCGTCATCGCCGGCGGTCAGGAGAGCATGAGCCAGGCGCCACATGCCGCACATCTCCGCTCCGGCCACAAGATGGGCGACCTGGGCTTCGTCGACACAATGATCAAGGATGGGCTGTGGGATGCCTTCCACGGCTACCATATGGGCCAGACCGCTGAAAATATCGCCGCGCGTTGGCAGATTACCCGCGAGGAGCAGGATCGTTTCGCGGTCAACTCGCAGAACAGGGCCGAGGCGGCGCAGGGGTCGGGTCGGTTCACGGCCGAGATTGCTCCGGTCACAGTTCGGGGCCGAAAGGGCGACACCATCATCGACAAGGATGAGTATATCCGGATTGGCGCGACCTATGAGAGCGTGAGCGGCCTGCGTCCCGCCTTTACCAAGGATGGAACGGTCACCGCCGCCAACGCATCCGGCCTTAATGATGGCGCCGCCGCTCTGACTCTGATGACGGAGGAGGAGGCGAGGCGGCGCGGCTTGAAACCACTGGCGCGGATCGCCTCTTGGGCGCACGCCGGGGTCGAGCCGGAAATCATGGGAACGGGCCCCATTCCTGCGAGCCGAAAAGCGCTGGAGAAGGCGGGCTGGAAGGTCGCGGATCTGGACCTCATCGAGTCGAATGAAGCTTTCGCGGCGCAGTCTCTGGCCGTGATCCGCGAGCTGGGTCTGGATCCGGCGAAGGTCAATGTTAATGGCGGCGCCATCGCCATTGGACACCCGATCGGAGCCTCCGGCGCGCGAATTCTGACGACCCTGCTGCATGAGATGGGGCGCCGCGGAGCGGCCAAGGGCCTCGCGACTCTGTGCGTCGGCGGCGGCATGGGCGTGGCCATGTGCGTTGAGGCCCCCTGACCTGCGGCGAGACCCGGCCTTCGCCTTGACTTGAAGACCGCGACACGGCCCAACTGGCCTCTCAAGACTGACGACCGAGCCGAAGGTCCGGATCGACGGCGTAGGATGCGGAGGAGCCAGCGCGATGAGTAGAGTGGCGTTTGTGACGGGCGGCACGAGGGGGATAGGTCGGGCGATCAGCGCGCGGCTCAAGGCCGCCGGCTATCGGGTGGCCGCCGGATATGCTGGTAACGAGGTCGCTGCCCAGGCCTGCGCGGACGAACTTGGCGTACTTGTGGTCAAAGGCAATGTGTCGTCCTTCGCGGACTGCGCCTCAGCGGTCGCCAGAGCGGAGCGGGAATTGGGGCCGATCGACGTTCTCGTGAACAATGCGGGGATCACGCGTGATGCGGTTCTTCACCGCATGACGGAGACTCAGTGGAACGATGTTATCCACGTGAATCTGGCCTCGATTTTCAACATGTGCCGTAATGTCATCGAAGGGATGCGAGAACGCAATTACGGGCGCATCATCAACATAAGCTCGATCAACGGCCAGAAAGGCCAGGTCGGTCAGGCGAACTACTCGGCGGCCAAGGCCGGGATGATCGGGTTCACCAAGGCTCTCGCCCAGGAGAACGCCAAGAAGGGCATCACGGTCAATGCGATCGCGCCCGGCTATATTGATACGGAAATGGTCGCCGCCGTGCCGAAGACCGTGCTTGATCAGATTGTCTCGGGCATCCCTGTCGGGCGTTTGGGGATGGCCGATGAGATCGCCCGCTGCGTGGCCTTCCTCGCGGCCGAGGATGCAGGCTTCATCACCGGAGCCACGCTGACTGTGAATGGTGGCCAATACATCACAGGGTGATTGGATCTGACGGCGGGGATTTCGGCTTCGAGCTTCGGTCCAAAATCGGCCGTGATCGGCGGGCAAGGCAATGGTCATGGCCAGGGCCGCATGGACGAAATGGCGTCGGGGTGCGACCGCGCTCGCCCCGATGATCGCCGCCCTCGCCGCCGCGAGCTTCGCCTGGGCGGCGGGCCCGTCCTGGCTGCGCCACGTCTTTACCTCTCATATGGAGGGGGAGGAGCGGCAGCCGCCCTCGGCCCGCTATATCATCGACTCCGGCGGGGACTTTGTGCTCGACCTTACTGGCGGGCATCCATTGCTGAAGTTCGAGGATAACCCTGAGGTCTGGGCCCTGACCGTTTCCCGTGGACCACGCGGGGATCTCATCTACTATAACGATCTGCGGCAGCCCATGCTTCGGGTCACCAAGTTCGGCGGCGTCACTGTGTTCACCCCCCGTCTGCCTCAGGGAGCGGCGGCCACAGTCGAGGGGCCCTGCTCGCCCTTGCGTCTCGCCACCCTAGGTCCGGTCGGATTGTATCAACGTCTGGCCATAGCCAGCCTGCGCTCCGGCCGAGCCGCCCAGCACGCTATCGGCTATACCGCCATTGATGCGGACGCTGGATCTGATGGGGTGATGGCCGATGCCGCCTTGGTGACGAGTGAGGCCATTATGACCTTGGCCTCGCACCCCCGGGACAGGTCGCTTCTGCGGCGCGTGACGCGGGTCAACATCATCCAAGGTCGCACAGCGGGGGCCAGTCTGCGTGGCGGAACTGTGCTCGTCACCGTGGCCCCTCAGGAAGGTCTCTTTGGTCGCCCCTCCTCCCTGAAGATCGAGCAAGCCCTACGCCGACATTGATGCGGCCCCTCACCCCTTGAACTCGTCCTTTGCGGAGCGGACTTGGGCGAAGGCGGTGACCGGATCTGGCGCGTCAGGCATAAGGAGAGGCGCTCGGAGGAAGGGATTGGTGGCCCGCTCGCGCGCAATCGTGGTCGGCACAGTGGGTTCGCCCTTGCGGCGGGCTTCGAACACGATCTGCGCTCGCTCCGCAACCGCTGGGTCGGAGTCGAGGCTGAGGGCGAAGCGCACGTTGGATTCGGTGTACTCGTGGGCGCAGAAGATGATCGTCTGCTCAGGGAGGGCGGCAAGGCGCTGGAGACTCGCCCACATTTGAGCGGGTTCTCCCTCAAAAAGGCGGCCGCAGCCCATTGCGAAAAGGGTGTCGCCGACGAAGGCCATGTTCGCCTCCGGTGCGTGATAGGCAACGTGGCCCAAGGTGTGACCGCTGCAGTCGATGACCTGAATTCTGGTATCGCCAAGCCTGATCTCGTCACCGCCCTTGACCGCCTGATCCAGTGGGGCGATGCGCAGGACTTCTTCCGGACCTACAATTCGGGCGCCAGTCGCCGCCTGAACCGCACGATTGCCGCCGGCGTGATCCGGGTGCCAGTGGGTGTTCAGAACCAGGTCGAGGCCCCAGCCGGCGGCTGACAGGGCAGCGAGGATAGCCTCAGCGTCCGGCGTGTCGACGCAGGCCGTGCGTCCGCTCGCCTCATCGCGGACGATGAAGCCATAATTATCCGACAGGCAGGGAAACTGCCGCACATCCAAGGCCATGAACGTCTCCTCCTGCATTCGGCAAACTAGCACCGCCGGGAGCCATGAGCCATTATTCCCCCGGCCTGCGATAGCGTTTCATCTCGCCGCTTGAGACCCTGCTCTTGATTAGCCCCGAGGGAGGCCTCAGATCGCTAACGCCATGCGTCAATCCGTTTTCGACCTGCGCACCTTTTATGCCTCCGATCTTGGCCAGGCGGCCCGAAGGTTGGTGGCGCAGAAGATTGAGGAGGTGTGGAGCGACCTCTCCGGTCTGGATGTCCTGGCCTTCGGCTACGCAACACCGTTTCTGGACTCAATCGACTTCGCGGCGCGACGACGGATTGCGGCGATGCCCCACGCGCAGGGCGCCGAGGCCTGGCCGCGAGGCTGTCGAAATCGCGTCTGTCTGACCACGGAGACTCGGCTGCCTTTCCCCAACGCCTTCTTCGATCGGATTCTCGCGGTCCATGCGGTGGAGGAGAGCGATGACCCCTTGGCCCTTTTCCATGAATTGACCCGCATTCTGGCGCCTTCTGGACGGATCATCATGGTGGTGACTGAGAGGCGAAGCGCCTGGGCCCTCGCTGACACAACTCCCTTCGGCCACGGAAGACCCTTTCTCCGTAAGCAGATTGAGCGCCTGTTCCAGGACGCACAGCTTACCCCCCTGGGTTGGACCCGGGCGCTCTACGCGCCGCCATTTGCCGCTGTCGCCCACTGGGCCGACGGACTGGAGCATTTGGGCGCTCGATTTTGGCCGGGCTTTTCCGGCGTGATCTTGATAGAGGCCGTGAAGCAGACCTTCGCACTTCGCCCTCGGGTCAATCCGGCGCGCTCGGGGACACAGCTGAGGCCCGCCTTGGCGCCGGTTTCAGCCGGATTGGGTGCGCGGTCGACCGCCGTGGATCAACGATGACGGAGCACAAATAGGGCCGCCTCAGCTCTCCAGTTCTCGATCCTGCTGGAGGGTTGGATCGGTCGAGCCGGACGACCGGTGGTCAGGGCGGCGCAGGCCTCGATCTCCAGGCCCATCTCATCAGCCAAGCAGCGGAAGTCGGCGGTTGTGCAGAGATGGATGTTCGGGGTCGACCACCAGGGCTCTGGCAGGGCGCCGGTCATCGGCATCCGTCCCTTGAACAAAAGATCCAATCGAACCCGCCAATGCGCGAAATTGGGCGCCGTGACAATCGCCCGCCGGCCAATGCGCATCATCTCTCCAAGCACCCCTCGCGGATCGCGCATGGCCTGCAAGGTCTGAGACAGGATGACGAAGTCGAATGCTCCGGTCGGAAAATCCCGGAGGTCATGGTCGGCGTCGCCCTGCATTACCGAGAGACCGAGGGCGAGACAGGCGGCGACGCGTTCGGGACTGATCTCCACGCCCCGCGCATCGGCCGCCTTTTCCCGGGTCAGGAGATCGAGCAGGATGCCCTCGCCGCAGCCCACATCGAGGACGCGAGCCCCAGGTGGCACCAGTCGCAGAATCTCGGCGAAATCTCCGCGGATGGCGGTCTTTGTCATCCAGCCAGTCCCCGAATGCGGCCGGCCGAGCCGAGAAATCCCGCGAGCGCCGAGCGCAGGACCGGCTCGTCGAGCAGGAAGGCGTCGTGTCCTCGGTCGGTTTCGATCTCGAGGAAGCTGGTCCGGGCGCCGGCCACGTTCAGGGCGCGAACGATTTCGCGACTCTCAGCTGTGGGGTAGAGCCAGTCAGAGGTGAATGAAGCCACGCAAAAACGGATGTGGCGCGCGCCGGCAAGAGCCGCAGAAAGGCTTCCGCCGTGCCGTGCGGCCAGGTCGAAATAGTCCATGGCGCGGGTGATATAGAGGTAGGAGTTGGCGTCGAAACGATCGACGAAAGCCGCGCCCTGATGGCGAAGGTAACTCTCCACCTGGAAGTCGGCGTCAAACCCCCACGATAGCCCGTCGCGCTGAAGCTCCCGGCCAAACTTCCGGGTCAGGGCTGATTCCGAGAGATAGGTGATATGCGCGGCCATACGTGCGACCGCCAGGCCCTTCTCGGGACGAACCCCCTCACGGACATAGGCGCCTTTGCGCCAGTCAGGATCGGCCATGATCGCCTGGCGTCCGACCTCATGCAGGGCGATGTTCTGCGCAGAATGCCGGGCGGCAGAGGCGAGGCATACGGCGGAAAAGACCCGACCGGGAAAGCTCGCCACCCATTCCAGAACCTGCATGCCGCCCATGGATCCGCCGGCCACGCAGAACAGCGTTTCGACCCCCAGGCGGTCCAGCAGCATGGCCTGGGCGCGCACCATGTCGCCTATGGTGATGACCGGAAAGCTCAGGCCATAGGGTTCGCTGGTGGAAGGATTGATGGAGCCTGGCCCGGTGCTGCCCGCGCATCCGCCGAGGATGTTCGCGCAAATGATGTAGTGGCGCTCCGGGTCGATCGGTCGCCCGGGTCCAACCAGCGAGGTCCACCAGGCGCGTCTTCCGCCAACCGGAGGAGGATCGGCGACGTGTTGGTCCAAAGTCAGAGGGTGGCAGATGAGGATGGCGTTGGAGCGCTCGGAGTTTAGCGTCCCGTAAGTGCGATAGGCCAAGGTGAGGTTTTCTATCCGGCCGCCACCGTCGAGCAGGAACGCCGCATCAGGGCCGAACACGATGACGCCCTCGTCTCCGCTCGTCCTGCTGAGATTGTCCGCCGCACCGTTCATGCCGGGTGCAGGAGCGGCAGAGCGGGTCCAAAGTCAATCGTCGACCATCGCCTGGGGCTTGACGCCTCTCGACCCGGGGGGCACTCCGCCACTCATGTCGGCCTCACCCCCGCAGCAGGTCCTCGCCCCGGGGGATCTCTCGACCGCACTGAAGGCGGCGAAGGACATGGCCGTTGCCGAGGCCTGGGGACCACGGCTTTGGGCAAAGGATGCGTCCTTGTGGCCCGCCGGCGAGGCGCGCCAGAGACTCGGCTGGATTGACGCCGCCCGGGGACAGGTTGTCGATCTCCCCGCCCTGGCCACCTTCTCAAGGGCCGTGAAGGCCCGGAAATTCGCCGATGCGGTCCTGATCGGAATGGGAGGCTCCAGTCTTGGCCCGGAGATGATCGCCCAGATTTTCGGATCTCGACCTGGATTCCCGCGCCTGCGTGTTTTGGACTCGACCCACCCCCGCCAGATCGCGCGTGTGCTTGACGGCCTCGACCTGACCCGGACCCTTGTGGTGGCATCCAGCAAGTCGGGTTCGACCCTGGAGCCGGACGTTCTCTATCGCCATGTCTATGGGCGGGTTGAGAACGCAGTCGGGCGCCGCGTGGGGCAGCATTTCGTCGCCATCACTGACCCCGGATCACAGCTTGAGGCGGAGGGGCGTCGGCGCGGCTTTTGGCGCATTTTTCACGGATCGCCAACGATAGGCGGACGCTTCTCTCTGTTCTCGGCGTTCGGGATGGCTCCGGCGGCCATTCTGGGTCTCGATCTGGCGGCGGTTTTTGCCGCGCTTCAGGTGCTCGCTGGGCCTTCCGCTGACGTTGAGGTCGCAGATTCGGCCGTATCCCTGGGCCTTTTCCTGGGTGTGGCGGCGCAGAACCGGCGGAACAAGCTGATCCTTGAGGTGGACCCGCAGATCGCTGATTTCGGGGGCTGGCTCGAACAGCTGATCGCAGAGTCCACGGGCAAGCTGGGGCGGGGGTTGATCCCCGTCATCCGGGAACCGGGACACGCAAGTTCCGGGCCCGATCGCGTCTGCGTCCGCCTCGTACTAAGGGGGTCCGAGGCTGAAGGCGAGCCGGCGGCGCCCGGCTCGTCATCGCCTAGGGCGACAATCATCCTGCCGGGCAGGGACTCTATTTGGGTCGAAGCTCTGCGCTGGGAAGTCGCGGTCGCGCTCGCCGGAGCGGTCATGGGCCTCGATCCATTTGACCAGCCTGATGTTGAGGCTTCAAAGGTGAAAACGCGGGAGCTTGCCGCCCGTTTTACCCGGGATGGCGTCCTTCCTAGCGCTTCACCTAATGCGCGCGAGGGCCCCCTTGCCTTCTATACATCCGGGGTTCGTGGACGCGCCAAGCAGGGTGCGGATCTTCTGTGCGATCACCTGCATTCTGTGGGATCCGGGGGCTATGTGGCCCTTCTCGCCTATCTGGACCAGAGCACGGCCAACCGCCTACGGCTAGAGACCGTGCGGCGGCGCATCTGCGTTGCGCGCGACCTCCCCGTCGTCGCGCAGTTCGGGCCGAGATATCTTCACTCGACGGGACAGGCGTTCAAGGGCGGTCCGGCCGGAGGCGTGTTTCTGCAGCTTACCGACAGCGGCGGGCCGCGCCTGAGGATTCCGGGTGAAACCATGGACTTCAGAACCCTGGTGGATGCCCAGGCTCTGGGCGACTTCGCAGTCATGGCCGAGCGCAGGCGCCCCATTCTGCGAGTTGACCTCGGCGAGGACACTGAACATGGATTTGATGAGTTGGAGGCTCTGTTCGACGCGGGCCTGTGAGGCGCCTGCCAAAAACCTGCCTCAGCTCATCTCCTCTCTCGCCACCTCCTCGCCCTCCTTCCGCCTCTTCATCGTGGCCTCCTCTTGGCGTCCGAGCGGGTCCGCCTCATGGTCGAGTGGATGCCGGAGCCTTCATCGCGCCGGAGTGCGGCGGCCAGAATCCGAACGACCTCGCGGACGAGACGCCGTCAAAAGGCAAGGAGGAAAGCGCCATGAAAATCAATCACATCCGGATCGAACCAGTGGGCGAAGGCTGGGCGGTGAAACAGGACTTCGCAGACAATCTGCTCGTCTTTAGCAGTGGCGCGAGGGCAGAGGATGCCGCCATAGCCCTCGCCCAGCGACTGGCCAGCGCCGGCCAGGCGTCTGAGGTCAGCGTGTTTCTGAGAGATGGCGCCTTGGCCGGCCGCTACGCGTGTCCGCCAACGACCTGATCGGGCGGTTCTGTAGGGTGGGGCGCGCACGATATCTCGACTCGCTCCCAGATGTTCCGTCAGCCCAGGCGTTTGGCCAGTTCGCTCAGTCCCTGATCAATGAGGGGGTCGCTTTTGGCGACTGAGACCCGAGCCAGCAAAATGGCTTCTGCGGCTTGAGATGCCAGCTCTGCGGCGGCGGCCTTTACCTGCTGGGCGGCCTGAGCCTCGGCCAAGGCGATTTTCTGTTCGGCCATTCGGGCGCGGCGCCGGACATCCTCCTCGAGCTTGGCCGCGGCATCGACGCGAAGGCGTTGGGCGTCTTCCTCAGCGGCCTTGAGCAGCTCCGCTGCGCTGCGCTCGGCCTCAAGCTTGTCGGCCTGGATTCGCATCAGCAAGGCTTCTGCCTCCTCGCGCAGACGCTGGGCCTCCTCGAGTTGAGCCCGAACCTTGTCCCCGGCCGCATCTAGCGCCTTGGCCGCCGCCGAGGGAACCTTGGCGCGCCAGAGCACGACCGCCAGAAGCGCCAGGGCCACAAAGATCCAGAATTCGGCGTCCTGCGGATTGGTCAGGGCTGAGGGCAAGGCGTAAGGCTCCGATTGGATCAGGCGGCTTCGGAAGAGGCCAAGGCGCGGTCCAGCTCGCCTTGGTTCGCCGCAACCCCGGTCAGGCGCTCCACCATGGCGGCGGCGGCATCCTGGGCGATCGAGGTCACATGCCCCATGGCTGAAGCTCGTGCCTCGGCAATTCGGCTTTCTGCGGCAGAGACCAGGGCGTTAAGTCTAGCCTCCTCCTCAGCCTGTCGCGCCGCGGCTCGGGCCTTAGCCTCGGTCTGCGCCTGGGCGGCGAGGCGCAAGCCTTGCGCTCGCGCCTGAGCGACTTCTAAGGCCGCGGCCTCCGCCTCCGCCTGCGCCTTGTCGCGCAATCGCCTTGCCTCACCCACGTCGCCGGAGATCTTTTCCTCGCGATCATCGATCGCCCCTGAAATGCGCGGCAATATGACCCACGCCATGAAGGCGTAGAGCACCGCGAAGATCAGCAGAATCCAGACGATCTGCCCTGGCCAATTCGAGATGTCGAATTGAGGCAGTCCGCCTGAACCGCCGGCAGGCGGCGGGGGCGTTGTGGAGGCAGTTCCTACCATGGCGCGTCGCGACCCCGAGATGAAACGGTCGTCAGACCTTCACAAACAGGATGACGAAGCCCATCACGAGGCCAAAGATGCCCATGGACTCGGCGAGGGCCATGCCCAGAAACATCCACACGCGCTCGGATGCCGCCGCGGCCGGGTTTCGCATCGCGGCTTGCAGATAGTTGCCGAAGAGAATGCCGAGGCCGGCGCCCGCGCCGATGAGGCCGGTCATGGCTAGGCCGGCGCCGATATACTTGGCTGCTGTTTCGTCCATGGAAATCAAAGTCCTCTAGATGCAAGCTTGTGGTGAAGAAAGGTTCAGTGACCGTGACCGAGGTTCACGACCTCATTGAGATAAACGCAGGCCAGAGCGGCAAACACGAAAGCCTGCAGGAAGGCGACGACAAATTCGAGCGTCATCAGCGCCACGATCAGGGCGAATGAAACTCCCGAACCCAGGAGTCCCAACTTGGCGATCCCGGCGCCTTCGATGCCGAACAGCCCCAGTCCGACGACAAAACTGGCGAACATGTAGGTGACGACGTGGCCGCCCAGCATGTTCCCGAAAAGTCGCATGGCGAGGGTCAGGGGACGCACGAAAAAGGAGATCAACTCGATGGGCATGATCAAAAGCGCCATCGGGAGCGGCATCCCGGAGGGCATGAACAACTTGAAGAAAGACAGGCCATTCAGAGCGAATCCGACCGCCAGCACGGTGACGAAGGTCATCACCGCCAGAGCCGATGTCACCGCAAGCTGGGCCGTCACCGAAAATCCACCGGGCGCCAGCCCTAAAACATTGAGGCAGGCGATCAGAAGGAAGAGCGTGAAGATGAACGGGAGATAGGCGCGGCCCTTGTCGCCGATGATCCCGCCCGTGAGGACGTTATCGACCATCCCGTACACCATCTCGGCGGCGGCCTGCATGCGCCCCGGCACGACCTGGCGGCGCGCGGCCAACAAGAAGAACAGCATCAGCGCGCCCGCAGCGATCAGCATGACGAGCACGGAATTGGTAATCGACAGGTCGATAGGCCCCAGACCAGGCACGACCACGGGCGGGAGCGGTGCGATCTTGCGCACCAGAAACTGCTCCATGGGCTCTATAGCGGCCATCAGTCGTCTTCTTCCAATTCCTCTCGATCAGCCCGGGGGGATTCCCTGAGCGTCTCAGAACGCGGCGGCTCGAATGCGGTTGACGCCGAACGCGCGCTGAGCCGAAGCGCGGTGCGTATGGCGGCGAAGATCGCGAGACCCGCGCCGGTAATCAGCCCGGTCAGGAGACCTAGAGGCGCCGTTCCAACCTCGCGGTCAAAGAACCAGCCAAGCCCCAGTCCCCCCAAAACACCGCTGAGCATCTGGCCCAGCATCCGGTAGCCATCTGCGGCGCCCTGATTGAGCGCCGGTCCCGCCCGGCCTCGGCGCGCCTCGAAGGCGTCGATTCTTGCCTCCAGACGCCCGAGAGACTCTGCGGGGGGGTCCACGGGCTCAGGCATGATACCTCACGACCAACCCCTGTCCCATTGCGTCACCGCAACAGGCCATCCGGAACGGCGCGGAAACTACAGAGGCGCCCGGCCCAGGTCAAGGCCGCACGGAGGGCGATTATATGATTGAAAATAAAGGAATTTATGGATTTTGACCTGGTTGCGTGGCGACGCCGGCCTAGCTCTCCACAAGCCGTCGCGCCTCTCTAAGGTCAACGGCGACAAGCTGCGAAACGCCCTTCTCCTGCATGGTGACCCCGAACAGCCGATCCATGCGCGACATTGTGAGCGGATTGTGGGTGATGACAAGAAACCGCGTCGCCGAGCGCGACCTCATGGCGTCGAGCAGATCACAGAAGCGCTCCACATTGGCGTCATCGAGCGGGGCGTCAACTTCATCCAGGACGCAGATTGGCGAGGGGTGGGCTAGGAACACCGCAAAGATGAGCGCCGCCGCCGTCAGCGCCTGCTCCCCTCCGCTCATCAGGCTCATGACCGCCAGGCGCTTGCCTGGCGGGCAAGCAAAGACCTCCAATCCAGACTCCAGCGGGTCGGCTGACTCGACGAGCCGAAGTTCGGCCTGCCCGCCGCCAAAGAGTCGCGTGAAGAGCTCTCGAAAGTGGCCGTCTATCTCGTGAAACGCGGCGACGAGGCGCTCACGCCCTTCTGCCTCCAGCGCTTCGATTGCCTGGGTCAGCCGCGCCAAGGCGCCGACGAGATCCTCGCGTTCCTCCGTCAGACCGGCGAGCCGGGGCGCCAGCTCGGCCAGATCGTCCTCGGCGCGGAGGTTGACCGGCCCCAAAGCTGCAAGTTCGCCCCGCAGACGGACGAGCTTGTGTTCAGCGCCTTCCGCCTCGTCCTTCTGGGACGCCTGGGCCGAAGGTTCGGGCTCGTCTGGCCCCCGGCCGGTGATGCGCCATACCTCCGCATTCGCCTCGTCGCGCCGGGTCGTCGCCCCTTCGAGGCGAGCCCTGGCGGCGGCCATTTCGGCCCGGGCTTCGGCCGCTGCCGCCTCCGCCTGTCTGAGGCGCCGCTCTCGCGTGGCGCGCTCGGTCTCCGCCGTCTTGCAGGATTCCGCCGCCGCCGCCTCTCGCGCCGCCGCCAGCCGGTCCTGTTCCGCCAGATCGCGTCGCCGTCTTTCCTCAGTGACGGGCGCCTGACGGGCTTCATTGAGAGCGGCAAGCACCCTGGCCCGTTCGCTCTGGATGGCCTGGATGCGTGATTTGGCCTCGGATTCGCGGGTGCGCCATTGAGCGATCTGTTCGGTGAGGCTGGCATGTCGCGCCTGCCGCCGGGCAATCGCGCCGCGCTCCTGTTCGAGGTCCCTGCGCGCAACGAAGGCGGCTTCGCGTCGGAAGGCAACGGCATTCCTGGCCTGATCAAGGGCCGCGGAAGTCTCATCGGCAGGAGGCGGAAGACTGACCAGCACCGCTCGCGCCGAGTCATGGGAACTGACGGCGGTCGCCCGTTCGGCCTCAAGACGCGCCAGGGCCTCATTGAGCGCGCTCGTCCGAGCCGCCCGCAGCGCCGCCTCACTTTCGATTTTCGCCAGCCTGTCACGGGCCGCAGCGACCCGACGGGCGGCCGGCCCCGGCGCTGCCCGGGCCAGCGCCA
>JAKBBV010000079.1 GCA_021808285.1 Pseudomonadota bacterium | reverse complement strand
GACTGGCGGTTGCTAGGCTGGCCGCGCTTCTTGGAGATCAGCGCCGTGGCGCCGTGCTCTTGGTAGGCCTTAGCCAGGCGCTGGACCTGGCGACGCTCCAGACCGAGCAGATCCGCTGCCGCCGAGGTGGTGAGGCGTCCGCTACCGAGATCGCGAAGGATCTCCAGCCGAGACAGCTCCTTGTCGCTCATGAAGTGCAACGTCATCTTGGAGGCCTCCCGCGCGAATGCGAGAGAGGGTGACATCTCTAAATGGCACGGTGCGACATTACTAAATGGCAGCTACATCAAAAATGCGCCTAAGATATATTATCAGAAATATGAGATGGGTGTGAGGAAACCCTCTGCCGTCAACCTTCCGCCTCCAGAGCCGCTCTGACGCGTTTCAAAGCCCTCCTTCGTTCCGGAGGCGTCTTCGGGAATTGGGGATGAAGCTCGCTTAGCGCCTCCAGGATGATCTGCGAGACGATCATGCGTG
The DNA here is from genome assembly GCA_021808285.1 of Pseudomonadota bacterium. Classification (GTDB taxonomy): domain Bacteria; phylum Pseudomonadota; class Alphaproteobacteria; order Caulobacterales; family Caulobacteraceae; genus Acaudatibacter. The sequence goes on along the minus strand of JAKBBV010000079.1, from coordinate 6,970 downwards.
ACGTCAGCTTGTCATCTGCCGGCACAACGAACCACGGCGCTGCGTCCGTGCTCGTCGATTCAAGGCAGGCCTCATAGGCCTTCTCATAGTCGTCCCAAAACGCGCGCTCCTCGACGTCGGCCATGGAAAACTTCCAATTCTTCTCCGGCTCGTCGATACGGCTCAGAAAACGCAACCGTTGCTCTTCCTTGGACAGGTGCAAGAAGATCTTCACGACCTTCACGCCATTGCGTCCAAGATGGTGCTCGAAATCCCGGATGGAGCGGTAACGGCTCTCCCAAATGCCGGCCTCATCCCGTGGCGCCGACGGCACCCCTTCAGCCTCAAGCAGCTCGGGGTGGACGCGCACGATCAACACCTCCTCGTAATAGGAACGATTGAACACCCCGATCCGCCCACGCTCGGGAAGGCGCTGCGCCGAACGCCATAAGAAATCATGGGTGAGCTCCGAAGCGCTGGGATGTTTGAAGCTCGTCACTTCGCAACCCTGGGGATTCAGCCCCGTCATCAGATGACTGATGACGCCATCCTTGCCCGCGGCGTCCATGCCCTGGAAAATGATCAGCATCGCATGGGCGTTGGCCGCGTAATGCAGCCGTTGCAACCTGCTGAGAGCCCGAACCTTCGCCTTGAGGAGCCGTCGATCCTCCTTGGGTGTTCTGGAAATCGGCGGGACTCGCGTCGCGCGATCCCTCAAACGCAGGGATTCGCCTTCAGCCAGTCGAAACTGTGAAACGCCAAACCGATCCGACATGGCTGCCCCCATCCAGACCCAAGAGCAATCCCACGCTCGTTGGGCTCTGATCTGGATATTCAGCTCAGGGCTGCGGTCAAGGACGCACCCATCGCCTGCACCCACGGAAGCCTGCGCCCACGGCAACCGCCACGCGTCAGGGCCCCTGCCGCGCGAGCGATCACCGAGAGCTCCGCTCCAGCCGCCTGAGGCGGCGAAACGTCAGTCCTGCAAGCGCAGATTGGTCGCCGCCGGCTTGCCGGTCCGGCGGTCCTGCTCAAGGTCATAAGCGATGGGCTGGCCATCAGCCAATCCTGTCAACCCGGCCCGTTCAACCGCCGAGATGTGCACGAAGACATCGCTGCCGCCGTCACTGGGCTGAATAAAGCCGAAGCCCTTGGTCGGATTGAACCACTTCACGACGCCTGTTCCGGCGCCCATCATTTCCCGGGGACCTCCGCCGCCCTGCGGGCGCGGCGGACGATCCCGATCGAAGCCGCGAGGCCCCACTGCTGGACGCGGCGCCCGGGGCGGAGGTTGAACGAAACCGACCACGGTCAGGTCTACGGCGGCAAACTTGCCCGAGCGCTTGTCGCGCTCCACCTCAAAGGTCACCTGATCGCCTTCATTGAGGCCGGCCAGTCCGGAGCGCTCTACCGCGGAGACGTGAACGAAAACGTCACTACCGCCGTCATCGGGCGCGATGAAACCGAAGCCCTTGGCTCCGTTGAAGAATTTGATCACGCCACTCGGCATATAGGTCTTTCCGTTTAGAAGTTAGGACAACTATCTTACGCGTCACGAAGTCGGTTTGGCTAGTCCGCTTTCCCTATAGGTCGCCCTTAGCCTCAAGGGGAGTGTCTCCCCTAGCGGAAGCGGACGAATTCAGGACGATGTCACCGGCTTCGATCCGCCTCAACACCTCGATAAAAAGCGCTGGCTCGGCGGCCATGACGCGCGCCTCGACCCTTGCCGCGTCATCGCCGTATTGGATGGGGATCCGGACCTGCTGGAGCACCGGTCCCTGGTCATATTCAGGATCGACCACATGGACGCTGGCGCCGGTTTCGGCCACGCCTGCGGCCAGAACCGCGTCGTGCACTCGGCGGCCATACATTCCGGCGCCGCCGAACGCCGGGAGAAGCGAGGGGTGGATATTGAGCACTCGGCCCGGCAACAGCGAGAGGGTTCGGGGACCGAGCTTTCGCAGATAGCCAGACAGAACCAACAGGTCGATTCTGGCGGCGCACAACAGTTCCGCGAGGTGCAAATCCGCTCCGTCGGGATCGGCGACCGTGGGAATGACGTTCGCCTGAATGCCGTGGGCGCGGGCGAACTCAAGCGCTGGAGCGCCGGCCTTGTTGCTCACCGCAAGCACCGGAGTCGAAGACAGACGGCCATCGTCTGTCGCTTCGACGATGGCGCGGAAGCTGGACCCGTTGTTCGATGCGAGGAAGGCGAGACGCATCAGCCCGCCCCGCCCGGCAGCGAGACCACAAGGCCGTCATAGGCCGGCTCAACGCCAGGCGGCAGGCGGGAGCATAGCTCGGCATAGTCCAGGTCGATATGCAGATCGGTCAGGATGGCCCTGCGGGGGCGTACGCGCGAGATCCATTCCAGTGTCTTTTCGAGATGAGCGTGGGTGGGGTGCGGTCGCTCCCTCAAGGAATCCACGATCCACACGTCGACACCCTCCAAGGCCGCGAAGGACTCCTCGGTCAAATCCACCACGTCGCTCGAATAGGCGAGACAACCAATGCGGAGGCCCAGACTCCGGATCGGTCCATGGTCCTGATCGAATGTGCACATGACGATATCGCCTGAGGGGCCGGTGATCGCGAATGGCTCACCATGGGCAGGGGTCGCACGAAGCTCCGCAATGGCGGGGTACAACCCCTCCCCTTCAAACAGATAGCCAAAGCGCCGTCTCAGGCTCGCGGCCGTCGGAACGTCAGTCCAGCAAGGGATCCGCGTCCTCTGATTGAGGGCGAAGGCACGGATATCGTCGATGCCGTGACACTGATCGGCGTGATCGTGGCTGATGATGAGCGCATCCAGCCGCCGTGCGCCCGCCGCCGCCGTCTGCAGGCGAAACTCCGGAGACGCATCGATGATGGCCGTGGTCTGGCTCTCCGCCCCGCCCGGATCCAGGCGACGCACCATGAGAGAGCATCGGGTGCGCCGGTTACGCGGATGGCTCGGATCACATGCGCCCCAGGCTCCATCCGCGCGCGGGACGCCGCCGGATGACCCACAGCCAAGGATCGTGAACTCCAGCAGGCCGCTCACGGCCGCGCGACCTTGTCGAACAGGGTGAAGAACGCCTCGGCCGTCCGCTCCTCGGTCTCGGCCTCGCTCCAGCCCCGAATCCGCGCCAGGGTCGAGCGGACGTGCGGCAGGAAGGCCGGCTCGTTGCGGCGGCCGCGCATCGGAACCGGCGCCAGGTAGGGACAATCGGTCTCGAGCAGGATCCGGTCTGGCGGCATGTCGGCGATCACGGACCGCACGTCCAAGGCCGTCTTGAAGCTCGCGATGCCACTTACCGAGAACCAGGCCCCGAGCGCCGCTGCGCGGCGCGCCAGTTCAGCCCCGGAGGTATAGCAATGCATGAGGATCTTGAACGGCCCTCGCGCGTGTTCCTCCTCCAGAATCTCCGCCATTTCCCGGTCAGCCTCACGGCTGTGGACGATCAGGGGCAGACCAAGCCGGCGCGCGGCGGCGATGTGAACCCGGAACACCCTTGTCTGGTCCTCCCTCGGACTGAGGTCATAGTGGAAGTCCAGCCCCGTCTCTCCGATCCCCACCACCCGTGGCGAGGCCGCGAAGGCCTCAAGGCGCCGCGCCTCAAGGTCGGCATAGTCCCTCGCCTCGTGCGGATGGACCCCGACCGACGCCCAGATATCGGCGTGACGTTCGGCGATCTCATGCACGGCCTCGAATCGGGACAGCCGGTCGCAGATCGTCAACATGAGCGCGACGCCCGCCGCCCGGGCCCGGGCGATGACCTCGTCTCGATCGGGATCGAACTGCGGCGCATGCAGGTTCACGTGGCTGTCGATCAGCATGTCGCCCTAATGCGCGGATGCGACCAAAGCGCGCAAGCGGTCCACTGAGGTGAGGAGGGCTTCACCGCGATCAAGATTGATGGCCTCCAGCCTCTCTTGAAGTTGACGCATATCCGTCCAGGCGCGCGACCAGGCCTCGGCCGCCCTGAGGTCGGATGGAGCCAGATCCAGCGCCGTCTGGGCCACCCCCTCCAGCAAAGCCTCGAACAGGATCTTGAAGCGCTCGGCGCCCGAACCAAAGCGGACGCTTTCCGCCAGGGCGGGAAGATCTAGCCCCGCCGGGCGCTTGGCCTCATCGAGAATGCGCGCCGCCGTCCGCACAGCGTCCAGGGCTCCCTGGTCTGCGAGGCGCCATGCGGCGCCGGCGCTCCCACGGGTGAGCTTGAGCAGGTGTTCGGCCTCCTCCCCGCCGAGGCCGGAACGCTCTGAGACCCAGGCGCGCGCCTCCGCGTTCTCGGCCGTCGGAATGACCACGCGGCGACAGCGTGACACGATGGTCGGCAGCAGTCCCGCTGTGGACTTCGCCAAGAGAAAGATGACGCCGCGCTCAGGTGGCTCCTCGAGTGTCTTGAGGAGGGCATTGGCCGAGGCGGCTCCCAGGTCATCCGCCGTGTCCACGATCGAGACCCTGTAGGGTGACAGGGCGGGGGTCTTGGCGAAGAACGGCGATAATTCCCGCGCCTCCTCCACGGGGATGTTCCGCCGTGTCTTTCCGTCTTCAGGATCCCGCTGCAAAACCAGAAGGTCCGGATGCGCTCTCTGGCTTATGAGGCGGCACACATGATCATCCGGCGAGGCGCCGAGTGGGCCCTGATCGAGCCTGGGCCGCGCGCCCAGAAGTCGCCGCGCCGCGCGATAGGCGAAGGTGGCCTTGCCGACGCCCTCGGGTCCGAGAACCAACCAGGCATGATGCAGTCGTCCCCGCTCCAAGGCTTGCAGGAAGGCTTGCTCCTGCGGGGTCGGGCCAAACCAGTCGAAGGTGTCGCGAGGGTGAGGCGTCATGGGCCAAGGATCAGTTCGGGCGCACGCTTGGCGAGGACGGTCCAGATGCGCGCCGCCACCTCCTCCACCGCGCCCTTCGCGTCGATGACCGCACAGCGTTCTGGCTCCTGCGCGGCAAGTCCCACAAAAGCCTCCCGCAGTTTCTGATGGAAGGCGAGACCTTTGGCCTCAAAACGCCCCTCCCCTGCCTGCCGCGAGCGGGCCCGGGCCAGCCCCTCTTCGGCGGGGAGGTCCAGTACGAAGGTCAAGCCAGGCCGGCATTCCTCGATCACCAGTTCCTCAAGGATGGACAAGACCTCCGACGACACGCCCCCGGCGGCGCCCTGATAGACCCGGGTCGAATCCGCGAAACGGTCGCACAGGACAATATCCCCGCGCGCCAGGGCTGGACGGATGGTGCGTTCGATATGGTCCCTGCGCGCCGCATTCATCAACAGAGCCTCGACCTGTGGCGACCAGCGGTCGGCGGCCCCGTTCACCAGCATCTCGCGAATCGCCTCCGCTCCTGGCGATCCGCCTGGCTCCCTGGTGGTCAGGACCGTGCGTCCGGAGCCCGATAAGCGCGCGGCGAGCCGCGAGATTTGGGTCGACTTTCCAACCCCCTCCCCGCCCTCGAAGGTGATGAACCATCCTCGCGCCATGTTGGGTTGATTGGCGCAAACGCCGTGTTTGTCCAGAGCCCGGCGGCCCTGGATCCAGGGCCCGGACCGTTGCGCCAGATCAGTTTGCGCCCAGGACCCTGGCGCCTGCGAAGCCGGCCTGCGCCAGGTCGGTTGCGAGTGTGGCCGCATCCTCGCCCGGCGGGCCGGTGAGGATGACTCGCCAGAGCGTCTGGCTTCCGCGCGTCACAGGCTCCAGGTTGACCTGCCCCCAGCGTCCAAGCGCGTTTGCGGCCGCCCGGGCTCGCTCCGGATCGGCGAACGCGCCGGCCTGCAGGCGGACAGCCCTAGAGACGAGGCCAGAGGAGCTGGGCGCGAGTGTGGGCGGATTGGCGGGCGCCGTTTCTGTCGAGGCCTCCGTGGTGGCCGGAGCGAGAACGGACGTCGACACGGGCTCAGTCGGCGACACGGTAGGCTCTGCAGCGGGAATATCCCCCTCCCCGTCCGGGGTTGAGGCGACGAGAGTGGGCGCCGCGGGGATCGCCGCATCGCCGCCCCAGACCATCGGGTCCGCAGCGTTGCCGGCTGAAAGCGATGAGTCCGGCGTGGCGGACGTCTTGGCTCCCGCGGCATCAGCTGGGGCGTAGCTGGCTCGTACCGTCCGGGGTTGGGCGGGCGGCTCCTCGGGCCGGACCGAGGCCAGCTGCAAAGATCCTCCCCCGGCGAGCGGCGCGGGGCCCAGGTAGCGCACACGGACACGCGTCGAACCCTGGACATAGAAGCCGAGTTCCTTGGCCGCCTCGCGCGACAGATCGATGATCCGCCCCCTGACGAAGGGACCCCGGTCATTGACGCGGACCCGGATGCGCCGGCCGTTTTCGAGATTGGTGACCTCGACAATGCACGGCAGGGGGAGCGTCGTATGCGCGGCAGAGGCCTTGTCCATGTCGAAGAGTTCGCCGTCGGCGGTGGTGCGCTTGTGATAGGGGTAGCCGTACCAGGTGGCGATGCCGACGGCGTTGTAGTGCGGGTCCGCATGCGGCGTGTAGCGCACGCCATTGACTTCATACGGGCGCATCGTGCCGCCGACGGAGCTTGAAACGCCGACTGTCGGCCGAGGACCGCTGACGCAGGCCGACAGGCCCGCCATGGCGCCAATGATGACACCTCGGGCGCCCCACACATGCGCCATACCGCCGCGCACCCGCATGGCCTTGCTCCGGAATTTGGAGACGACACTATCGCCGGTGGTCCTTGCGAGGTCGTTAAGCTCGGCTTTGCCCTCCCTCGCCGGTCGCGAGACTTACCCCGTCAGATTTCGCGCGGTCTGGCGTCTCGCCTTTCTCCTGCTACAAGGCGCGATCTGGACGGGTGGCCGAGTGGTTTAAGGCAGCGGTCTTGAAAACCGCCGTGGGTTTACGCCCACCGTGAGTTCGAATCTCACCCCGTCCGCCATTTCAGTCCCTGAGTGGGCACTGCGGCTGCGCCGCCGTTCGCTACAAGTGCCTGTAGCAGCCGGGACTTTGATCCGATGATCCGCACCTCGCCTTCGGCGACCTCGACCCGCTGGG
>JAKBBV010000028.1 GCA_021808285.1 Pseudomonadota bacterium | reverse complement strand
TGTCGCAAATAGGGCACAAATGGCGTGCGCCTCACCCGCAGCGCTCAGACAAAGGGCGGCGGACCGAAATCCGCCGCCAGAGTCGTCTTAGACAAAAGAAAGGGCGGCGGACCGAAATCCGCCGCCAGAGTCGTCTTAGACAAAAGAAAGGGCGGCGGACCGAAATCCGCCGCCCGGGCCCGCCGCAAGGACGGAGGTAATTTCCAGATCAGAAGTCGGCGGTGACCTGGGCGAACAGGTAACGGCCGAGGGCGTCGTAGACCTGCGGGAAGGTGTTGCCGTTCCCGAAGGTGCCGAGCAGCTCGTTGGCGCCGATCACCGGAGGCTGGATATCGAAGATGTTGTTCACGCCGATGCTGAACGTGTACTTGTCCTTCACCCGCCACAGGGCCGAGAGGTCGAAGTAGCTGTAGGACGGGATGTGCGAGTCGGCGGTGCCGGTCGCTCCATTGTCCAGGTTCACTCCGCCAATATAGCGCCAGTCGAGTGAGGCCTCGAGACCATCCACCGGGGTCTGCCAGGTCAGACGCGTCTTGCCCTTGAAGAAGGGCTGCGGGATGCCGCAGGTCACGCCATACTTGCCAGCGCACTGCAACACCGGCGTCGTGCTCGAAGCCTGGGTCGCATACTCGTTGGTGTAGGTGCCGAGGAAGTTCAGGGTCAGGCCGCCCCAATCCGGCAGATTGAAGTCGGAGAAGCGGAAGTGATAGTCGAAGGTGAAGTCCAGAGCGTTGGTCTTCAGGAAGCCCAGGTTCTGGAGCGTGTCCACCACATAGCCGTTCGGGCTCAGCCAGAGTGAACCGGTGCCCGGCTGGCGCTGAATCAGGTTGCAGTACTGATCCTGGGTCGCGCAGTCGGTGAGGATGTTCTGGAACCCGATCGACTGGATCACATTGGTGATGTTGATGTTGAAGTAGTCGACCGACAGGCTCATCCCCTTGACCAGATCCACCGGCGTGATGACCGCGCCGATGGTGTAGGTGTCGGCGGTTTCCGGCTTCAGGTTCGGGTTGCCGCCGACGAGGCCGTTATACTGGGCCGCCGGGTTGGCGCTGATATTGCCGTACTGGGCGGCCGAGACCCCCGTCCGCGCGCACTGGGCCTGGGTGTAGGCCGGAGTGGAGGTGGCGCAGGGGTCGAAGTTGCCGTCGAGCGCCACCGACTGGGTGGAGTAGAGCTCGACCACGTTCGGCGCCCGGACGGCGCGGTTGAAGCCGCCCCGGATACGGATGTCGTCGTTGATGGCCCACTCGCCGTTGATCTTGTAGGTGTTGGTCGTTCCAACGTCCGAATAGTCGGAGAAGCGGTAACCCACGTCAGCCGTCAATTCCTTCATGAAAGGCATGTCGTTGACGATCGGGATCCGGGCTTCGCCGTAGATTTCCTTGACGCTGAAGGCGCCGGCCACCGGAAGAACCTTGCCGCCGCCGCCGCCCAGGTCGTTGGACTGGTAGGCCGCGTCGGGCAGGGAGTTGAGGGTCTCGCGGCGATAGTCGGCGCCGAAGGACACGCCCACGCCTTCCTTGGCCCAGGGGCTCTTGATCCCGTAGGCGCCGAGGTCGCCGTTGATGTCGGCCTCGACGATCGCTTCGCTCGTGTTGCCGGTGATGATGCCCGGCTCCTGCAGGTAGTTGAGCTGGGCCGGGGTCACGCCGCCCGGGGTGAAGGGGTTGTAGGGCACGCAGCCGGCGGCCACGGCCGTCGGATTGGCGCAGACCGCGGTCCCGTTGGGGCCGGGGACGGCGTCGAGCGCGTTCACCAGGCGGCTGTTGGAGATATAACCCTCGGCGACGCTGGAGAGGATGGCGTCATAGTACTGTCCATAGGCGTCGAAGTGCCAGTTGGAGTCGATATCCCCCTTCAGGCCGACTTGGGCCCGATAGTCGGTGTGCTCGATGACCTGGATCCGGTCGCCGCCTTCGACGTTCCGCCGCAGCAGGAAGTCGTTGGTCGCCGTGCCCTGGGTGGGGGTGGCGGCATTCGAATAGCCGGGGGTCACGCAAAGCGCGGTGACTTCTGCGGACGACAGGAAGGGGTTGTTACAGGGAATGGACGCCGTCTGGCCGAAGTCGCCTGAAGGGGCGATCTGCGCCTCGGTCTTGTCGTCCATGAACATGAAGTTGGCGTAGGCCGTGAGGTGCGGCGTCACGTCATAGTGGGCGAAGAAGCCGCCCTCATAGCGCCGGTCCGACCGCTGGAAATAGTTGTAGGGCGCGTAGTTGTAGAGCTGGTTGGGAGCCCCGGTGTAGGGATTGAGCTGGCCCTGGCCGGTCGGAGCAACCTGAAAGGCGCCTGTCGAGTTGAAATTGGCGTCGTAGGTCAGGATCGTCGTGTAGCGGTTGGTCGCCGAACCGGCGCAGACGAAGTTCTGGCCCTTCACCTTGATGGTGCAGTTGCTGTAGTCGAAGGCGGCCTGAGTGACCGGGTCGTAGTGCTGGTATTCGAGGTAACCTTCGACATTGCCCTTTCCATCGGGGCTATTGGCGCCGAAAATCGCCGAAATATTGACCGTGCCGCCGCCGAAGAAGGTGCCCGTGGGCGGATTATAATTGAGCGCATTGTTGGCCGCTTGCGACTTGGCGTCGCCATTGCTGTGCTCATAGCCTGCGAAATTGGCCGTGAGCTCCAGACCGGTGAAGTTCTTCTTCATGATGAAGTTGGTCACGCCGGCCACGGCGTCAGCGCCGTACACCGCCGAAGCGCCGCCCGTGAGGACGTCCACACGCTCCACCAGGGGGGTCGGAATGAAGTTGACGTCGGCCACGGGATCGCCGGGGTCGCCGGCGCCCAGGCGGGTGCCGTCGATCAGCACGAGGTTCCGCTTCGGGCGCAGTCCGCGAAGGTCGATGGTCGCCGTGCCGGTGGCGCCGTTGGAGAGCATGGCGCCTTGGCTCGGCAGAACCGACGGCAGCTGGTTGATCAGGTCCTCGACCCGGGTGGTGCCTTCAAGCTTCAGTTCCTGGCTGTTCACCGCCGTGACCGGGCTGAGGCTGGAAAGGTTCGGCTGCGGGATACGCGAACCGGTGACCACGAACTCCTGAACCTGGGTCGCGCCGGCGGATGGCGCCGCCACAGCGGAGGAACCGCCTGTCGTGTTCATGGGAGCAGACTGAGCAAAAGCCACGCCTGAGCTGAGTGCGGCCATGGCCACGCCGCTGATCATGGATGAGGTCAGCAGGCGATTGCGCCAAAGGGATTGGGTCAAGGATTGCCTCCGAATTGTGACTCAGATCGAGAGGTTGCGACAGGATGAGGCGCGATCGAATCGGGTTTCACGCGCACTCATCCCCGTAACCGCCCGAAACGGGAAAGCCACGAAGTATCCGGACGGAAGGAAACCGCAACCCCGTTTCGCCCAATGAAGACAGTTTCACGGCGGAAGTGTCACCTTTCGGTCACATCCGACGCCATGCGGAGAGCGTGTCGCAAAGGAAGCGTCGCTTTCGCCCTCAAGGGACTCGCGCGACGCCTTGCGCGCCCCTTTCCAGGCGCCTCGCCGCAGGCGCATCCAGCACTGTGGTCTTGCCGGCCTGTTGCAGCGGCGACGTGGGAACGCGCCCGGGGCGGACCGGGCCGTCCAGGGGGCGAAGCGCCTTGGCGTTCGGCGGGCTCTTGTGCGTCCTACTGCGCCTAGCCCAGGCCCGTGAGGAGAGGCGATAGCGATCATCGCTCGACGCCGCACCCGCGCACGCTCGCCCGGCGCGGGTAAGCTCTACGGGGCAAGGGCGGCCTCGGCCGCCGATCGGCAGGGACGGGTTTGATTCCGCCCCGCACGCTCACGTCGCGCGCGACTACGGAGGGAGCGGGATTCGCCCCGGGATGGAGCGGCGGATGGGGCGAGGCGGTCCGTGGGGCGAGCGCCTTCTAAAGACATCCGCCGCCGGGGCCCCGTCCGGCAAAAGATGGGGCGCCGGACCGAAGTCCGCCGCCAGGGTCGCCCTGGGCAAAAAGGGGCCGGACCGAAGTTCGCCGCCAGGGTCGTCCTGAACAAAGAAAAGGGCGGCGGACCGAAGTCCGCCGCCCGCGCCGGCTTGGAAGGCTGGCGAGGAAGGTGTCAGAAGTCCGCCGTGACCTGGGCGAACATGTAGCGTCCCAGCGGATCGTAAATCTGCGGGAAGGTGTTGCCGTTGCCGACGACGCTGGGGAGCTCGGCGGAGCCGATGATCGGCGGCTGGATGTCGAAGATGTTGTTCACGCCGACGCTGAACGTGTACTTGTCCTTGACCCTCCACTGAGCGGCGAGATCGAAGTAGCTGTAGGAGGGGATGTTCGAGTCGGCCGTCCCGGTGATGCCGGTATCGATGTTGACCCCACCGATGTAGCGCCAGTCGATCGAGGCGCTCAGCCCGTCCACCGGGGTTTCCCACGTCAGACGCGTCTTGGCCTTGAAGAACGGCTCGGGCACCCCCTGATCCGGCGTGCCGCCGCAGATGTCGCCATAGCGGCCGGCGCACTGCACCGGAGAGGTGCCGGGCGCACCCTGTTCGGTCAGGTTGTTGGTGTAGGTGCCGAGGAAGTTCAGGGTCAGTCCGCCCCAGTCCGGAAGGCCGAAGTCGGCGAACCGGAAGTGGTAGTCCAGGGTGAAGTCGAGACCGGCGGTCTGCAGGAAGCCCAGGTTCTGCAGGGTGTCGGTGACGTAGCCCGTGGGGCTCAGCCACAGCGACCCGGTTCCCGGCATGCGGTGGATCAGGCTGCAATAGGTGGTGTCGCCCGTCAGCCCGCACTGCTGCAGGATGCTGTCGGCTCCATAGCTCTGGATCACGTTGGTGATCTTGATGTTGAAGTAGTCTACCGAGAAGCTCAGCCCGCGCACCAGATCCACGGGCGTGAACACCGCGCCGATCGTATAGGTGTCGGCTGTTTCCGGCTTCAGGTTGGGGTTGCCGCCCAGAAGGCCGTTATACTGGTTGGCCGGGTTGGCGCTGATGTTGCCATACTGCGCCGCGGAGACCCCGGTGCGGGCGCATTCGGCTGCGGTGAAGGTCGGCGTCGCGCCGGCGCAGGGGTCGGTGTTGCCGTCCAGTCCCACGGTCTGGGCCGAGTAGAGCTCGTCGACGTTCGGCGCCCGCACGGCGCGGTTGAAGCCGCCGCGGATCCGGATGTCGTCGTTGATCGCCCACTCGGCGCTGATCTTGTAGGTGCTGGTGGTGCCGACGTCGCTGTAGTCGGAGAAGCGGTAACCCACGTCAGCCGTCAATTCCTTCATGAACGGCATGTCGTTCACGATCGGGATGCGGGCTTCGCCGTAGACCTCCTTGACGTCGAACGCGCCGTTGACCGGGAGCGTTGCGCTGCCCGAGCCGGCAAGGTCGCCGGCCTGGAGTTCGGCGTCGGGCAGGAGGTTCAAGGTCTCACGCCGATAGTCGGCGCCGAAGGACACGCCGACGCCTTCCTTGGCCCAGGGGCTCTTGATCCCGTAGACGCCAAGGTCGCCGGTCAGATCACCCTCGACCACTGCCTCGGAGGTCGAGCCCGTCTCTTCTCCCGGCACTTGGAGATAGGCCAGCTGGGCCGGCGTGACGCCGCCCGGCGTGAACGGGTTGTAGGGCACGCACCCGGCGGCCACGGCCGTGGCATTGGCGCAGACGGCCGATCCTGGGGTCGAGCCTGGGACCGCGTTGAGGGCGTTCTGGATCCGGGAGTTGGAGAAATAGCCCTCGGCCTGGCTCTGGAACAGGGAGTCGTAGAACTGGCCATAGACGTCAAAATGCCAGGCGCCGCCGATATCGCCCTTCAATCCCACCTGGGCGCGATAGTCGGTGTGCTGCAGCACGCTGACGCGCGGACCGCCCTCAATATTGCGGCGCAGGATGAAGTCGTTGGTCGCCGTGCCCACGGTCGGGGCCGCCGCCGTGGAATAGCCCGGCGTCACGCACAGGGCATTGACTTCCTGGGCGGAGAGCAGCGGGTTGTTACAAGGGATCGACGCCGTCTGGGCGAAGTCGCCGGAGCCGGCGATCTGGGCTGTGGAGTAGTCGTCCATGAACATGAAGTTGGCGTAGGCGGTGATGTGCGGCGTCACGTCGTAATGGGCGAAGAATCCGCCCGAATAACGGCGGTCGTCACGCTGGAAGTAGTTCAGCGGCGCGTAGTTGTAGAGTTGGTTTCCTGCGCCCGTGAACGGGTTCAAGGCTCCATGGCCCGTGGGCGACACCTGATATTGGCCCGTCGGGTTGAAGTTGGCGTCGTAGGTGAGCAGGGTGGCGTTGGCAGCCGTGGCTGAGCCGCCGCAGGCGAAGTTCTGGCCCGTCACCTTGATCGTGCAGTTGCTGTAGTCGCGCGTGGCCTCGGACACCGGATCGATGTGCCGGTACTCCACATAGCCTTCGACATTCCCCTTACCGTCGGGGCTGTTGGCGCCGAAGATGGCCGAGATGTCCACCGTGCCGCCATCGAAGACCGTTCCCGTGGGCGGGGTGAAGCCGAGGGCGTTGTTGGCCGCCTGCGACTTGGTGTCGCCGTTGGAGTGCTCATAGCCGGCGAAGTTCGCCGTCATCTCCAGGCCGGTGAAGTTCTTCTTCATGATGAAGTTGGTGACGCCGGCCACGGCGTCGGCGCCGTACACCGCCGAGGCCCCGCCGGTCAGAACGTCGACGCGGTCGATCAGCGGCGCGGGAATGAAGTTGATGTCGGCCACCGGATCAAACGGGTCGCCCGGACCAAGGCGCGTCCCGTCGATCAGGACAACGTTGCGCTTGGGGCCGAGGCCGCGAAGGTCGAGCGTCGCCGTCCCGGTGGCTCCATTGGAGAGGAAGCCGCCCTGGCTGGCGGTGACTTGCGGCAGCTGGTTGATCAGGTCCTCGACCCGGGTCGTGCCTTCGAGCTTCAGTTCCTGGCTGTTCACCGCGGTGACCGGGCTGATGCTGGACAGGTTCGGCTGCGGGATGCGCGAGCCGGTCACAACGAACTCCTGCACCTGCGTCGCGCCGCCCGTCGGCGCAGCGACGGCGGACTCGCCGCCCGTGGTGTTCATGGGCGCGGAGCGAGACGATGCGGGAGCGTCGGCGGCAAAGGCGCCGCTCGCGCCCATGGCGGCAACGGCGATGCCGGTGATCATTGAGGACGCCAGCAGGCGGCTGCGCCGGATTGGGTTGCTCAAGTGTTAATCCCTCCGATTGTCGGTCCGCGACGCCTTTTCAGACCCTGGCGGGGTGGCGGCGCGGTAGCCATGGCAATTCAGGGTCGACGACCCCGACTCGCCGTAGATATCGACGTGTAAGAAGTATGGTCAACGAGAAGGACAGCTTCTCGCCAACATCAGACCGCATATGTCACTTTTCAGTCACAGATATAGCAAGTTACGCTATTGAATTAGGATGCCCAATACTTGCAAACGGGAGCATATATTACGACACATTACGAAATAAAGCGCGACAGTTGCGAAAATTACGGACATATAACTAGAGCGCACAGCGCAGAAATAGTCCGCGCCAATGTCGCCGCGATTGGGCTAGATTGAGGGGGACGACGACGGGGCCGCCCCCTCCGAACCCAGAAAGGCGCCGCATGAGGTCCAACTTCCACAGCCTGGTCCTGATGGGGCTCATGGCGACGGTATGCGCCGGAACGGCGCGGGCTGCGCCCCGGCCTGCGGCCACCGCCGCGGCGGTGAAAGCGGTCACGGATTGCCGAGCGATCGCCGACGATGCCCAGCGCCTCGCCTGCTACGACAAGACCGTGGCGGCCATGCAGGCGGCCCAGTCCGCTGGCGATCTCATGACAATCGACAGGTCACAGAGAAAGGCGGTTCGCCGTCAGACCTTCGGGCTCACCCTGCCGTCCCTCGACATCTTCGACCGCGGCGAAAAAGGTGAGGGTGAGGACCAGATCACCGCCAAGGTCGCTCGCGTCGGCCACGATCAGGACGGCCATTGGCTGCTGACCCTCGATGACGGCGCGGTGTGGGACCAGACGGACGACTTCGAGCTGTCCCACGACCCCCATCCCGGCTCGTCCGTGCTGATCAAAAGGGGCACGCTCGGCAGCTTCTTCCTCAAGGTGGACGGCCAGGAGGCCATTCGCGCCCGCCGAATCCAGTAGCCCCCCTCGCTTCCAGCAGGACAAGGAGACGCATGCCCGACTTTCGCCAGGTGACCGACGCTTTCTGGGTCTCGCCCCAGATCCGCCCAGAGGATATCGAGACGGCCAGGGCGCTCGGCATCGCCCTGATCATCAACAACCGCCCCGATGGGGAGGGGCCGGATCAGCCGGCCGGGGCGCAGATCGAGGCCGCCGCCCGCGCCGCTGGGCTCGGTTATATCGCCATCCCGGTCGCCGGACGGCCGCAAGCCGCCCAGGTGGATGCCATGCGCGCCGCCTGCGACGCTGGCGGCAAGACCCTGGCCTTTTGCCGATCGGGCACGCGCTCGATCCTGACCTGGGCGCTCGGCCGCGCTGACCGTGACGACCACGATGACCTGCGACGCCGCGGCGCCGCGGCCGGCTACGACCTCAGCGTGGTTCTGGGCGAGTGATCGCCTGACAGGGTAGGACGCGCCGCCCGGTTCAGCCGCTCAGTGCGGCTGCTGCTGGAACAGCTGGGTGTCGTGCTGAGCGTCATACGCCTGCTGCGCCCATTGCGACTTTCGCATGCAGATGCTCTTGCCGCCCAGGCGTGACCCGATCTCCTCCTGATGCTTGCAGATCACGGGGTCCTTCTTCTTGTCGCCCGCCGGGCCGGGGACCTGGGGCGGAACGGCGGGGCTCGACGTGGCCGTCGTCGGCACTGTCAGGCTGTTGGGCGCGCCATTGACCGGCTGGGCCTGGGCGGCGGCGGCCAAGAGCAGGGCGCCGGCGGCGATGCTGAGGGCGAATTTCATCCTTATCACTCCTAGGCAATCCTAAAGTTCTGGCCGATCTTCGGGACTTGGCGCGCTGCTGACAACCCAATCTCGACCCGATCGCCTCATTTGGACGCGGTTGCGTCGCATTTTTGTGTCCGTCTTTGTGTCCGGGGAGGACGTCGATGATCCCGTTCGTTCGCGAGATGGACCTAGAATACGGGCGCTGCGATCAGGTCTCGCCGCTGATCCGAAGGGTCACGGCCGCCAATCCCGGTCCTTTCACCTTCAAGGGCACGGGCACCTATATCGTCGGACGCGGCGCCGTCGCGGTGATCGACCCCGGGCCGGAAATGGAGGATCACCTGGCTGCTCTCCTGGCCGCCCTCGCCGGCGAGCGCGTCAGCCACATCCTCGTGACCCATCACCACGCCGACCACTCGCCTCTGGCGCGGGCCCTGTCAGCCGCGACCGGCGCCCCGGTCTATGGCTGCGCCGTCTCCCCCTCGGCGGCCGGAGGGGCGGGCGTGGAGGAGGTGAAGACCGAGGCCGGCCATGACGCCTTTACCCCCGATATCTCGGTTTGCGGCGGGGCCGTGATCGCGGGTGAGGGCTGGACCCTGGAGGCGATTCCCACGCCCGGTCACACCTCCAACCATATCTGCTATGCCCTGCAGGAGGAAAACGCGCTCTTCAGCGGCGACCACATCATGGGCTGGTCGACCACCGTCATCACCCCGCCGGACGGCGACATGGGCGATTATTTCGCCAGCCTCGATCTGATCCGCGGCCGCGGATTCGCCACTCTGTGGCCGACCCACGGCCCGCCCATCCGCGAGGTCGACCCCTTCATCGCCGCCTATGCCGAGCACCGGCGCGAGCGCGAGAGGCAGGTCCTGGCCCAGCTCGGCGCGGGGGTCCTCCATATCCGCGACATGGTCCCGGTCCTCTATGCCGGCGTGGACTCCCGCCTCTGGCCGGCCGCCGCGCGCTCCTTGCACGCGCATCTGATCGAGCTCGTCCGGCGCGGCGAGGCTGTCGCCGAGGGAGAGGCGGCGCTGGAGAGCGTTTATCGTCTGGCGGGCTGATCGCCCCTTATGCGCTTTCCCGGCGCGCGGTCGGCAGGACGTGGTCCTGATAGCGGGCGCGGATCACCTTCTTGTCGATCTTGCCCGTGGCCCCGAGCGGAATCTCGTCCACGAACAGGACCTCGTCGGGCATCCACCAGCGGGCTATCTTGCCGTCGAGATAGTCGAGGATCTCCGATGCCTGGGCCGTCTCGCCGTCTTTCAGCTTGACCAGCAGCAGGGGCCGCTCGTCCCATTTGGGGTGGGGAACCCCGATCACCGCGGCCATCAGGGCCTTGGGGTGGCTGGCGGCCAGGTTCTCGATCTCGATCGAGCTGATCCACTCGCCGCCGGACTTGATCACGTCTTTCACCCGGTCAGTGATCTGCATGTAGCCCGCGGGGTCGATCGTCGCGACATCGCCGGTATCGAAGAAGCCGCGTTCATCCAGGATCTCGCCGCCGTCGCCGCGGAAATAGGAGCCGACGATGGCGAGGCCGCGCACCTTGAGCCGTCCAAAGGCCTTGCCGTCCCTCGCGACGCTGGCTCCGTCATCGTCCACGAGGTCGAGCTCGACGCCCACCGGCGGGCGGCCCTGCTTGAGAAGAAAGGGAACCTGGTCCTCGAACGGCAGGGACTTGATCTCCGGCGTGGGGGTCGAGAGCGTGCCGAGCGGCGAGGTCTCGGTCATGCCCCAGGCCTGGATCACCTGCACGCCATAGTCGTCGTGGAAGGTTCGGACGATGGCCTCCGGGACAGCCGAGCCGCCGATCACCACCCGTTTGAGCGTCGACGGCCGCTCGCCGGTGGCTTTGAGGTGCGCCAGGAGCATCTGCCACACCGTCGGCACGGCCGCCGACATGGTCACCTTCTCGGTCTCAAGCAGTTCGAAGATCGAGGGCCCGTCCATCTTCTGGCCCGGCATGATCAGACGCGCGCCTACCGCGGGACAGGAGAAGGTCAACCCCCAGGCGTTGGCGTGGAACATCGGCACCACCGCCAGCACCGTGTCATTCACGGAGAGGCCCATGACGTCCGATTGCAGGGTCAGGAGCGTGTGCAGGAAGTTCGAGCGATGGGAATAGAGCACGCCCTTGGGGTTGCCCGTCGTGCCGGAGGTGTAGCAGAGCCCGCAGGCCTGGGTTTCGGGAAAGTCGCCCCAGACGCAGTCGGCGCTTTGGGCCTCGATCAGGCTTTCGCTGGAGAGCAGACCCTTGGCCCCCGTCTCGGCGGCGATCCTGGCCACGACATCCGCATCGGCGAGGACGATGATATGCTCCACGCTCTCCATGCGCGCGCGGTTTTCGAGCAGGGTCGGCAGGAAGGTCGTATCGGTGAAGATGATCCGATCCTGGGCGTGGTTGATGATGTAGCAGAGCTGATCTGGGAAGAGACGGGGATTGAGGGTGTGGCACACCGCGCCAATGCCCATGATGCCGTACCAGACCTCGATATGGCGGCCGGAGTTCCAGGCCAGGGTCGCGACCCGATCGCCCGGCGCCACACCCAGCGCCCTGAGCGCGTTGGAGACCTTTTTGGCCCGGTTGTGGATCCGCCCCCAGCTTGTGCGAACGATCGGCCCCTCGACAGAGCGGGTGACCACCTCTCGGTCGGCATGCCAGACGGCGGCGTGAGAGAGGATCCTGTCGACCGTGAGCGGCCAATCCTGCATCAGACCCTGCATGGCGTCTCCTCATCCTCCGCGCGGGTTTCCGCTTAGGCGCCTTTCGCGACCCCGAGATCCGCTCGCCTGATCTTTAAGGTTCAGCGCGCCGGCGCGCAAAGGGGTCCATGGTTCTGGCCGCGTCCGACCGGGCGACGGCGCCGCTGGTCGCGGCCTAAGGATATAGCCGCGCCTGGGTCCAGCCTGTCGCCGTGCGGGCGAAAACCAGCCGCTCGTGCAGCCGGAAAGGCCGGTCGCGCCAGAACTCGATGGAGTGGGGCAGGACGCGATAGCCGATCCAGTGCGGCGGTCGGGGCACGGCGCCCAGGCCGAACCGAGCGCCCTCCGCGGCGATCCGCTTTTCCAGGGCCAGGCGCTCTTCCAGAGGCTGCGACTGCTTCGAGGCCCAGGCGCCGATCCGCGCCGACCGCGCGCGAGTGGCGAAATAGGCGTCGGCCTCCGCGTCCGTCGTGGTCTCGACCTCGCCGCGAACCCGCACCGCGCGGCGCAGCGACTTCCAGTGGAAGCTGAGGGCCGCTTTGGGGTGGGCGTCCAGCTCGCGCCCCTTGGCGCTGAGGCGATTGGTGTAAAAGACGAAACCCCGCTCATCGAGCCCCTTGAGCAGCACCATGCGCGCGTCGGGCAGGCCCTCGGCGTCCACCGTGGCGAGGCACATGGCGTTGGGATCGTTGACCTCCTTGGCCTGGGCCGCCTCCAGCCACTCGGCGAACAGGACGAAAGGGTCCTCACCCTCGATCTGGGGTTGAGGCGGGGACGTGGCCACGGCGTCTAGATAGTCGTCCTCGGCCGGGGAGGGGGGGATCAGGGAGGCGTGGGTCATGGGCGCTGGAAAGGGGTTTAGCATGTCCGCGGCGCCGGCGGGACCCCGCCGCGACCTCCGCGACGGGATCCGGAGGCGGCCGAGGGGTTGCGATCGAGGACATTTGAACCAAATCACGCCAATTCCGTTTAGGTGTCGGGATGGCGTCATCATCCTTGCGGGTGGGTAGCGGGGCATGTCTGGGCGGTGGAATGACGGTGGAGGACGTCGGGGCGAGCGCTGGCCGCCGTGGACAGCCGTCGCGGCGCTTATGGGCTGCGCCCTGCTCGGTCCGGGGCTGGCCGAAGCGCGGCCGATCGATGGGGTCTGGGTGACGGACCTCTCCTCCGTGCGCTGGATGGGCCGGCCTGAAACCCTGACCGTGAGCGCGACGCAGTTCTTTCACCTCTCTGACCGAGGCGGTCTGACGACGCTGGTCGACGGCGCCCCGCACCCCTTGGCCTCCGGCCAGGGGCCGGGGGATTCGATTTCGGCCAAGGTGATCGGACCGGGCGTCGTGGAGACGACGGTCTATCGCGGCGGACGTCCGGTGGCGCGCACCCGATGGACCTTGTCCCCGGACGCCCAGACCCTGACCGAGTCGCGCTATCGTCTTCTGCCCAAGGGGGGCGAGGACCTTAATTTCAGCGTCACTTTCTCCCGCGACGGGCCCGCGCCCCCGGGCGACCTGCCGCTGTCGGGAACCTGGCGGCGCCAGAAGCTCGACCGCACCGAGTCCGGTTTTCAGCTCAACCGTTTTCGTGACCTGGGCGATCGCCTGGAATGGAGCAACGGCGCAGGCATGACCTATGACGCCCCGTTCAACGGCGCCCTGGCGGCCCAGACCAACGATCCCGGCCACACTCAGGTCTCGGTGCGGAGACTGGACGATCGCCACTATGTGGAAACGGACTGGCGCGGCGGCCGGAAGTCCGACGTCTTCACCATGGTGATTTCGCCCGACGACGTGACCCTGACCACCACCGACCAGGACCTCCTGACCGGCGAGGTGATCGTCCAGACCGCGCACAAGCAGTAAGGGCGCCTGCCCGGCGAGGCTTCGTCGGAGCGCCAGGGCAGGCGGCGGACTCTCGCAATCGGTGCGGCGGAGACGGTTTGCGGTGGCCCGAATATCGGCTAAAGCCCGCCACGGCCCATGCACCCGTAGCTCAGCTGGATAGAGCGTTGCCCTCCGAAGGCAAAGGTCACACGTTCGAATCGTGTCGGGTGCGCCAATTTTCTCTTTTACCATCAACGTCTGAGCGCGATCTGGTTTGGGCCGGTTCGGCCCTAAAACCCTGATGTTCATTTTAAGAAGGGGTTGAGCCAGCCGAATGCAACGGAGCGCGCCGCCGTGCGCGCCTGTTCGATACGGACCTACGCCAGAGCACGACCGATTCGACTTGTTTCCACAATGCATTTGCATTACCTCTCAGGTCGAGAGGCGATTATGATTCAGAGCTCCGTCACCGAGCGGTTTCAGACCACGATCCCGAAGGGCGTGCGCGAGGCGCTTGGCCTGCGTCGCGGCGACACCCTCGCCTACGAGGTGCGCGGCGAGGAGGTGGTCGTCCGTCGGCGTCCCGAACAGGAGAGCGACGATCCGGTGCTCGCCGGTTTCCTCGACCTGTTGGAGCGCGACATCGCTGCAAAGCCGGAGCGCCTACAGGGCGTGCCGGACGCGCTCGTTCAGCGTGCCCGAGAGCTGGTCGACGGCGTCGAGATCGACCTCGACGCGGCGCTCTGAGCGCAGACCGTGAAGGTCGGCGGCTGGGAGGTCTACGCGCACCCGCTGTTCCTGGATCAGCTCGAAGCGCTCACGGCGGCGGTCGAGCGAGCGCGCGAGAAAGACCCGGAAGACTACCGCTCCGGCCGCGACGCGAAAATGCTCGCGGCGGTCCTGAAGCTGGCGTTCGAGGACATCCCGGCCGACCCCGCGCACAAGCGCTTCGAGCAGGGCGAGACGCTCGGATCGGGGCGCAAGCACTGGCGGCGGGCGAAGTTCTACCAGCAGTACCGGCTGTTCTTCCGCTTCAACTCAACCGCCAGAGTGATCGTGCTCGCCTGGGTCAACGACGAGCAGACAAAGCGCGCCTATGGCAGCCGCGCGGATGCTTATGCGGTGTTTGCCAAGATGCTGAAGGCGGGCAACCCACCCGACGATTGGGATGCGCTGCTCGCGTCGGCCAAGGCGGCGCCGACGCGCGCTCGACTTGCAGCCCACCGACCGCTCGCCTGAGACTTAGGTCTGGCCGGGAAGAGGGGAAAGGGCGGCGTCTGCGTGGGGCGATTAAGAGGGCGCGGCCGAATTCAAGGGGCTATGGCGTAGAGGTAGTTCTCATCATCGCTAACGGGGGCGCGCCAATTTCAGTACAGAACTCTGAACACCGGCTAGGCCTGATTTTCCGCCGGAGGCGGCGGCCCGGGTTCCGATCCGATGGAGCCGCTCTCTTGCCGGAGCGCAGCAAGACGACAGCCCGGACGAGCGGTGCGCGTCCGGCGAATGCAAGCGTGTCAGGCAAGCCCATACCATGCGCCCCGGCCGGCTCCGTGCAAGGTCAGATGTCCTTGCTCGACCAGCGCCTTCAGATGATCCTTGATCGTGTTGCGGCTGGCGCCGCTGACCCTCACGGCCTCGGCCACCGTGACCCGGCCATGCTCGCGCGCCAGCTCCAGGATCATCACCGACATTTCCGGCACCTGGGCGAGCATGATCCGCTCGCGCTCCATCTTCCTTTCGAGCCGCTGTTTCTGGCGCTGCAACGCCCGCAGGAAGAACTCCAGCCAAGGGTTCCAATCCGGTTCGGCCGTGCGGACCGTCGCTTGGGTCCGCCGCAGGGACAGGTAGTAGCCCTCCTTGCTCTGCTCGATCACGCTCTCCAGCGAGCTGTAAGGCACGTAGGCATAGCCGGCCCGAAGCAGCATCAGCGTGGTCAGGATGCGTGAGAGGCGGCCGTTGCCGTCCTGAAAGGGGTGAATCTCCAGGAACACCACCACGAACACCGCGATGACCAGCAATGGGTGAAGGCTCTTGTCCTTCTCCCTCCCGGCCGCCCATTCGACCAGCTCGGCCATCCGGGGCGGCGTGTCGAAGGGCGTGGCGGTCTCGAACACCACACCGAGGCTCTTGCCGTCCTCGTCGAAGGCTTCGACGTGGTTGGAGAGTGTCTTGTAAGAGCCGCGGCGCCGCTCGTCCTTGGTCGAATGGGCCAGCAGGTCGCGATGGAGTTGGCGGATATGGTTCTCGGTCAGCGTGACGGCGTCATAGGCGCTAAAGACCGTCTCCATGACCGCCGCATAGCCGGCGACCTCCTGCTCGTCGCGCGTGGTGAACGCGCCGATGCGGATGTTGGCCAACAGCGCCTCGACCTCCCGGTCGCTGAGCCGGGCGCCCTCGATGCGCGTCGAGGAGCCGATGCTCTCGTTGTCGCGACGCGGCGCAGCCCGGAAAGCCGCTGCGGCGCGATCCGGCCGATCGCCCTCCAGGCGCCCGTGAACTCGTCGATCTCGGCGATCAGCGACAGGATCTCGGGTGTGATGCGAAGGGAAGCGGTGTCGAGCGCCATGCCATTGCGCCATCCGTTGACACCCGATTCTATGAGGTCGACGCCGCCTATTGTCCATCCATTTTCATCCAATTGGCATGGGGTCGGCTGTAGGGCGACGCGGCCGGAACTACGCCTATTCGGACTATCTGGCCTTGCTCTATCGCGGCGCCGATCCGTTGCCGGCCGGAGCGGGCTGTTCCCAAAACCTGGGGAAAGTCATCGCCGGGGGTAGCGCGGCCTCGACCGCCTTGGCGTAGTCGAGCACGGCCAGGTCAGCGCCTCGGGGGCCGATAATCTGAACGGAAATGGGAGCCGGAAAGCCCTCAACCTTGATCGGGATGGCAATCGCCGGCAGACCAAAATAGTTCGCAAAAAAAGTATTCGCGGTGGAGACCGCCATTTCCCCAATACGCTGGGCCTCGGCAATGGTGGGGACGGGCCCTGCGAGCGTGGGTAGGACCAGCAGGTCAATCTCGGAGAAGAGCTGGTCGTTAATCCGGTTCCGGGCATCTTCGAGGCCCGTGACGTCAAATTGCGCCTCGTCAAAGGGAATGAGACAGGCGCGCGTTGAGGCCGCCGGCGCGAGGAGCGCGGGCAGGCTCGCCTCGAAGGCCGCCTTCACGGATGGGTCGCCCATGGCGTTCGCCGCTATTCCCACCCGGCGACCCGCCCTTCGCACTCCAGGCTCGCCGTCGGCCAGAAGCATGAACACTACTGCGGCGTCGTGCGCGTCTCGCGCGATGAGGCTCGCGTGGCTGAGTTTGAGAATGGCGGGGTCAGCCGGCTCTCCCTTTAGAACGCCCTCTCCCGACAGCATCCCGAAACTGGGTTTGAAGGCTGCGACCCCGCAACAGGCGGCCGGAAGTCGCGCCGAACCGGCAGCGTCGGTGTCGATCGTCGCCAGGCATAGTCCCGCGGCGACCGCGGCGGCGGACCCACCGGAGGAACCGCCGGCGACGTGATCGGGCATCAGCGGATTGCGCACCGGCCCAAAGTGGCTCTCGAGCGATGTTGTGCCCATGCCAAGGCAATGCATGTTGGTCTTGCCCACCAGCATGGCGCCGGCCGCCCGCAGCTTGCGAACCAGGACCGCGTCCTCAGCGGGAATGCGATTGGCGAAATGAACAAAGCCCGCAGTCGTGCGGATCCCGGCCGTATCGAAGAAGTCTTTGACGCCAATAGGTATTCCTGCGAGAGGCAGGTGCGGATCGGCGTCATCGGCCGCGTCTCCAATCATGACCGTGATGAAGGCGTTAAGAGCGCTGTGAGCGGACACGCGGTCTGCGACCCGGCGCTTGACGTCCGAGATGGAGACCGCCCCGGACGCCACGCCGTGACGAAGCGATGCGATGGACTCAACGGAGGTCATCCTGCGCGTGTCTCCAGGCGGTGACGGGGGTGGGCTTCGGAACGCCGGGCCAGGGACGGTCCATCGGAAAGGCGCCGGAGGCCCTGAGCGGCTTCATCGCCAAGGGCGTCGGTCAGGGACGCTTGAACACGGCGCCAGGCGGCGAAAGCCTCAGTCAGGATGCGGCGCCCTTCCGGGGTGATCGCGGCGAGTCGCGAACGGGCATCTTCGCCCGCGGCTATGCTGACGAGGCCGCGCGCGCCGGCGACCGCGAGGTTGCGCGTCAAGGTCGTGCGGTCCGCGCCGAGCCGCTCGGCCAGGTCTCCTATCGTCGAGGGTCCCTTGAGCGAGAGGGCGGACAGCAGGGTGAACTGCGTCGCCCGAATCCCGTGGGGACTCAGCTCACGGTCAAACCGCCGTGTGATGGCGCGCGCCGCGCGTCGCGACGCCAGGCAAAGGCATTGGGTCGTCTCGAACAGGTCGGATGAGGCGTCCATGGAATTAAAGTGTATATACACCTAATGGACCGGGTCAATCGGGGCCGCCGAAAACCGGGAGGGAATGCCGTGACGGCGGATTTTATCGGCAATGCGCACACTGCGCGTTTTCGCCGCCCTGTTCGCCATTGCCCCTCGGGTTGGCTCCTTGTCGCCAACGCCTTGAATCGTGTCGACCGGCACAGCCCCGCGGCAGGGGGCGAGCCGGAGCAGAGAGAGGTTTCACGTCCAGCGGGAGCCGGCGCAGGAGATCATCCACGTCGTGCCGCCTGTCGTCGTACTGTCGTCGTACCGGCCACGATCGGGGGCGTCGCCTCCAACCCGGCGGAGCGTCAGCTGCGCCAGCCAGAGCAGGCGGCGGCCCTGGTGTCCGGCGAGCTCCCGACGGGCCCGAACCTCATCTTAGAGGTCTCAGGGCAACTCAGCTGTCGCGGCGCGCCGATCGATCCGATCACGCTCAGCCCCCCGCGTCGATCAGGGCCTGAACCCTGCGGTAGAAGGCTTCGCGGGCGACGGGCTCCGGGCCCGCATCGGCTCGGGGCCAGTCGGCGTTGCTGGCGATCACCAGATGGCGCTTGGGGTCGATGAAGATGCCCTGACCAAAAATGCCCTCGGCGGCGAAGGATCCGTCGTCATAGGTCCACCACTGGAAGCCATAGCCCATGCCGGGCTCGCCGATGTCCTCCTGCTTGCGCGTCGCCTGAGCGAACCAGTCGGGCGGCGTGATCTGGCGTCCGCCCGCGCGGCCATTGGCGAGCACAAATAGGCCGAAGCGGGCGAAGTCGCGCGTCGAGGCCTGCAGGCAGCAGCCGGCGATCTCGCGGCCGGTCTTGCTCAGCAGCCAGGTGGCCTCGTCCGCCATGCCCACGGGGCGCCAGATTTTCTCCTCCAGGTACTGGCTGAGCGTCTTGTGCGTCGCCGAAGCCACCAGCACGCCAATCAAGTTTGCCTCGCCGGTGCTGTAGTTCCACACCGTTCCCGCCGGGTGGGCGCGGGGCAGGCGGCGCATATAGCTCACCGTGGCGTCCAGGCCGGGATCCGGCTTGGCGTCATTGAAACGCGAGACGTCGGAATTGGGGTTCTCGTAATCCTCGTTCCAGCGCACGCCCGAACTCATGGTGAGGAGCTGGCGCACCGAGACTTCGTCATAGGCCGATCCGCGCAGCCCGGGGATATAGAGGCTGACCTTGTCGTCGAGGCTCCTGATGAATCCGTCCTGGATCGCGGCCCCGACCAGGGTCGAGGTGAAGGACTTGGCCACTGAAAAGCTGGTCCAGCGCCCATCCGGGCCAAAGCCCAGGCCATAGCACTCGAAGCGGATCCTGCCGTCCTGAACCACGATCAGGGCGGCGTCGCGCTGGCTGGCCATATAGGCCGCGACGCCAGGGATGTTCAGCGGCCTTCCCGCCGGCAGGGCCAGGGGGTGATCTGACGGGGCGATGGTGGAATGGGCCGCCAGGAGGGTGATCCGATCCATGGCCCGAAACGCCGCGTCGCGCTGGGTGAGCTTCCATCCCAGGACATCCGCATTGGTGGGTAGGGTCGCGATCAGGCCGCGTGTCTCTTTGTCCAGGCTGGCCCACCAGAGCCCGCCGACGACCAGGACGGCGCCCAGAACGCCCAGGGCGACACCGCGTGTGCGCATCTCATTCCTCCAAGCAGCCGCGCTTCCAAGCAGCCGCGGCCGTCCGGGCCGAGGCGGCGGTCGATCCGAGGCGTCCACGAACGCTTATCGCGACAAGAGTCCGATTCCGGCCTCGACCCCAAGCCACCTGAACGGCTCGTTAGGCACGTAGGGGGGCAGATGATTGAGGTAGGGTAGCCAGGACCAGCCGCGTTCCTTCCCGGCGGCGATGTCGCCAAGGACCCGTCCAAGCACCGAGGTGAAGTTCACGCCCTGGCCGGAAAGCCCGATGGCGTAGAGGATGTTTCCATGGCGGCCCATGCGACCGACGGACGAGGCGCCGGTCACGCTCATATCCACAAAACCCCACCAGGATCTTTCAAAGGGCGCGTCGGCCAGGGACGGATAGAGCCGCGCGAGCTCGCGGCGAAGAAAGCCAAGGGCGGCGCCGTGGTCCGCCGGGTCGGCCAGGCCGTCGTCAAACTCATATTGCTCGACGCCGCCGCCGATATGGACGCGGTTGTCGCGGGTGAGGCCCGCATAGACCACATTCGTGCGACTGTCGTTGAACGGGATGCGCCGCGACCATCCCAATGCGGCGAGCTCAGACGGGCCCAGCGGCGGGGTGATGGCCACGTGATTGACGATGGGCGCCACAGCGGCGCGCAGATAGCCCAACCTTGAGGTGTAGACATTGGTCGCCAGAACGACATGCGGCGACCTGGCGGTGATCCCGTTGGCGAGATGCAAGGACAGACGTGGCCCCTCGTCGACCGCCGTCACTGCCGCGCCCTCATAGATCTCGGCGCCCGACAGCTCTGCGGCGCGTTTCCACAGCGCGACCAGCTTTCCAGGGTGAACCTGACCGCTGGCCGGTTCGTAGAGGCCGCCGTGATAGGCCCGCGTTCCGAGGGCCTGAGCGACATCCTCCGCGCCCCAGTCGTCCACGGGAAGACCCGCGGCGCGCAGCTTTGCGGCGATTCGCGGCATGGCCTGGGCGTCCCGCTGGGTGAAGGCCACCTGGAGGGCGCCGCGGGTGTCGAGCTCGCAGTCCACGCCCGTGACGGCTTGCAGCCGCCGGATCCGCTCAATGTTGTCGCGGGTGACAGCGTAGAGTCGACGGTGGAAGACCGGGTCCACGTCCGGCTCCATATAGGTGTCTTCCGTGGAGGTCTGCAGCATCGCCCCGTTGCGCGCCGAAGCGCCGTTTCCGCAGCGCACGGCCTCGAGCAGGACGACCTTCGCCTGGGGGAGAACCTGGCGCAGGTAATAGGCGGCCGAGAGGCCCGTGAAACCTCCGCCAATGACGACAAAGTCGGCGTCCAGGTCGCGGGTCGGCGGCGGATTGGGCGCGGGGAGGGCGCGGGCCCAGTGACTGCGATTGAGCCCGAACAGCGGCCTTTCCGGCCAGATTCCCGGTGAAATCGCATTGAGGCCCAGCGCAGCGCCTCCCACAGCCACAGCGGCGCCTGCGCCTTGCAGCACGCCTCGGCGGTGATGTCGGGGGTGGGAAGGGGACGTCGCCATGCCCGCCGTATAGCTGCCATCACACGGGGAGCGAACAGGGGCCCGGATCTAAGCCCCACGATCCCGCAGCGGGCTCACACGACACCCGGACTGCGGTGAACGAGACATGGAGCGACGTGGTCACGGCGGGTCGGCGCGGCCTTTACACGGTTCGAGGCCAATGGCCGCTGCCCGGTGTCGACGGCTTGTCAGAAAACCGTCTTAGTCGCGCATTACGGTATCGTTGTAAAAAAAGCCGGGGTATTTTCACGCCGAGATGACGTCCCAACCGCTTCTTCAACGCGACGCGTGGTCGCCGGACGCGGAATGCCCCGCCTTGTTGGACGTCCCTCTTGAGACCCAGGGATGCTCGCTGCGGTGGTTCAGGGGCACGCGGCCCGACTTCGCCCAGCCGCCCCTCAGCGAGCATTATGTCGTTCTCCACCTCGGCGGAGCCAAACGCGTCCGGCGCGCCTGCGACGGTCCGACTCTGGTCAGGGAGACGTCCTGCGAGTCGATCACGGTCATCCCCTCCGGCTCTGGATATTCATGGTCGACCCAGGGCCCGATCGAATACGCCCATCTCTACATCCCGCCGGTGCGGCTCTGCAGGCTGGCCGAAACCGCGTTCGACCGCGATGGCGCCCAGGTGCGTCTCAGTCCGGAAGTCGGAGTCGAAGATCCCCTTCTCGCAGCCCTGTTCCAGACCCTTCTTCACGGGTGCCGCGCGGATCGTCTCAGCCCGTTGGCGCTCGAGGTCATCACCGAATCCTTTCTGGCCCAAGTCCTCCGTGGACACAGTAATGTCGCCGCCGGCCTCCGCCCCGCTCAGCACGTCCTGCCGCCTCGTCGGCTGGCGGAAATCAAAGACTACGTCGAGACCCACCTCGACCGGGATCTGTCCTTGGACACCCTCTCCGATCTGGCCCACCTCAGCCGGTTCCACTTCCTGAGAGCCTTTACCAAGGCCACCGGACAGACCCCTCACGCCTTTGTCATGGCTCGGCGGCTTGATCGCGCCAAGCGTCTGCTCCTCGAGACGGATCTCCCGATCAGCGCGATCGCGCAGAGCGCCGGCTTCTCCGGCGCCTCACACCTTTCAAGGCGGCTCTTCGAGGCGGAGGGCGCGCGCCCCTCGACATTTCGCTTTCAAGGCGTGCGACGGCGCGGATAGGACGCAACGTTCAGGCGGCGCCGGTGGCGAAGAAGCTGGCGGCGCGTGTCGCCAGTTGCCGGAGACCCCGGTGGATGTTCGTCTTGACCAGGGCGCTGGACTGACCCGTGGCGCGCGCGGCGTCCGCGATCGACTGTCCTTCGAGGCGGACAAGGCGGATGACGTGACGTTGAGCGGGCTTAAGGTCGGACAGCATCTCGTGCAGAATCCGCCGGCTCATCACCGCATCATGATGGTCGAAGACCGAGGTCGCGTCCGAAAGCTCCACAAAGCGCGCGCGTTTCGACACGCGCACGCGCTCGATCCAGCGATACCGGGCTATGGTCATGAGCCAGGGCTCAAACGGTCGGCTCGCGTCGTAGGTGTGACGTTTGAGATGAACGCAGATCAGGGTGTCCTGGACGGCGTCTTCAACCGCTGAGCTTGGCAGCTTCGTTGTGAAGAATCGCCTGAGGACCGGCCTGAGGCGCTGCAACAGCTCACGATACATGGCCTCGTCGCCTCCCTGTGCCGCTCTCATCAAGGTCTGAAAGTCGCAACACGACATACGAGTCTTCCCTCGGCTGACGGGACCCTTCCCCTGAGCCCAGTGCTGCAGCCGCAAGTCGGAGTGTTACCCGAGTGCGCCGGGCCCGGGAGCCGTGCGGCCGCGAACACCGCAATTCCGGACACGGGGGCGCAATTTCGTGTCATTCCCTTAGGGGGGACGGCGCCTGCGGGTCGGGGTCCGAGCCGCGCTTTTGGGCGCCTCCCGTCCGCGTTTTCGACCGCAGCGTCCGGCTCGCGCGCGTCCGGCGAGCTCGGCCTGAAACCTTTGCCGCGGTCGCGTCGAATAGCTCGTTATTCGGCGCGCGACATCGGGTTCCCGGTTTCCGCGTCTCCCTTTCGCATGAAGGACCCCCGCCATGCCAAACCCGCAAGCGATCCCAAATCGACGGCCCTCTTCGCCGGTCGGCGACCCGGTCAGGACCTGGGCCCAGAGTTCGAACGCCCTTCTGGAGATCCAGAGGCGACTGATCGAGAACCAGGGCCGCCTTGTCGTGAACTGGGTCGACCGTCGTCAGGCCGCGTTCGAGCGGGCCATGACTTTCGCCCAAGACCTCAATCGCGCCACCGAGCCCATGGCCGTGTCACAGGTGATGCGCGACGTCTTTTCGGCCAGCATCGTGAGACTTCAGGCGGAAACGGAGGTGTTGAGCCTCGAGCTCCAGCGCACGTTCCAGCTCTGGGAGCAGGCGTTGTCCCACGCGTCGACCGCGGCGGCAGACGATCCGGCGGCGGGGACAGGGGCATCGCTGTGACAGCCCCTGACGCAGGATCAAAGGGCGCGCGCCCAGCTCCCGCCTATCCCCCAAAACCCGAAGACTATGATCGGAAGGTCGCGCTCGTGCTTCAGGGGGGAGGCGCGCTCGGAAGCTATCAAGCTGGAGCGTTCGAGGCCCTGGCCGCCTCTGACTACGCACCCGACTGGGTGGCGGGAATCTCCATCGGCGCGATCAACGGAGCGATCATCGCGGGCAATGCGCCCCAGGATCGCGTGACGCGATTGAGGGCGTTCTGGGAGCGGATCACCGCGCCCTCGGCCTCCTGGCCCGACATCGGATTCGACTGGCCCGTTCCGGCCGGAGCCCTATGGGCCCTAGCCTTCGGGCAGCCCGGCTTTTTCGCGCCCCGCCGGCCTCTGGATCTGCTCGGACGAAGATCGGGGACGAGCTACTACGACACCTCTCTCCTGCGCAGCACGCTGGAGGAGCTGGTTGATTTTGACCGGATCAACGCCCCCGGGACCACGCGGCTCAGCGTCGGCGCCGTCAACGTCAGAAGCGCGGAGTTCGTCTATTTCGACAGCGAGACCACGCGGATCACGCCGGCTCATGTGATGGCTAGCGCCGCCCTGCCTCCGGCTTTTCCACCCGTGGAGATTGATGGAGAACACTATTGGGATGGCGGCATCGTCTCGAACACGCCGCTCCATCACGTTATCGACTACTTTCCGCGCGACAGTCGGATCATCTTCCAGGTCGATCTGTTCAAGGCCAGAGGGGATCTGCCCGAGACGCTAGAGGAGATATCGGAGCGTGAGAAGGACGTCAGGTTTTCAAGCCGCACACGGATGAATACGGACGTATTTACCGGCAAGCATGAGATCCGCTTCGCCATCAACGCGTTTCTCTCCGAGATCCCCGAGTCATTTCGCGACTCGGCCGCGGCCCGCAAACTTCTGGACTTCAGTTGCGAGACGGAGATGGACGTCGTTCATCTCATCTTCAGGCCCGGCTCTCGGCAGAGCTCAGCCAAGGACTACGAGTTCAGCCGAGCCGCCATGCTGGCGCGATGGGCTCAGGGCGCTGCCGATATGGCCGAGACGCTGGTCGCCTCGCCATGGCTTGAGCCCAACTTTGGCCATGCCGGCGCGCGAGTCTTCGACGTTGTCCATTCCCGGCTTGTCGCCTCCAGCCCTGCCGCCTCCGAAGCCGCCGCCAGGACCTCGAAGCCATGACGCCCGCTGAGCTTTGTCAGGCGGCCTTCGCCATGCCCCTGATGAGCCCGTCCTATCCGCCGGGCCCCTATCGGTTCACCGATCGCGAACATCTGATCATCACCTATCGCACGGATCCGGAGGCGATCTGCGCCGTGACGCCGGAACCGCTGCAGGTTCTTGAGGGGGGGCTTGTGCGCATGGAGTTCGTGCGCATGGCGGGGGGGACGGGGTTCGGACGCTACGCCGCCGCCGCTCAGACGATCCCAGTGCGGCTTGGCGAAGAGAGGGGGAGCTATACCCACTGCATGTTCCTCGATGTGCACGCGCCGATCTCCGGTGGGCGCGAGCTGTGGGGCTTTCCCCAGAAGCTGGCTGCGCCCCGCCTCGAAGTGGCCCACGATGTGCTGCTGGGCGCGCTCGACTACGGCCCTGAGCGCGTGGCTACGGCCAGCATGGGTTACAAGCATGAGGCGGTTGGCGAAGAGGCGGCGCGCAAGGCCTTTGCGGAGCCTGGCTACCTTCTCAAGATCATCCCGCATGTGGATGGATCGCCGCGCATCTGCGAGCTGGTTCGCGTGACCCGCAGCGATATGATCATCAAGGGCGCCTGGCGCGCCCCCGCCTCGCTGGACCTGCAGCCCCATGCCCTAGCCCCGCTTTGCGCGCTCCCGGTTCGGGAGGTGATCTCCGGTCTTCACGTTCTTGCCGACTTCACCCTCGATCTGGGGACGGTGGCGCATGACTATCTGCAGGATCCTGATTGCGGAGGAGAGGCGCCATGAAGGCGAGTGAGGTTCGCGCCCGGGCCTTTTCCATGCCCCTGACGAGCCCGGCCTATCCGCCCGGCCCGTACCGGTTTCTCAACCGGGAATACCTTATCATCACCTACAGGACCGATCCGGAGCTTCTGGAGAGGGTCGTCCCAAAGCCGCTCGAACTGGCCGCTCCCCTGGTCAAGTATGAGTTCATCCGCATGCCCGACAGCACCGGTTTCGGCGACTATACCGAGTCCGGCCAGGTCATTCCTGTCCGCTTCCAGGGCGAGACCGGCGGTTACACCCACGCCATGTATCTGGACGACGATCCCCCCATCGCCGGAGGGCGCGAGCTGTGGGGCTTCCCCAAGAAGTTGGCTCGCCCCACCCTCAGGGTCGAACACGACACCTTGCTGGGTACGCTCGACTATGGCTCGGTCCGGGTGGCCACCGGGACCATGGGCTACAAACACGAGGCGATCGAGGACGAGGTCGCGCTCAAGGGGCTGAGGGAGCCCGGCTTTCTCCTCAAGATCATCCCGCATGTGGACGGCTCGCCGCGCGTCTGCGAGCTGGTTCGCTTTCAGTTGGGCGACATCCGCCTCAAGGGCGCCTGGAAAGGTCCCGCCGCCCTCGACCTG
This sequence comes from Pseudomonadota bacterium, assembly GCA_021808285.1. Taxonomy (GTDB): domain Bacteria; phylum Pseudomonadota; class Alphaproteobacteria; order Caulobacterales; family Caulobacteraceae; genus Acaudatibacter. The sequence continues at coordinate 9,436 of JAKBBV010000028.1, read as the reverse complement.
CACCCTCACGCCCTGGCTCCGGTCAGCGCCCTGCCCGTGCGGGAGGTCGTCTCTGCCATCCACCTGATCGCCGACCTGACCCTCAATCTCGGAACCGTCGTTCACGACTATCTCGACCCCCGCTGATGCGGACGTCGAACCCGAATGATCCGGAAACCATGGAGACGATGGGAATGCTGAAGGGGAAGACGGCGGTCGTTACGGGCTCCACCAGCGGCATCGGCCGGGCCATAGCTGAGAGCCTCGCCGATCTGGGCGCGTCAGTGGTCATCAACGGCTTCGGCGACGCAGACGATATCGAGGCCCTGCGCTGTGATCTGGAGCGCCGGAGCGGCGCCGTGGCGCGGTATGACTCCGCGGACATGTCCCAGGCGGATGCCGTGCGCGGCCTGATCACAGGCGCTATCGATCATTTCGGAAGCGTGGATGTCCTGGTCAACAATGCGGGCATACAGCATGTGGCGCCGATAGAGGCGTTTCCCCCCGCGACCTGGGATGCGATCCTCGCCATCAACCTGTCCTCTGCGTTTCATACGGCCGCCTGCGCGCTTCCTGTCATGAAGCAGAAGGGTTGGGGGCGGATCATCAACATCGCCTCGGCTCACGCCCTGGTCGCCTCGCCGTTCAAGAGCGCCTATGTCGCGGCGAAGCACGGCGTGGCGGGTCTGACAAAGACCATCGCTCTGGAGGCCGCCGAACACGGGGTCACGGCCAACGCTGTCTGCCCTGGCTACGTCTGGACGCCGCTGGTTGAGAAGCAGGTGCCCGAAAACGCCCGGGCCCGGGGATTGACCGAAGCGGAGGTGATCCGGGACGTGCTTCTGGCGGCTCAGCCGACCAAGGCGTTCGTCACCGTGGGGCAGGTTGCGGGCCTGGTCGGTTTTCTCGCCAGCGAGGCGGCCGCGTCCATCACCGGCGCCATTCTCACCATCGACGGCGGATGGACCGCCGAATGACTCCCGACAAGATGATCTGGGCTTCGGAACAGCCCGCGCGACGCAACCTTGTCGTCGTGGGGGGTGGCTTCGCGGGGTGCGCACTCGCGCGGTCTCTCGCGCGTGATCTGCCGGAAGGCGTTCGACTGCTGCTCCTGAGCGAGGAGAGCTACACCACCTTCAATCCCCTGCTCGCGGAAGTCATCGGCGCGTCGATTTTCCCCGAACACGTCGTCGCGCCTCTGCGACAGGTGGTCCGGCCCTCGGACCGGACTCAGTTTGTCATGGGTAGGGTCGAGGCCATAGACCTCGCCGCCGGCTCCCTCGCCTGTCACACCCTGGCCGGGCCGATCACGCTCGCCTTCGATCAGCTCGTGCTCGCGGTGGGCAACCGGGCGCGCACGGACTTCCTGCCGGGGCTGGCCGAGCACGCCCTGCCGATAAAGACCGTGGGAGACGCCCTGGAAATCCGCAACGTCGTGCTTCGGCGGCTGGCGCAGATCGAACTCGAAAGCGACGTTGCTGTCCGCGCCGAACTCGGACACTTCGTCATCGTCGGGGGCGGCTTCTCGGGCGTCGAGGTCGCGGGTGAGCTGGCCGACTTCCTGCGCAGCGTCCGCACCTACTATCCCCGCGTCAGACTTGAGGAACTGACCGTGTCCGTGGTCCAGAATCAGGACCGCCTCCTGCCGGAGTTGCCTCCCAGTCTTGGGGAAGCGGCGCGGCGGTCATTGGAGCGTCGCGGCGTTAAATGCCTGCTGAAGACCGGCGCGGCGGAGGCGACGGCTCATGGCCTTGCGCTCTCTACCGGCGAGCGCCTTCGCGCCCGAACTCTGATCGCTTCGGCGGGAAATCGCCCCCAAGGTCTCGTCGAGCGCCTCGATCTTGAGCTGAGCCGCGGCCGCATCCTGGTGAATCCCGACTTCTCCGTTCCGGGCTTCGACGGCCTCTGGGCCATCGGCGACTGCGCCAGCGTCGTCAACAGCTGGGACGAACAGCCATGCCCGCCCACCGCTCAGTTCGCCGTTCGCCAGGGGGCTCATGTGGCGGATAATCTGCGCGCCGTCCTGGCGTCGCAACCGACCCGTCCGTTTCGATATCGCCCCCGTGGGCAATTGGCGACCGTGGGCCGCTTGAGCGGCGTGGCCGCCGTCTTCGGCTATCGCTTGTCGGGTCTGCTCGCCTGGCTGCTGTGGCGCGCCTTTTATCTCAGCCAGATGCCCACGGCGGGACGTAAGCTCAGACTTTGGGCGGAGTGGACTTGGGCGATGCTGTTCTCGGCGGACATCACACATTTCCGCTTTGGCCGGAGTATGGCGGACGACTGATCGCGGACCCCGCCGTCGACTCTGACGGGTGCGCGGGGTCGACGCGGCGCCCCGCGAAGCTCCGCCTACCGCTGCTGAAGGGCGTGCGGCCTTCAGATCGGCTTTCGCCCTATTCAATCGTTCGACGCCATCGATGATTGCCAGCAGATTAAATCGTTGGACCTTATGGATTGCCGGAGGCTTTGTCCGCTGCATGCGTCCTGCCCGGAAAGCCGCGCAGCCCCACGCGGAGGAGACACATCATGCAGCCCACTCCTGATCGGCGCGCGGCCTTGGCCGGGTTCGGCGTGGTCCTTGCTGGCGGCGCCGCGGCGGCCGCTCTCGCTCAGGCGGCGCCCTCTGCGCAAGCCGCTCCGCTGGCTCCTCCCGGCGCCGCCAAGCTCAAGGACCTCGCCGAACAGCTCGCCAGGGCTCGCGGGCGGCGCGACTACAAGACCGTGCCCATGATCCTGGAAGATCGCCAGTACTGGGATCACGAGGCCATGGCGGCGCTGCTGTCCTATCAGGGCGGCCCTCGCCAGATCTGGGACAACACCGAGCTCTCCGGCCCCTGGGTCAACGGCATGCGCAACGCCATGAACGTCCAGATCTGGTCGTTCAAGCATCCGGATTTCCTGCTGGTGTCGGCCACCCATGGCCCGGCCCAGCTTTCCCTGCTCGATCAGGCCATGTGGGACAAGTACGGCCTGGCCAAGCTGGCTAAACCCATGGGCGCTCCGGCCACCAATACCTTCCTCGATCTGGACCGTGCGGCCGAGGCTGATCGCGATCCTGAGAGCGAAAAAGGGGCCTATTCCACCGCCGGCAATACGGTCGCCGCCCTCATGGCGCGCGGGGCGGTGTTCATGGCCTGCCATCTGGCCCTCTGGGAGATGAGCGCGCGCCTGATCAAGGAAGGGCTCAATCCCGATCACCTCAGCCACGAGCAGATGGCCGCCGAACTGACCAACCACCTCGCCCCCGGCGTCGTGCTCACGCCCGGGATGGTCGCGACCATCCCTGAGTTCCAGCAGGCCGGCTACCACTATATGAAATAGGTCATAATATGGGTCATGTTTCGCTTCGCCGAAGATGGGGTGCGGGGCTCGTGGTTGCGGCGGGCCTTCTGGGGACCATGGCCGCCATGGCCCAGCCGTCGCTGAGCGAGCCTCCCTGCGCGCCGTCCCCGGCCAAGGACGCCGTCTTTCCGCCCTGGCAGCACGGCGCCAACAGCGACGCCGCCGACCGCGGACTCGAATTCACCATTCCCCAGGTCGATGACCTGGCCGACTTTCACGGCGACCTGACCGATCCCAAGCTCGTCCTCTTCGTCGGCGGCAACTATTTCTTCGCCATGGCGCCGCTGGTGAAGGCGTTCGAGGAGGCGCACCCGCAGTTCAAGGGCCGCCTCTACTGGGAGACGATCCCGCCGGGCCTCCTGATCCGGCAGATCAAGGCGGGCGGGCGGATCACCTCGGGCAATATGACCTGGCGCGCCCAGGCCGATGTCTACCTGGCGGGGCTGCAGGCGGTGCGCAAACAGATCGCCGCCGGGGTCCTCACCGGAGAGGCCGTTCCCTACGCCACCAATAACCTGACCATCATGGTCCCGGCGGGAAATCCCGCCCATGTGACCGGGCTCGCCGATCTGGGCCGGCCCGACATCCGCCTGGCCATGCCCAATCCGGAGTTCGAAGGCGTGGCGCGCCAGATCAAGGCGGCGCTCGCCAAGGCTGGCGGGGAGGCCCTGGTCAGGCAGGTCTACAAGACCAAGGTGGCGGACGGAACCACCGAGCTCACCCATATCCATCACCGCCAGACGCCGCTCTTCCTCATGCAGGGCCGCGCCCAGGCGGGCGTCACCTGGAAGTCCGAGGCGATGTTCCAGGAACAGGTTGGCGATCCGATCGCGAACGTGGACATCCCGGCCGAACAGAACGCCACCGCCATCTATGCCGGGGCGATCGTCGCGGGCGCAAACCACCCCGAGGCGGCGCGCCTGTGGCTGGAGTTCATCCGCTCGCCCCAGGCGCTTGAGATCTTCGAGCGCTATGGCTTCAAGCCCTATGAGGGCGAGTCGCCAGCCCCTTGACCGTCGGCCGCCGGAGGGGCGTCTTGCTAGCCGGCGAACGGGGCCATGGCCCAGGACACAGGGACTGCATACAGGGACTGGACAAAGGGGATTTCAGATGACGGACGCCGCCCAGGCCTTCGATAAGGCGCTTGAAGGCCCCAAGAACGCCCGCACCGACACCGCCAGCGACTGGTGGACCGCCGGTGTCGCCATGCTCTCGGTGCGATTCATCCAGGGCTTCATCTATTGGGGCGGAGGGTCGCGGCGCTTCATCTACGCGCCCGCCAAGCTCGATCCCCACGCCACGAGCTGGATGGCCAACAAGTTCCAGACGGCGATGCCCGGCGCCCTGTTCGGCCTCGACCATCTGATGAGCTACATGCTCACCCACTTCGCCCTGCTCTATGCGGGCGTGATCGTCTTCAGCGCCGTGGAGCTGGTCTTCGGGGCCATGCTCATGGTCGGTCTCCTGACCCGTCTGGCGGCCCTGGTCTCCATGGGGCTTTCTGTCCTGCTCATGGCCATGTTCGGCTGGCAGGGCGCCACCTGCATCGACGAATGGACCATGGCCGCCTGCAACCTGGCCATGGGCGCGACCTTGTTCCTGGGCGGGGGAGGGGCCTACTCGCTGGATGGCCGCCTGCTCAGGAGCCGAGCCGCCCTGGCCGGCCAGGCCTGGTTCCGCTGGTTCGGCGGAGCCCTGCCGCTGCCCCTCTCCCTGGGCGCCTATCGGCGACTGGGCCTGGCGGTGTTCGCCTTCGTGGCGATCTATAATGTCGGGACCTACAACTACTATCGCGGCTCGGTGATCTCGCCCTTCCATGGAGGACCGGTCAGTCCAACCAAGCACCACTTGACCTTGACCAAGGCTGTCGTGCTTCCGGGCGGCGGCGTGCGCTTCCACGTCTATCTCGACGCCGGCACGCCCGAGGCGCCGGTGCATGTCATGCAGGCCGCCCTGCTGGACGCCGGCAAGAAGCCCATCGTCCAATGGGACGCCAAGGCGCTAGCCAAGACGCCCAAGTCCGCTTTCGCCAACGACTATCCCTACAACAAGTTCAGCCCCGGACCGTTCGGTCTGCGCGCGCCCGTGGGGGCGGCGGCCACTATCACCCTGACGCCGCCTGCCGCCGCGGCGACGGCTGGAGCCGCGTCCGCGAGCGCGGCCCCTCCCACGCCGGGGCCCGCGCCCCAGGCCGCTTATCTGAAGCTCACCGACGTGGACGGCCAGGCCTTCGTCGCGCCCATTGGCGGCTGAGGGGAGCTGCGGCGGCCCGAGCCCGGGGGGGCGGGACCCTCTCCCGCCTCAGGTCACCGCATAGGCCTGGAGGGGACGGACCTCCAGACCGCCGCGCGACTGGGCGACCACGGCCTGGGCCGCGGCCAGGGCCCCGGCGGCGGTGGTGTAGTAAGGGATGCGCAGCATCAGGGCGGCCCGTCGCAGGCTGAAGCTGTCCAGCAGGCTCTGGCGTCCCTCGGTGGTGTTGAACACGAGTTGGACCTCGCCGTTCTGCATGGCGTCGACGATGTGGGGCCGGCCCTCCAGAACCTTCTTGACCAGCTCCGCCTCGACGCCGTGCTCGCGCAGGAAGGCGTGGGTGCCGGAGGTCGCCAGCACCTTGAAGCCGAGACCTGTCAGGAGGCGCACGGGCTCCAGGATCCAGGGCTTGTCGGCCTCCTTGACCGAGACGAACACCCCCCCCTGGCGCGGCAGCTTGGTGCCGCCGGCGAGCTGGCTCTTGAGGAAGGCGCGGGCATAGGCGTCGATCAGCTCCTCGCCCTCCCGGCGCCAGTCCAGGCCCATGACCTCGCCGGTGGAACGCATTTCGGGGCCGAGCACCGTATCCACACCGCCGAACTTGGCGAAGGGGAACACCGCCTCCTTGACCGCGACATGGTCATAGCGGGCCGGCTTCAGACCGAAGGTGGAGAGGGGTTCGCCCAGCATCAGCCGTGCAGCGATGGCCGCCAGGGGCTGGCCGATGGTCTTGGCCACGAAAGGCACGGTGCGGCTGGCGCGCGGATTGACCTCCAGCACGAAGATGCGCGGCGCTTCCGACTGCGGCTCCTCGATGGCGAACTGCACATTCATCAGGCCGCGTACGCCCAGGGCCAGGGCCATGGCGCGGGCCTGGGCCTCAAGCTCGGCTACGGTCTCGGGTCGCAGGGAGAAGGGGGGCAGAGAGCAGGCGCTGTCGCCCGAATGGACCCCCGCCTCCTCGATATGCTCCATGACCCCGGCGATGAACACCTCGCCGCCGTCGCACAGGGCGTCCACGTCCACTTCCGTGGCCCGCGAGAGATAGGCGTCGATAAGGAGGGGATGGCCGCCGAAGTCCGCGCCCAGATCGGCGCCGGAGCGGTCGAGATAGGCGCGCATCTGCGCCTCGTCGCGAACGATCTCCATGCCCCGGCCGCCCAGCACATAGGAGGGGCGGGCGACCACGGGATAGCCCAGCGCCGCCGCCTTGGCGAAGGCCTCTTCCACGCTGCGCGCGGTGGCGTTTGCCGGCTGCTGGATCCCCAGCCGGTTGAGGAGGTCCGAGAACCGCTCGCGGTCCTCGGCCAGGTCGATGGCGTCAGGCGTGGTGCCCAGAATGGGGATGCCCGCGGCCTCGAGGGGCCGGGCGAGCTTGAGCGGGGTCTGGCCGCCGAACTGCACGATGCAGCCTAGCAGGGTCCCGCGCGAGCCCTCCACATGCAGGACCTCGAGCACGTCCTCGGTGGTCAGGGGCTCGAAATAGAGCCGGTCGGAGGTGTCATAGTCGGTGGAGACGGTCTCGGGATTGCAGTTGATCATGATCGACTCGACGCCCGCCCGCTCGCAGGCGAAGGCGGCGTGGCAGCAGCAATAGTCGAATTCGATGCCCTGGCCGATGCGGTTGGGCCCGCCCCCCAGGATGACCGCCTTGCGCGCCTCGGAGGGCTCGGACTCGCATTGTGGCGGGACGCCCAGGGCACCGGTCTCATAGGTGGAATACATATAGGGCGTGATGGCGGTGAACTCCGCCGCGCAGCTGTCGATGCGCTTGAAGACGGGGCGAACGCCCATCGCCTGGCGCGCGGCGCGCACCGCGCCTTCGCTCTGGCCGGTGAGCTTGCCCAGGCGGGCATCGGAAAAGCCGAGAGCCTTGAGGCGGCGAAATCCCGCCGCGTCGGCGGGCAGACCCTCGGCGGCCACCCGCGCCTCCTCGGCGATGAGGCGCTCGATCTGGCGCAGGAACCACGGATCGTAGGAACAGGCGGCGTTGACCTGCTCCACGCTCAAGCCGTGACGGAAGGCCTGGGCGATGACTCGCAGGCGGTCGGGGGTCGGCTCGCCCAGCTTGCGGATCAGCGCCGCCTCCAGATCGCCATTGGCGTCGCCGATGGCGATGTCGTCGAGACCGCTAAGTCCCGTCTCCAAGCCGCGAAGGGCCTTCTGGAAGCTCTCGGCGAAGCAGCGGCCGATGGCCATGACCTCGCCCACGCTCTTCATCTGGGTGGTCAGGTGCGGCTCGGCGCCCGGAAATTTCTCGAAGGCGAAGCGGGGAATCTTGGTGACCACATAGTCGATCGAGGGCTCGAAACTCGCCGGCGTCGCGCCGGTGATGTCGTTGGTCAGCTCATCGAGGGTGTAGCCCACGGCGAGACGCGCGGCGACTTTGGCGATGGGAAAGCCGGTGGCCTTGGAGGCGAGCGCGGAGGAGCGCGACACGCGCGGATTCATCTCGATCACCACCATGCGTCCGTCGGCCGGATTGATGGCGAACTGGACGTTGGAGCCGCCGGTCTCCACCCCGATCTCACGCAGCACCGCGATCGAAGCGGCGCGCATGCGCTGATACTCCTTGTCCGTCAGGGTGAGCGCGGGGGCGACGGTGATCGAATCGCCAGTGTGAACCCCCATGGGATCCACGTTCTCGATGGCGCAGACGATGATGCAATTGTCCGCCTTGTCGCGGACGACCTCCATCTCGAACTCCTTCCAGCCGAGCACGCTCTCCTCGATGAGCACCTCCTGCGTCGGCGAGAGCGACAGCCCGCGCTCCACGATCTCGCGGAACTCGGCCAGGTTGTAGGCGATGCCGCCGCCGGTGCCGGCCAGGGTGAAGGAGGGGCGGATGATGGCCGGCAGGCCAATCTCGGCCTGGCTCTGAAGGGCTTCCTCCAGGGTATGGGCGATGCGCGAACGCGGGCTCTCCAGGCCGATGGCGTCCATGGCGAGGCGAAACTTCTGGCGGTCCTCGGCCTTGTCGATGACCTCGGCCCGGGCCCCGATCATCTCCACCCCGAAACGTTCGAGCACGCCGGCGCGCTCCAGCTCCAGCGCGGCGTTGAGCGCCGTCTGGCCGCCCATGGTCGGCAGCAGGGCGTCGGGCCGCTCGGCCTCAATGACGCGAGTGAGCGCCTCCAGCGTGATCGGCTCCACATAGGTGACGTCCGCCACCTCCGGGTCGGTCATGATCGTCGCCGGATTGGAATTGACCAGGATGACCTTGTAGCCGTCCGAGCGCAGCGCCTTTATCGCCTGGACGCCGGAATAGTCGAACTCGCAGGCCTGTCCGATGACGATGGGCCCCGCGCCGATGATGAGGATGCTCTTAAGATCAGTGCGTCTGGGCAAGGCTCATGGCGCGCATCGAGGTCGTGCGCGTCCCCTTAGGGTCTGGAGTTGAAGGCTAAGACGCCGCTTTAGCGGCGCGCGTCGGGAAGCGCAATCGCCTGAACCGGCCGGGCCAGCCGGGCTCTGCGCTCAGCTCCTGGCGTGGACTCGGGCCAGGTCGACGAAGCGCTGGAACAGGCCCAGGGAGTCGGTCGGACCGGGGGATGCCTCGGGATGATGCTGGACGGAGACTACTGGACGGTCCTTCAGCTTCAGGCCGGCATTGGTGCCATCGAACAGCGACACGTGCGTCTCCTCCAGCGATTCCGGTAGGGTCTCTCTGCGCACGGTGAAGCCGTGGTTCATCGACACGATCTCCACCTTGCCTGTGGTCAAGTCGCGCACGGGGTGGTTGGCGCCATGGTGGCCCTGCTCCATCTTGGCTGTCTCGGCGCCGAGGCTGAGCGCCAGGAGCTGGTGCCCCAGACAGATGCCCAGGATCGGAAGACCGCTCTCCGGAGACCGGCCTTCCGAT
>JAKBBV010000027.1 GCA_021808285.1 Pseudomonadota bacterium | reverse complement strand
TTGGGTTTGCCCCGACTGGAAACGACCCGGGTGTCACGCGCCGCAGCGGATCAACGCCGGGGGAGGGCGGGACGAACCGGCCCGGGGCAATGCTGGCGTCTTTGGGATCAAGCCGAAGATCGCAGTTTGCCGCCGTTCGACGAGCCTGAGATCTTCCGCGCCGACCTTTCGGCGCTCCTGCTGTCACTGGCCAGTTGGGGCCTGACGGGGCCGGACGGCCTGGCCTTCCTCGATCCTCCGTCCAAGTCGTCGCTCGACCATGCGGCTCATCTCCTGAAGCGCCTCGGCGCCCTCGACGAGGCTGGACGCTTGACGGCGCGCGGCAAGGCCTTGCTCAAGCTAGGTCTTCCCCCGCGACTTGGGCAGTTGCTGCTCTTGGGGGCTGAATTGGGGCTTGCCCAGGAGGCGGCCGAGTTCGCGGTGGTCCTGGGGGAGCCGTCGTTTGGCGGCCGCGGCGTGGATATCGCCGAAAGGCGCTCGCGGTTCCGGGACGATCGCGGCGCGCGGGCTCGCCGCGCCGGCAGGCAAGTTCAGGAGTGGCGAGGGCTCGCCGAATCCTGGTTGGGCGCTGAAGCCGCGCAAAGCCGGCCTTCGCCCGAGTGCGGCGTCCTCATTGCCGCCGCCTTTCCGGAGTGGATCGCGCGCCAGTCAGGCGATAACGGCGTCTTCAACCTCGCCAATGGACGCGGCGCCATCATCGACCCGCAGGAGCCTCTGGCGCGAGAGGCATGGCTCGCCGTGGCGGAACTCGCCCCAGGGCAACCCCGCGATCGGATTCGCCTCGCCGCCCCGCTGCACATCGACCTGCTCCGGACCTATGCGCCACATCTCCTGAGGACGGAGAGCGCTATCCGTCGAACGCCCTCTGGACGCCGGGTTGCGGAAAGCCGAATTTGTCTTGGCAGTCACACGGTTGAGGTGACGAGTGCCGAAACCCTCGCGCCCGATCTCCTGGCGGCGGATCTGCTCGCGGAGGTGCGGGAGGTGGGCCTTGACTCGCTTGCCTGGGGACCTCGCTCCCGTGGACTTCGCAACCGCGCGCGGTTTCTCGCCGAGCGGGGCGCCTGGGCATCTCTGGATGACGTCAGCCTCAAAGAAACCCTGGAGGTCTGGCTGCTTCCGGCGCTGGACGGCAAACGCTCGCTGTCAGACCTTGATGATGCGGGACTTGCAGCCGCTCTCCTCGAGGCGTTGCCGAATGGTGCGGCGGCGCGATTGGCCCAGGACGCACCACCCCATTGGACCTCGCCGGCGGGCGGCGCGCATCCCATTGACTACAGCGGTGATGGAGGACCTCGGGTCGAGGTGCGGGTTCAGTCCCTCTATGGCCTCACCGTACACCCGCGGCTTTCTTGTGGCGCGCCTCTGGTCCTGGCCCTGTTGTCTCCGGCCGGCCGCCCGATCCAACTTACCAACGACCTTCCGGGATTCTGGGCCGGAACCTGGCGCGATGTCCGCAAGGAGATGCGCGGGCGCTACCCCAAACACGACTGGCCCGAACGTCCCGATCTCGCAAAGCCGAGCCTCAGGTCGCGAAAGGCCTAACAGGCTGTTGAAGATGTCGCCCAGCGGCGGGCGATGAAGGCGATTTCGTCGCCTTGGTGAAGGTGGATTTCGCCTCGGAGAGAGCCATTGGGCTGGAGTTCGGCCCATCCCGAGCCGCGGGCCTCATCCATTTCGTCGTGGCCATCCCAGTCGAACGAGATGGCGGTGGCCTCCCCGCCGCCGTGGAACCTGCCCGTGACACAGCCGAAGGCGAAGGCGCCTTGATCGAAGTCGATGAAGGCCGGCTCGACCATGTCGGCGTAGTCGTCCTCGCAGCCCGGCAGCTCAATGATCCTCCACTTCCCCAGGAGGCTCATGGCGTGGCCGCCAGCAGCTTGGGCAGGCGGATCAGGTTGTAGGCTGTTGCGGCGAATGTGAAGGCCCAGCCGACGCGGCCTCGGAAGCGGGTCTTGCGCTGGCCGCCCACCGTCTTCATCCAGCCGAAGCCTTCCTCGATCCGCTTGCGGATCCTCTGGCTGGCCTCGTAGCCCCAGTGGCGGGTCGTACGCCCGTCGATGGCCGATCGCCGGCCGTGGGTGTTCTGAGCCACGTGCGCCCGCACGTTCATCGAGCGCAGCTCGTTCACGAAGTCCTCGGTGTCGTACGCCTTGTCCGCGCCCACGCTGACGGGCCGGCTTCGGTCTGCGCGCGGCTCGATCATCGAGAGGGCGGCGACCCGCTCGGCGTGACCATCGGCGCTCGTGAGGCAGGCGTCCACGATCAGGCCCGAGCGGTTTTCCATCAGGGTGTGGCCCAGGAAGCAGAGCCTGGCCTCCATCCCCTGGCCCTTGCGGTAGAGCCGGGCCTCGGGATCGGTCGTGCTCTGATGGGTCTCGTTGGACCGCTTCTGACCTTTGAAGTCGACCTCGGCGTTGCGACCCTTCGGGGGTGAAGGCGCTGGCGGATCGCCTGAGCCCGCGTCCCTGGGTTTGAAACTCTTCATGGACGCCCAGGCCTCGATCAGTGTGCCGTCGACGCTGAAATGATCGGTCGAGATCAGCCGCTTCACGCGCGGTTGGGCCAGGACCGCGGCCAGGAACCGGGCGGCGATCTCGCCCTCCAGCAGACGGTCGCGGTTCTTGGAGAAGGTCGAGTGATCCCACGCCGGCTCGTCCGCGCCCAGACCCACGAACCAGCGGAACAGAAGGTCGAACTCCAGCCGCTCCATCAGCTGCCGCTCCGATCGGATCGAGTAGAAGGCCTGCAGCAGCATCGCCCGCAGCAACATCTCCGGCGGGATCGACGGGCGGCCCATCCTCGCCGAATACAGGGCCGAGAAGTCGGCGCTCAGCGCCGCCAGGGCCGTGTCGACCAACTGTCTGATCGTCCGCAACGGGTGATCACGACGCACCCGAGCCTCCACGTCCACGTACGAGAACAGCGACCCCGACCGCCTGTCCGCACCACGCATCCGCCACTCCCGGCCCGTCTCGACCAGGAAAGTGAATCATGCCGAGTCCGGCTGCGCTACGGACTTCTTCAACAGCCTGCTAGGCCGCGTCGCTTACCTGATGAACCACACAGCCAACGCAAAATACGCTCAAGCGAATCCCGCCGACTTGAAGGTCAAGCTTCCCGCGATCCGGAATCGTCTCAACCCGGCTCAGGACGGCAAGGCGCCAGCCCATTTCAGGGCGGAGCGAAGAATCCCATGGATGTCCGCATGTTTTGGCGTCCAGTTGAGGGTGGCGTGCAGGCGTCTGACGTCGGAGAAATATCGTGCGGGATCGCCGGGACGCCGAGGGGCCCGGCGCGTGCGGAGCTTACGCCCAAGGACCGCTTCCAGGGCGGCGATGACCTCAAGCACGGTGTAGCCCTGGCCGTAACCCAGATTGAGAGTCGTCGACGCTCCACCGTTTTCGAGGTAGGCGAGTGCGGAAAGGTGGGCGTCCGCCAGGTCACTGACGTGGATATAATCGCGCTCGCAGGTCCCGTCCCTGGTCGCGTAGTCGTCGCCAAAGATTTCGAGGATGTCCCGGCGACCCAGCGCCGTTTCGACCGATAGCTTCACCAGTCCCGCCGCGTCAGGGTTGCGCTGTCCCGTTCGTCCCAGCGGATCAGCTCCTGCAACATTAAAGTAGCGCAACCGGACGGATCGGAAGCCTGGGTGGGCCAGGCCGAGATCGCCAAGCATCTGCTCGCTCATCCATTTTGATGCGGCATAAGGGCTGACCGGCGCAGGGGGGAGATCCTCGGCGCAGGGACACACCTTGGCCTCGCCATAGACGGACGCGGTGGACGAAAAGATGAATCGAGGCACTCCCGCCTCAATACAGGTCTGAGCGAGACTTAGAGTCGCGCAGGTGTTGTTGCGGTAATATTTTCCAGGCGCCGAAACGGACTCCGGAACGGAGATGCTGCCGGCAAAGTGCATGACGGCCGATATCGACTCCTTGGCGAGGAGGCGACCCACCAGCGCTGCGTCCGCGACATCGCCCTGATAGAGCGGGACCCCGTCAGGGATCGCCTCCCGGAAGCCTGTCGTCAGATTATCCAGAACGACAGGTGCGCGCCCGGCGTCCAGGAGCGCGTACACCGCATGGCTGCCGATATAGCCGGCTCCGCCTGTAACCAGGACCTTGCTCAAATGAAACTCCAGGGGCGTCGGTGAAACCGTGCGTCGTCATAAACGAATGCCCGACAGGACCAAACCTGATGGTGAGGGGCAGGCCCCTCAAACTCCCCGCACGGCATCAGCAGCCTGCCTAAGCCCGGGCCCATTCGGGTGACGCCTGAACCGCGGGGACGGGACCGTTCTGATGCGGTTGAAACCCTCGCAGCGGGTAATCACGCGAGAAGGAAGCTCAGTTTCGAGTTCACCTCAGTCGATCGCGGATCCTGCTTCACCGCCCGGAATGATTGGTCCGCGGCATCCAAGGCGGAGGAGATGTCCGTCTCAGTCATGGCCGCGCACAGGAACATGTTGTGCCATGGGTGAAGATAGATGCCCCGCGACAGCATTTGAGAGCACCAGGCGAAGCCTAGCCGCAGGTCGGGGTCGTCCTCGAACAGCACCAAGGGCATTGTCACCGGTCCGCTCTGGCGGATGCCGAGGCCGTGAGCCTCCGCGCGTTCCGCGAGCCCCGAGCGCAGATGCTCTCCGAGCGACATCATATCTTCCAGATAGGTCGAGGTTTCGACCCGATTCAGCGTCGCCAGGGCTGCGGCCATGGGCGCGGCCTGAAACCAGAACGAGCCGGTCGCGTAGATCGCCGAGGCCGCTTTGCGCGCCTTGTCGGACCCCAAAAGCGCGGAGATGGGGTGACCATTGGCGAAACACTTGCCCCAGCTCGATAAGTCCGGAGACACACCGACAGTGGCCCAACTGCAGTCTCGCGCCACGCGTAGACCCGCGCGGACGTCATCCACGACGAGCAGAGCGCCGGTGCGATCGCAGATATCGCGCGCCTTTTGAGCATAGGCTGGATCCGGCAGGGCCTGATCGACGAAAGCGTCGTGCTTCAACGGGGCCGCAAAGATGGCCGCGAGGTCATCTCCCGCCTGCTCCGCCGCCGCCTCAAGGCTGGAGACATCATTGTAATCGCACAGGATCTGGTAGGCCTTGTCCCCAGGCGTGACGCCCGCCGTGCGCGTCTGACACCAGGGATTGGCGCCATGATAAGCTCCCCTTGCGATAATGATTGTCTTTCGCCGGGTGTGGGCGCGCGCGACCATCAACGCCATCTGGGTTGCGTCGCCGCCATTCTTGCAGAACATCGCCCAGTCGGCATGGCCCACCAAGCGCACGAAGCGCTCCGCCAACTCAACCATCAACGGTGTGGGCCCGGTCAGGGTATCACCACGGCGGAGCTGATCCACGAATGCGGAGTCGATCTCCTCATCGCCATAGCCCATGAGATTTGGCCCATAGGCGCACATGAAATCCAGGAGAGGGCGACCATCAGCGTCCCATAGCCGGGCCCCCTTGGCGCGACTGAAAAACTGAGGGTAGCTATCCGGCAACAGCCTCGTGGACTGATGCCCATACATGCCGCCAGGAATGACGGCGTCGGCGCGTTCGCGCCATTGACGATCCAGGGCGCCTGCGGACATGCGACATCTCCTCACTTCGATATTCACAATAGCGTCGCATCGGAAGGGCGAAAGAGCTTTCAGATCGCTCTGAGCTGGCTCTTCAATAGCTCCTGCAGCCGCGGCGAGCGCGGGAACGGATGACCCCGATATTGGCGGTAGGTCTCGGCGTAGGTCACGCCGACGGCCTGTCCTGTGCGTCGGCTTTCGGCTTCCATAGTGGCGATAAAGTCGATGATCCCGTGTTGTTGCTGAAGCCACTCAGCCTGGCTCCGATGGGCGCTCAGCATCCGGCGTTTCACCTCGATGACGTTGGAGATGTCGACGACAAACTCCCCCAAGTCGCCTCGAACCTTTCCTATGCCGCCGCTCATCGGCGCGATCCAGTAAAGGTGCGGGATCGTTGTGAGGGGGACATGCTCGCCCGCGTCATATCCGGGAACCGAGGCGGCGAAACAGGCATCGCGAGCCAGAACGCCGGTAGCCTCATGATCGGGGTGATAATCTTGCGGCGGGGAGGCCATGACGATGTCGGGCCGGACCTCTCGGATAAGATCAACCACCCGACGTCGCGTGCGATCGTCGCTGAAGACCCCCAGATCAGGTTCGCCCAGGCAGATATACCGCGCCCCGATCAGAGCCGCCGCCTCCTGGGCCTCCGCGCGGCGCGTCGCAGCAGTCCTTTCACGATCCTTGGAGATGGCGCCGCATTCGCCGGCTGTGAGGGTGGCCATGGTGATCTGAGCACCGTCCTTCGCAAGGAGCGCCAGCGCCCCTGCCGCCAGAGTCTCCAGATCATCGGGGTGGGCATGCAGGGCCAGAATCTGGGGGCTCATAGGGGTGACTCCAGGCTGGACGATGCAGCGAACACCAAAACGCCAGTCGCCACCGCCAGGTTCAGGCTGTCAGCTCGACCCCGCATGGGGATTCTCACGCAGACGTCACAGGCGGACGTCGCCTCTTCGCTCAGTCCAGCCTGCTCATTGCCCATCAGAATGAGGGTCGGCGCGCGGTAAGGGTGGGCGCGGAAGTCGGTGGTCGCCCGCAGATGCGCCCCAACGACGGCGCCCGGCCACGCCGATCGCCAACGCAGAAACGCCTCCAGAGACGTCTCGATGATCGGGATTGCGAAGATCGATCCCATTGTCGCGCGCACGGCCTCGACCGAAAAGGCGTCACAGCACTCCCCGATCAAAATGACCCCGCCGAGACCGGCGGCGTCGGCCGTCCGTACGATCGTTCCGAGATTTCCGGGATCCCTGACCTGCTCGAGTCCCACCCAGAGGTCCGCGCTGTGCGGGTCGACCTCCAGAAGCTGGCGCCGGGTCTGCCTGAAGACGCCAATTACCGTTTGCGGATTATCCCGTCGGGAGACCTTCGCGAGAATGTCCTCGCTGACCTCGATCGCGTCGCGGGCCAAGCGGGCGACAGACTCAAGCCTGGGGTGATCGGCGACCCGTCCGCCAAACAGAAGAATCTCCGGTCTTTGACCCAGATCCACGGCCTCGGACACGCTTCGTAGGCCTTCGACGAGAAAAAGACCTGTCTGCTGGCGCTCCCGGCGTTGGTGCAGGGCGCGGACGGCCTTCACAGTGGCGTTGGTTAGCGAGGTTATCTGACGGACGCTCACCGACGTCTCCAGCGGGCGAAGAAAGACATCCCCACACCCCTCTGTTGCGCCCGCTCCATCAGAACCAGTTCCCCCCAGTCGACGACGCCCCCCCGTCCGACCATGGCTTGGGCGAGCAGACCGGCAAGGGCGAGACCTGTCAGTCGTTCGGAATAGGCGTTGACGAGGACGAAGCGCGCGTCGTCCGCCAGAACGGCTGCGCAGTGCTGCAAGAGATCGGACAGGTCGTCGTAGAGCCTCCAGACCTCCCCATCGGGGCCGCGGCCATATTTTGGCGGATCGAGAATGACCCCGGTATAGCGACTGCCTCGGCGCATCTCGCGGCGCGCATAGGCCCGGGCATCCTCCGTCACCCATCTCATCGGCGCGGTTTCCAAACCGGACAGGCGTGAATTGTCCCGGGCCCAGGCGACGGACTTGCGCGAGGCGTCAACGTGCGTCACTTCCGCGCCCACCGAGGCGGCCACCAGGCTGGCGACGCCTGTATAGCCAAACAGGTTGAGCACCCGAGCGCCGGCCTGTCCGTCGCCGAGGGTCTCCGCGATCCATTCCCAGTTGGCGGCCTGTTCGGGGAAGACGCCGACATGGCGAAAGGCGGTCAATCGGGTCTCGAATGCGACCTTACCCCATCGCAGCGTCCAGGCTTCGGGCAGACCTTGCGCGCGCCGCCATTTGCCGCGTTCGTCCTCCTCCGCGCCTTCGAAGACGGCATCAGCGGACGACCAGGCAATGCGGGGGAGGGAAGGACGCCACATCGCCTGTGGTTCCGGGCGCACCAGACGCACCTCGCCGAAACGCTCCAGTTTGCGTCCTTCGCCGCTATCTAGCAGCTCGTAGTCGGGCCAGGGGCCGGAGCGGAGCGCGAGTGGGCGAGGGGAGATAGGAGGGGCCTTAGGCTCTGTCATCAGATTTGTGTTGGACCATGGGAGGGGAAGATCAGGGCTCCATATCAGCCTCACACTCTCCGTTCCCATGGCTCAGATTGAACCTCAAGAGCGGGGCCGAGGTTCATTCAGCGGAATCCAAAGGATATGACTGATCTGCCCGAGGGGCTAAAACTCATTCCGCGTCGCCGTCAGACTTGCCCCAGACTGAAAAGCACTCCTATCATCTTCTCATGATCGACCCGGAACAGCTCCAGTCCGTAGCCATGGCCCCCTCGCGGTCAGCGCGGAAGGCCAAGGGCGATGGCCACCTACGGCGCGCTGAGATTCTTCGCGCCGCCGAGCGTATCTTTGTCGCGGAAGGGTATGAGGGCGCCACAATTCGAAAAATCGCCGATGAAGTCGGCGTTTCGTCTACCTGTCTTTACATGCATTTTCGAGACAAGGACGATATCCTCAACGAGATTTGTTGTGCTGCGCTTGAGGAACTCTTCGAGCTCAACTCCAAGATTGCCCGCATGCCTTTGGATGCGGTTGAACGCACGCGTCGGATGCTGCGCGCTTATGTGGATTTTGCGCTTCGGAATCCCAATGCTTACAGGCTGGTGTTCTGCTCTACTCCACGACCCGGTCAAGCGCTCCGCTCCGAGGTCACCCGGGAGCTTGGCCAGCGCGCCTCCGAGCGATTTCTGGCGGTTGTCCGCGAGATCGCAGCTGAAGGGCGGTTGAAGACCGGCGACCCCGAGACAGTTCATCGCGCGCTCTGGGCGGCCTGCCATGGGCTGGCGTCTCTGATCATCACCAAGCCGGATCTGGAGTGGGGCTCAATCGAAATTCAGTCTCGTTTGGTCGTGGATGGGCTGTTGTTTGGCCTGGTCTCCGACTGATCTGGGCCGCCCGCCGTCGCCTTCAGCGCGCGAGCCTGAAACGAAGAAGATCGTCAGTTCTGGCGTACGCGTGTGAGTCTGGATTCGACACGCCGCGCCGCCGACCTAGTCTCAAGGCCTGTGCCTCGGCATTCGCCGATGCGCAAGAGCCGATGGACCTCAATGAGTTGCGGCGTCGGTCGATAGTCCATCTGTGGTTATCGTCGAACCCACCCCCGTCTGCGACATAGATGTCGCGCCGTAACCGCCGCGTCTCAGGTCTGCGGCGAGTTCCAGGGGGGCGGAACCGCCGTTAAGGCGCGCCCGATAGACCTCAGTTCCTTCCAACACCCGCATGACGTAGTCACGGGTTTCCGAGAACGGGATGCATTCGATGAAATCGAGCGGGTCGTCATTGGCGTTCCGCGGATCGCCGCAAAGGCTCGTCCATTGAGCCGGCCTGCCTGGACCTGCGTTGTAGGCCGCCGCGGCCAGGAGATAGGAGCCGCTGAAGGTGTTGACGAGTTGGCCGAGGTAGGCGGCGCCCACGCGCATGTTGAAGTCGGGGTCTTCCAGCCGACCCCAGCCCAGCCCCTCGCGGCGCGCGACGCTTCGCGCTGTCGAGGGCAGCAATTGCATCATGCCCAACGCCCCTGCGCCGGAGCGCGCTGATGGGTTGAAGCTACTTTCCTGCCGGGTGACGCTCAGGACGAGGGCCGTCTCGGGCGCATCTGTCACGCCGGAAGGCGCCGACCTCACCGGATACCCCCGATCTGGAAGGATCATTCCACGTTTGGCGCCGTTCCGCACCACACGCATGGCCAGAGAGGGCTCTCCTTCAGCCTGGGCGATGTCGACCAATTGCGCCTCACTGACTGTATCTGGAAGCGTCTCGGACAGACTGACGACAAAGGTGCGCCAGAGATCGCGCTCTCCGAGGCTGGCGAGCACATGGGCGACACGAACCGGATCCCGGGCCTCGAACACCTCGCGATCCTTGGGCGTGATCTGCGGGTCACCTCCGATATTGAGGGATGTGAAGCCCGCACGCGCCGCTCCCATCTGGCCGTAGAAGGTTGTCGGGAAACGCGCCGCCTGGGCATAGAAAAGCTGTGCGCCGACAGGATCGCCCTCCGCGTCCGCGGCGCGACCCCTCCAGTACAGCGCCCGTGCTTGGGTGATTGGCGAGTTGCTCATCTGTTCAAGGAGATGAAACCGCCGATCCGCCTCCTGAGGGTCGTTCAGGCGTGTGAGGGCAATCCAGCCGGCGTAGAACTCCGCCTCCGCTGCAGGCGCTCCCGACTTGAGGCCTGAATGGCTCGCCGCGATATAGGCTTCCCGTGCGTTACCCGCTTCCAGCGCCTCGACGACCAATCGCCCGTGACGCCACAATTTCTCCGCCGCAGGCTCTGAGGGCAGTACCGGCGCCAGGTAACCGACGAGAGCCAGTTCTCCCTGGGTGTCTCCCGCTTCGCTGAGCTTCAGGAGGCGCTCATAGATCAAGCCAGGATCGCTTTGGTCGGCCGGCGGCAAGGCAGCGATCAGGACCTGAGCGTCAGGATCGTTGTGGCGCAGGGCAAGTCTGGCCCGAACAACCGCCGCTCGTTCGGGAGAAATCAGCGGCAGCAGGGCCTCGGCGGCGGTTTCATCTGAACCATAAAGGAGGACATCGACGCGTGCGGCGTCGTCATCGCTCGTCAGGAGGTTGGGGAACCGCGTCAGGATCATTTGCTGCAAAGGCGCATCCCCGGGCAGACTTCGCCACGCCGCGCGCAGCGTCGCGGCGGCGGCGTCGGTCTTGCCAGTGGCGCGCAGGGCGTCAGCGAGACTGGCGGCGCCCTCCAGGGTGGAGGGGGGCCTGGCTCCGAACCAGGCGATGACCTGGGAAGCCGGCAGGCCAGAGCGATCAAGCAGGCGTTCAGCAGCCTTTTCTCGACGATCCCTGCGCGGCCAGTCGCCGAGCTCTGACTGGGCAAGGTCGGCCTCCGGCCAGGTCAGGGCGTCTGGCATGGTGTCGGCGAGTTGCCAGAGTGCGAAACGCCGGGCCAAGGGATCCGCCGTCGCGGCTTGGATCTGTCTCAGTCGCGTGGCGTCCGCGGTGCGGCTCGCCCGGATCGCATCGGCAAAGGCCTGAACGTCCTGCCCCGGCGCCAAGCTCCAGACCCCTGCGGTCACAACCGGGCCGGGGGCGCGAAGGGCTGGCTCAGAAGGGACCCGCTCCGAACGGATGGGGATCGAGGCCGAGAGGCCTGTGGAGTCGGGCGCGGTCTGCACCGCAGACATGGCCGATCCTGCTGCGGTCGAAACCGCGAGGGCGCTAAGCGCGGCCAGGGTTCTGAGGGCATGGAGCCCTCGGAGTCGCTCTGCCTCTGTCGCGCAGGCCAATTGCCGAGTCCCTATCCGAATCCCTATGCTCAAGGAATAGGTTAACACGATACCTCTTAACGTTCTTCAACCGGCGCCGAAACAGCAATGATGACAGACCGACTCAAAGGCGTGTTTACGGCGCTGATCACGCCGTTTCAGGGGGGGCGGGTGGATGAGGAGGCTTTTGCGCGCCTCGTGGAACGCCAGATTGAGGCCGGCGTGCATGGGCTGGTGCCGGTTGGGACCACCGGGGAGACCTCCACTCTGAGCCACGAGGAGCATCGGCGCGTCGTCAGTTTGTGTGTCGAGACGGCTCGAGGCCGGGTGCCGGTCATCGCGGGAGCGGGCTCGAATGCGACCGGCGAGGCCCTGGACTTCCTACGCCATGCGGGGGATTGCGGCGCCGATGCAGCCCTCGTTGTCACCCCCTACTACAACAGACCCAGTCAGGAAGGTCTGTATCAACACTATGAGGTCCTGGCCCGGAATGCGCCTGTGCCGATCATTGTCTACAATGTCCCGTCACGCACTGGTGTCGATATTTCCAACGACACGCTGGCCCGGCTGGCGGCGCTGCAGAACATCGCGGGGGTTAAGGATGCGACAGGAGACATGGCCCGGCCAAGCATCCAGCGAAAGCTCTGCGGCGCGGCCTGGACGTTGCTTTCGGGGGACGACCCGAGCGGTCTTGGCTATATGGCTCATGGCGGCCATGGCTGCATTTCCGTGACCTCCAATGTCGCCCCTCGGCCCTGCGCGGAGATGTACGAAGCGTGCCTGGCTGGGGACTACGCGACCGCGCGGCGGTTGCAAGACCGACTGATCCGCCTGCACAAGGCCCTATTTCTTGACGCCTCGCCGGCCCCAACAAAATTCGCTCTCTCGCGCCTCGGGCTTTGCCATGAAGACGTGCGGCTGCCTATCGCCCCATGCGCGTCGAGCGCTCATGCCCCGATTCTGGAGGCCATGGACGAAGCCGGAGCTCTCGCGTGAGCCAGTTGATCGCCGAGAATCGTCGGGCGCGCTTCGACTACCAGCTTGAGGAGCGATTTGAGGCGGGCATTTCCCTCACCGGCTCTGAGGTCAAGGCCCTGCGGCAAGGGCGGGCGAATATCGCCGAATCCTATGCGGCGGCCGACGCCTCCGGAGTCACCCTGGTCAATGCCTATATTCCCGAATATGGGCCCGCGAACCGGTTCAATCACGAACCACGCCGGCCTCGCCGCCTTCTTCTGCATCGAAAACAGATCAACCGCCTGCTCGGCGCCGTGCAGCGCGACGGCCGCACGCTCGTACCCCTCAGACTTTACTGGAGCGAAAAGGGATTGGCGAAGATCGAATTGGCGCTCGCAAAGGGGAAGTCGGCGCCGGATAAGCGCGCTGCGGCGGCGGACAGGGACTGGAAGCGCGAGCAGGGACGCCTTCTTCGTGAGCGAGGCTAGTCGTTCGATCCAGATCTATGAGGCCTCGCGCAACGTTCAGATTGAACCCTAGCAGGCGGACCTTTGTCGTGCGCTCTGGGGCTGTTACGTGGGCTCGTTGTGTCTGACCCAGACCACGAGGCGCGAAGGCTGAGCAAGGACTGAAACGGAGAGGCCATGCTGGAAAGACTTCGGGTGGTGGAGTTCTCCACCTGGGTGGCGGGGCCCAGCGCCGCCATGCTCATGGCCGACTGGGGAGCCAATGTCATCAAGGTCGAAAGCCTTTCAGGGGATCCCGTGCGTCATCTTTTCGCGGCGCGAACCGATTGGGACGTCAATCCCGTGTTCGAGCTCGAAAATAGAGGCAAGCGCAGCATCGCGCTCGATATTGGGAAAGCCAAGGGACGTGAGGCGCTCCTGCGTCTGCTCGACGGGGCCGACGTGTTCATCACAAACCTTCGCCCGGGAGCCCTGAAACGGGCTCATCTCGATTATGACTCGGTCAAAGAGCGACTACCGCGACTGATATATGCGAATGTCACCGGCTACGGCCTTGAAGGAGAAGCGGCAGACCTTCCAGCCTTCGATATCGCGGCTCTGTGGACCCGTTCTGGCCTCGCCGGCGCGACAATACCCGAGGGCGTTGAGCCGTTTCCGTGCAGGCCAGGCATGGGCGACTCGATCTGCGCTCTGGCCACCGCGGCGGCGGCCCTGGCCGCTGTTGTCGAGCGGGGCCTCACGGGAAAAGGCCGGCAGGTCGAGACATCCCTTCTGCGCACGGGCGTGTTCACGATTGGCTGGGATCTGGCGATCCAGCTTCGCCATGGCGAGCATGTTCGCGCGACGCCGCGCAGTCGGACCCAGAGTCCCGTGGCGAACTATTTCAAGGATCGGGATGGCCGGTGGTTCTCGATCTCGGTCCGTGCGCCGACCGACTGGCCGGCCATCGCGGCGGCGGCGGGGCGTTCTGACCTGACCGAGGATCCGCGTTACGCGACACCGACGGACCGCATTGCTCACGCCCAAACGCTCCTGTCTGAGCTCGAAGCCGCCTTCGCCGCGATGAGTTTTGAGGAGTTGGCCGGTCGTCTGACCGCCCATGATGTCATCTGGGCGCCTCTGCAGACCCTGGCGGAAGTCGCAGAGGATCCCGTGGCTCATGACGCGGGCTGTTTTGTCGAAACTTTGGGGGCTGACGGCGAAAGCTATCTGGCGCCAGCGACGCCCGCGCGATTTCCCGGAGCCCCCGTGGCTCCGGCTCGTCCCGCGCCGAGGCTTGGAGGCCATACCCGCGAGATTTTGGCTGAGGTCGGCTATTCCCATGCCGACATCGACGCCCTTCTCGCCAGCGGCGCCGCGGCTCAGGGTGAATAGGCGTCGAGTTTCCTGCGAGCTTCAGCGAAAACGGCGTGAAACATTTGCGGCGTCAGGCGTCCGGTGTTCGTGTTGAGCCGCGAGCAATGGTAACTGTGAATCAGAAGGTAGGGGCCCGCGCGAATTTCTGCTCCGTGCCCGGCGCTGGGCGATGCTGTCAGGCCGAGCGCACGCAGGACATTGCGTCTTGCGATATCCCCCAGAGTGATGATGAGCCTCAGCCGAGGCAGGGCGCGCAGACGCGCCGCGAGAAATGGACGACAGCTTGTCTGTTCAATGGGCAAGGGCTGGTTCCCCGGCGGCGCGCAACGTACGGCGTTGGTGATCATGCAATCGATCAATCGAAGGCCGTCTTGCGCGGACGCGCCATACGCCCCCTCCGCAAAGCCGAACCTTGCCAATGTGGAAAAGAGGAGCTCTCCGGCATAATCGCCCGTAAACGGTCGGCCGGTGCGGTTGGCCCCGCCTCGCCCCGGAGCCAGTCCGACCACGAGGAGCCTGGCGCGCGGGTCGCCGAAGGATGGTGCGGGGCCGTTGAACCAATCGGGGTGCGCTGCGCGATTCTCGGCGCGGTAATCCACCAGGCGGGGGCAGAGCGGGCAGTCGCGCTCCGGTTCGGGGATGTCCATGAACCGCGACACTAAGGGATTCGCCTCCTCTGTGGTGCTCCCCAGCGATCACGCGATCATCGCCCTGGGTTCGAACCTCCCGGGCGGGTATATATCGTCAGTGGCCCTGATCGAAGGCGCAATCTCGACCTTGGAGCGATCAGGCTCGGCGGTTCTGGCGAGGTCGAGTTTCTGGCGCTCGGCCGCTTGGCCAGAGCCGGCCGATCCGCCATTTGTCAACGCCATTGTCATCGCCAAAGTCACCCTGCCGCCGCTTCAATTATTGCGAAGCCTGCTAGCTATCGAGGCGCATTTTGGACGTCGGCGGCCTGTGCTCCATGCACCACGCACTCTGGATCTCGATCTGGTCGCCTATGGCGAACGCATTGTCTCGAACGTGACGCTCACGCTTCCGCATCCGCGGGCGCACGAGCGAGGTTTTGTCATGGGGCCACTCGCTGAGCTTGCGCCGCGCTGGCGTCATCCCGTGCTGGGCCGGGAGGCGTGGGACCTGGCGGCTTCGGCGAGTGTTGGTCAGGACGCCGCGCCATTCGCAAGCGCGAGATAGGGCAGCGTGAGCCCCTGAGAAGATTGCGTCTGCGGCCGTCGGGCCCTATATGCTCCCTTCCGTTTCCCGATCTTTTGAGAATTGGACGTCATGGCCCGCGTCACCGTTGAAGATTGCGTCGAGAAGGTTCCGAACCGGTTCTCGCTCGTCCTGTTGGCGGCGAACCGCGCCCGTGCGATTGCCGCGGGGTCGGCCCTGACGCTTGATCGGGACAATGACAAGAACCCCGTCGTGGCGCTGCGCGAGATCGCCGACGACACGGTCAACCCGGAAGAGTTGCGTGAGACCCTGGTGTCCAGTCTGCAACGCGTCGACGAGCATTCCGAGGCGGAGGAGGAGGCGGAGACCCTGGCCCTCCTGGCCGACCCGTCACATGCTCAGATGAGCGAACTGGAACTGGTTCGGGCGCTGCAAAGTGATCGGGATGGCGGACAGGAGGAGCGCTACTGAGCGTCGAGGACGTTCACGCTCCCAAGAGTTCCGCGACGGTTGGCGAACCGCCGCCGTCGGCTATCGCCGGCAAAAATCGCAAATCCCCAGCCAAGTCCGGCACGGGTGAGACGCGCCGCTTCCTTCGGCAATATGAATTGATCGAACGGGTCAAGGCCTACGACCCCAGCGCCGATGAATCTCTTCTCAACCGCGCCTACGTTTATGCGGTGAGAATGCATGGCTCCCAGAAGCGCGCTTCGGGAGATCCCTATTTCGCTCACCCCATAGAAGTCGCCGGGATTCTGACCGACTATCGATTGGATACGGCGACGATCGTCACCGCGCTCCTGCACGACGTCATCGAGGACACGGTGGCCGGAAGAGCCGACATCGACCGGATGTTCGGTCAGGAAGTCGGCGAGCTGGTCGAAGGGGTCACCAAGCTATCCAGCCTTGAGGTGACGGCCGACTATCGTCGCCAGGCGGAGAACCTGCAGAAATTCATCCTCGCGGTGTCGCGTGACGTCCGCGTGCTTCTGGTCAAACTGGCGGACCGGCTGCACAACATGCGGACGCTGCAGTATCTGAAGACGCCAGCCAAACGGGAGCGTATCGCCCGGGAGACGCTCGAGATCTACGCGCCGCTCGCCCGGTCCATCGGCTGTCATCGCATCTGCACCGAGCTAGAAGATCTTGCCTTCGCACATCTCAATCCGGTCGCCCGCAACGCGATTATCCGGCGTTTGGAAACGCTCCGAAGCCAACAAGGACAGGCGGTCGCGGAGGCCAGCGCCGAGATCAGTTCACGCCTGGGCGAGGCCGGCCTCGATTGTCGGGTCGTCGGGCGCGAGAAGACGCCCTTTTCCATCTGGCGGAAGCTTCAGCGGAAGTCGGTCGGATTCGACAAGCTCTCCGACATCTATGGGTTCCGGGTGATCGTCGAGAGCGAGGACGACTGCTATCGCGCGCTCGGCGTGGCGCATCGAGCCTGGCCCTGCGTGCCGGAACGATTCAAGGACTTCATCTCGCTTCCCAAGATGAACAACTATCGCTCTCTGCACACCACTGTGGTGGGACGCCGAGGTATGCGTATCGAGATGCAAATCCGAACAGAAGCCATGGACCGCGTGGCGGAGGAGGGGGTCGCAGCCCACTGGCGTTACAAGAACCAGAGTTACGGTTTCGATCCGGAGTCCCAAGCGGCCACAGGGGGGCAGGACCCGACCAAGAATCTTCGCCAGTTCGTTCAGGTCCTAGAACACGGGGGCGACGCTGAAGACCTGCTTGAACACGCCAAACTGGAGCTGTTTCTTGACCAGGTGTTCGTGTTCACCCCCAAGGGGCGGCTGATCAACCTCCCCTCTGGCGCCATGCCCCTGGACTTCGCCTACGCCCTGCACACGGATATCGGCGACAGTTGTATCGGAGCGAAAATCAATGGCGAACTCCGGCCGCTGCGCACCCCCTTGAGCAATGGCGACGTCGTCGAGATCGTGCGCGGCGTCTCGGCAACTCCCCCTCAGGAATGGCAGAGCCTCACGGTGACGGGGAGGGCGCGTTCCGCCATCCGCCGCCGCATCCGGCTTTCGGAAAAGGGTGAGCTGCAGCGCATGGGCCGCGAGGCGGTTGAGCATATCTTCGCCAAGGCGGGCAAAACCCTGGTGGGCATCACCCTGCGGCCAGCGCTGGACCGTTTTGCCGCCGCTTCAGATGGGGATCTCTATCAGGAGATCGGACGCGGGCGGATTTCGCCTCAACAGGTCTTGGAGACCGTGTTTCCGGGGCTCGCCGAATCAGAACGGGCGGCGGCGGCGGCCCGAACACGGATCGAGGTCGACGCTGCGTCGATCCATTTTCACGGTAGCGTGCTTCGCCCTGGTGATCGCCTCAAGCTCTCAGCGTGCTGCGGACCCGTTCCGGGTGATCGCATCGTGGGGATAGTCGGAGAGGACGACGTCATCTCGGTCCATACCGTCGACTGCGCCCGGCTGGCCGATTTTGAGAGCCGGCAGGACCTCTGGCGAGATCTCCACTGGACCCCCGAAGCCGAGCGAAACACCCTGAGCGAGACACGCCTGCACGCGACAATCCGCGATGCCCCAGGGGTGCTGGGCCAAGCCTGTACGATCATCGGCGAGGCCGGGGGCAACATCATCGGCGTAAACATGCGCCACCGGCACACGGATTTTTTCGACGTCGATTTTGATGTCGAGGTGAGGGATGCGCGACACCTCACGCAGATCGCGGCGGGCCTAAGGGCGTGCCCGAGCATCATGACCGTGGATCGGTTTCAGGGCTGAAGCGGCGCCTCGCCATCGCCACCACGTCGTTGTAATCAGCAGCCATGACACAGGATGAAGTTCTGGCGGAATTCCGCAGCGCAGGGGCCCTTCGTGAAGGGCATTTCGTATTATCCTCTGGACTGCATTCCCCGATGTTCCTGCAGAAAAATCTGGTCTTTATGGACCCGGCGCGCACGGAAAGGTTGTGTCGCGCCCTGGCCTTGCGGATCCTTGAGGCGGTCGGCGAGGTCGACGTGTGCGTCTCGCCCGCCGTGGGCGGCATCATCCCAGGCTACGAGACCGCCAGGCACCTCGGTGTCGCCTCAATCTATGTGGAGCGGGAGGGGGGCGAGCTGAAGTTCCGGCGGGGTTTTTACCTCGAGGCCGGGGTCAAGGTGGCGATGGTCGAGGATATCGTGACGACGGGTTTGTCATCACGGGAATGCGTGGCGGCGATCCGCGCGGCCGGGGGACAGGTTGCCTGCACGGCCTGTATCGTGGATCGTTCGGGCGGAAAGGCTGACACCGGCGCGCTCATGGTCGCCCTTGCCACCCTGGATGTTCCGGCCTACCCAGCCGACGCCCTGCCGCCCGAGCTGGCCGCTCTGCCGACCGAGGACCCCGGGAGCCGGAGGCTGCACGCGTGACATCCCTGCGGCTGGGCGTGAATATCGACCATGTGGCGACCATCCGTAATGCGCGAGGGGAGGGCTATCCGGATCCCGTGCGCGCCGCCGAGCTCGCCCTGGGCTGCGGGGCCGATGGGATAACCGCACATCTTCGCGAGGATCGGCGGCACATTTCGGACCATGACATCGCCCAACTGGCCGAGCTGTCTCGAAGGCGGGGATCGCCGCTGAACCTTGAAATGGCGATGACCCCCGAGATGGAGGCCAAGGCGCTGACCTGCCGGCCGCACGCGGTCTGTCTCGTTCCCGAACGGCGCGAGGAGGTGACGACCGAAGGCGGACTCGATGTCGCTGGCCAGCAGGACCGGCTCGCGCCTGCCGTGTCCCGGCTTCGGGCGGCGGGCATCCGGGTGTCCCTCTTCATTGAGCCGGATCTGAGACAGATTGAAGCATCGCGGCTTGTGGGCGCAGATGTCGTCGAGCTTCACACTGGCGCGTGGTGCCTCGCCGTACGAGAGCGCAAGGTCGAAGCGGAGGCGCGATTTCAAGCGTTGAAATCCGCGGCCTTCGAGGCTTCCGGGCGTGGTCTGGAAGTCCATGCGGGTCACGGCCTGGACTATGACACAGTCGGGCGGATCGCGGCTCTGCCCGAAATCGCCGAGCTGAACATCGGGCACTTTCTTATCGGCGAGGCGATCTTCGTCGGCCTTGGGCATTCCATCGGGCGCATGAGGAAGCTCATGGATCAGGCCCGGTCCACTGGCGCGACATCAGAGGTCGCCGCTTGATCCTCGGGGTGGGCCAGGACGTGACGGACATCCGGCGTATCGCGGCGACGCTCCTGAGATTCGGCGATCGATTTTCGCAGCGGGTGTTCACCGAGGTCGAAAGGCGACGCGCGACGCGGGGGACCGATCCGGCTCCGAGTTTCGCTAAACGTTTCGCGGCCAAAGAGGCCTGCGCCAAGGCGCTGGGCACCGGTCTTAGACACGGCGTGTTTTGGCGCGACATGGGCGTGGTCAACGCGCCCTCGGGTCAGCCGACTTTGGCGCTTACCGGGGGGGCCGCGGCGCGACTGAAAGACATGACTCCCGACGGTTGGGAAGCCCGCATCCACCTCTCGCTCACCGACGAGCCCCCCTACGCCGTCGCCCTGGTCATCATTGAAGCGCTTCCCTTCAGCGTTGGTCGCAGCCTTGCCCCGGGTCCGGCGGGGGGGTAGACGCGCCGTCTCTCACTAAAGGGCAGCTTATGGTCAGATCGCCGCGCCGACGCGCTTCGTCCTCAGAGTCTCGTCCGGAGGGCGCCTGGGAGTCGATCAAAACGATCGTCTATGCCTTGCTGATCGCCCTGGCGATCCGCACGCTGATCTTCCAACCCTACACGATCCCCTCCGCCTCAGAAGAGCCCAATCTCTACCAGGGCGACTACATCATCGTCACCAAATGGTCTTACGGCTACAGCCGACACTCGATCGTCCTGAGCCCCCCCCTTCCAAGAGGGCGCCTCTTTTTCACTCCGCCCCATCGCGGCGACATCATCGTCTTCAAGCTGCCGAGGGACGGGCACACCGACTACATCAAGCGTCTCATCGGTCTGCCCGGTGATCGAATCCAGATTCGCCGGGGGCAGCTCTATATCAACGACAAGGCGCTCTCCGAGCAGCCGGTGCGCACGATCTTTACGGATGACAGGAACCGTCCTGAACAAGCCGTTCTTGAACGTGAGACCAACCCTGAGGGGCGGCGCTATCTGATCCAGGTGCACGGTCCCGACGAACCCGCGGATAATACTGGCGTCTATGTCGTGCCGCCGCATTGCTATTTCATGATGGGCGATAACCGAGACAACTCGGCGGACAGTCGTTTTGATCCAGGTCTTCCGCCCGAGGATCCTCGGCTGGGCGGTTGTGGATGGGACAGTCGCCTGGACCCTCAACTCGACTACAATATCGGCGTGGGCTTCGTGCCCGAGGACAATCTCGTGGGTCGGGCGCGCCTGGTGCTCTTGTCCTGGTCGCCCGGCGCCTCGATCCTCAAGCCCTGGACCTGGATCAGTCACATCCGGACCAACCGCTTCCTGGTTTGGCTGAAATGAGACCGACGCGCCTATGATCGGTCGCACACCAGCGCTCGAGGGGTTGCAGGACCTCTTGGGGTATCGCTTCGTTGACGCCGCCTTGCTGGACCGCGCCCTGACCCACGCGAGCGTGAAGGGCTCCGCGACTCCTCGTGCGGACAATGAGCGACTGGAATTCCTAGGTGACCGGGTTTTGGGCCTGGCCATCGCACATGCGCTTTTGCGTCGGGAGGGTGACGCTCAGGCCGGACCTCTCAGCAAGCGCCTTCACTCGCTGGTGAGCCGGGAGGCCTGCGCCGATGTCGCACGGAACCTCGGCCTTGGCTCCGCGCTTCGACTGCCAGGCGGCGAGACGCGGCGCGGTGGACGCGGCAACGAAACGATCCTCGCCGATGCCTGTGAGGCATTGCTGGGCGCTCTCTATCTGGAGGCGGGATTCGACGTCGCCGCAGCTCGCATCGAGGCCTTGTGGGGCGAAAAGCTTGAGGCTCCGGTGGATCTCGCCCAGACGAATCCAAAGTCAGCCCTCCAGGAGTGGGCGGCGGCGGCGCATCAGCCAGCTCCGACCTATCGTGAACTCCACAGGTCAGGACCCGACCACCATCCGGTCTTCCTCGTGGAGGTCCGCATCGGCGAGGGTTGGGCGGCCGAGGGGCAAGGGGGCTCGATTCAGGCGGCGCAGAAGGCCGCCGCTTTGGCCTTGCTTCGACAGGTGGCGGCGCGCCCATGAGTCGCTCAGCCTTCGTCGCCGTGATCGGCGCACCGAATGCCGGAAAATCGACGCTGGTGAATCGGCTCATCGGCGAGAAGGTTTCCATCGTCACACAGAAGGTCCAGACGACTCGCTTTCCGATCCGCGGCGTTTGTGCGGTTGGCGAGGTGCAACTCGTGTTCATAGATACGCCCGGCGTCTTCAGCCCGCGCCGTCGGTTGGATCGGGCCATGGTCGCGGCCGCCTGGACCCAGGCCCATGACGCCGATCTCATCGTGCATCTTGTGGACGCCAAGGCGGAGATTTCTCAAGGAAGAGCCCGGGGCGCGGATCTCAAAGCTCAAGCCGATCGCCGTGCGATCGTCGCGGGATTGCGTCAGGCGGAACGCAAGGCGATCCTCGCTCTGAACAAGATTGACCTGATCCGCCGCGATTCCCTGCTCGAACTGACAACGCACCTGTACGCAGAGGGCGTCTATGATCAGGTGTTCATGATCTCCGGTCAGACCGGATCCGGACTCGACGACCTCAAGGCGGCGTTGGCCGCCGCCGCGCCCGAAGGCCCATGGCTCTACCCCCCAGACCAGGTCTCGGACCTTCCCTTTCGTCTCCGGGCCGCCGAGGTCACGCGGGAAAAGCTCTATCTGCGGCTTCATCAGGAGTTGCCCTATGCGGCGAACGTGGAGACCACGGCATGGGCGGAAGATGAGGACGGCGTCCTGCGCATCGAGCAGGAAATACTGGTGGAGCGCGACGGCCAGAAGGCCATCGTCATCGGTCAGGGCGGACAGACCTTGAAGGCCATTGGCCAGGTGGCCCGAGAGGAAGTTTCGGCCATGCTCAACCGCCCGGTTCGATTGTTTCTGACTGTTCGCGTCTCCTCTAACTGGGCCGACGATCGCCGTCGCTTCGAGGGTCTCGGCCTCGATTACGGGACCTGACATGGAGTTCGAGGACGAGGCGTTCGTGGTCGGGGTCCGCGCCTTTGGCGAATCCGGCGCGATCGCCGAGTTCCTGACCGCACAACGCGGCGTATGGAGCGCTCACGTGGCCGGAGGAGCGTCCCGTCGCTTGAAGCCCTTCCTGCAGCCTGGAACCCCGGTTCGCATCGCCTATCGCTCGCGGCTTTCGGACCAGCTCGGCGCGGCGCGTGTTGAGGCAAAAGGTGAGGGCGCCGCAGCCTATTTCGACGACCCATTGGCCTTGGCGGCTCTGGCGGCGGCGGCGGCCTTGATCGTCGGCGCGCTGCCGGAAAGGGAGCCCCATCCAGGCATATTCCTGGCCTTCGAGGCCTTTTCGGGCGCACTGGACGCTCCTGAGGTCTGGCCCGCGGTCCTGGTGCGCTTCGAGATGGGGCTCCTGGCGGAACTTGGCTTTGGCTTGGATCTCACCCGTTGCGCGGCGACGGGAGGGACCGATGAGTTGATCTATGTGAGCCCGCGAACAGGACGCGCGGTCAGTTCGGCGGCCGGCGAGCCCTATCGTGACCGTCTTCTGGCTCTGCCGGGGTTCCTGCTGGCCGCGCAAGCCGGTCTTGCCCCCGGGGATATCAGGGCCGGCCTCGCGCTCACCGGGCACTTTCTGCAGGAGGTGGTCTTCTCCGCCCTGCATCGTCCTCTTCCCCCCGCCCGTGCGAGGCTGATCGAACGACTGGAGGCTGCGGGCCGACTGTAAGGGGCCAAGTCAGGATCCCGGCGACTTGAGGAATTTCACGAGAACGCGCTGGCCGACGAGGAATGGCGCGGAGTCAGCGCTGACGACAACCTCCACGACCTTATCGTCCGTCCGCTCCGTCGGATCGTCGGACTGAAGCTTTCGCTCACCAAAAACCGCCGCCCGCCGGAGCACCTTGCCCGGGTAGTCGTGACTCTGGTCCGTCTCGGTCGAGAGGCGCACTTGCTCGCCGATAGCCACCGCCGGGAGCTCGGTCTCCGTCACCTCGGCGCGGACGATTCGCCGGCCGGCAGGCTCGAGGTCGAACATTGGCGTGACGTTGAGGGTCGAGGCCCCCGTACCGGGATTGGCGTAGCGCCGGACTATGACACCGTCCACTGGCGCCCGCACGATGGTCTCCTCAAGGCGATAGCGCGCCTCGCCCAATTGCGCGGCCTGAACCTGAACCGCTGCCTGCTCCTGGTCCAGATTGGCCTTGGCGCTGGCGACGGCATCCGCCGCCTGGTCGATCTGCTGACGGGAGACGACGCCGGCCAGTCCGCTGAGGCGGGCATGCTCGCGTTCGGCCGCGGCAAGCTGAACCCGCGTGGTCCCGAGGAGAGCCTGTGCATTGGCAAGGTTGGCCTCCGCCGTCTGTACGGCCAGACGGGGCGCGTCATCTTCCTGGCGGGCGAGGACCTGCCCCTTGGCGACGTGATCGCCTTCGAGCACATCCACCTCCCGCACCACCCCGGCGGTTCGCGACGCCACCTGGATAATGCCCCCTTCGACGTCCGCCTTACCTTCGGCGACGGCGGCATAGGGCGTCATGACTTGCGCGGCGATGGGCTTGTGCGTGGTCTTGCTGATCTGGGTGACCCCCAGGGCGACTCCGGCCGCGCCGATGGCCCCGAGGATGATGAGCCAGGCGATGGGACGGCGAAGAAGGCTGGACATGGCTTTAGGAGACTCCGGCGGCGGGACAGGCGTCAGGTTCGATGCGCCCGTCCTCAATGTGGATGATGCGGTCGGCGAAGGCCTCGAGGCGCGGATCGTGAGTCACGCAGATCACGGCGGCATGGTGCTCAAGGGCGGCCCGGCGCAGGAGACGGATAACGATCTGGCCGTTCTCGCCGTCCAGGGCCGAGGTCGGCTCATCGGCGAATAGAAGCGAAGGCTGTTTGGCGATAGCCCGAGCGATGGCGATGCGTTGCTTCTCTCCGCCGGACAGCTCGTGCGGGCGCTGGTGCATCCGCCGTCCAAGGCCGACCTCCTCCAAGGCTTCGCAGGCCTTTGCCTGGGCCTCGCGGCGGGACAGACCCTGACGCCGGAGCACCGTGGTGACCTGTTGGACGGCGGTGAGCGCCGGGAAGAGATTGAACCCCTGGAAGATGAAGCCGCAGTGTTGCAGCCGGAAACGATCGATCTTGCCGCTGGCGCGGCTCCAGAGGTCCTCGCCCAGGGCGCTGACCTTGCCCTCATCCGGCTTCATCAGTCCGGAGAGCGCGGC
Source organism: Pseudomonadota bacterium (assembly GCA_021808285.1). Taxonomy (GTDB): domain Bacteria; phylum Pseudomonadota; class Alphaproteobacteria; order Caulobacterales; family Caulobacteraceae; genus Acaudatibacter. Next base: position 12,011 of record JAKBBV010000027.1, on the reverse strand, counting down.
GATCAATGTGGATTTCCCTGAGCCGGAAGGCCCCATGACCATGGTCACTTCGCCGTGCCGGGCGGTGAAATCGACGCCCTTGAGCACCTGAACCGTGTTGCGGCCCGTCTTGAACCGCTTCACCAGCCCCTGAGCCGACAACGCCATTGAAAGGGGAGGGCTCATCTGAGGAGGTCCGCGGGTTGGCTGCGCTTGAGGACGCCCATGGCCATGGCCCCGGACAGCACGGCGATGAGCATCAAAAGGGCGCACAGCAAAGCTGCGGGCTGCGTGCGGATGACCAGGGGCAATCCAGCGCCGCCCGCCGCCAAGGTTGTGAGCCAGGTAAGGATAAGCGCCATTCCGACGCCGGCGACCCCGACCCAGAACGACAGCTCCATAACGATCCAGCGCAGCGAGGCCATGGAGATGCCAAGCGCTCTGAGGGAAGCGAATTCGCGGATGTTCGACAGGATCGCACCGCGCAGGGTCTGGGAGGTGATGCCAACGCCGATCAGCATGGCCATGAAGGTCAGAAAGATCAGCAGGATGCCGATGATCTGTTCGCCCATCACCGCATTCTCATTGGCCTTGGTGAACTGCTGGCGCGTCCAGGCCTTGAAGGCCCCGTGCGAGCTGGCGTTAAGCTCAGCCGCCACCTGGTTCGCCAGGGCCGGATTGTCGATTTTGACCATCAGCGGGCCGGTGTCGCCGGTGGTGTTCGGCCGTCGCGCGATGATCCTGACCGTGTCTCGGGAGGCCACGACGGTGGGTTGTTCAAGGGTCTGGTAGCCGTGCAGGATGGCGCGGACGAAGACGGTGTGACCATTGACCAGCGCCTTGTCGCCAAGTTTTGCGCCGAGCCCCTTCAGGCCCGACTGGTCGATGGCGATGGCGCCTGGCTCCATCAGCGCGATGCGAGTCGACTCCGGATAGTCCGGAGGCAGAGTCACTGCGCCCGGAATGGGGTCCACGGCCCAGACATCCACGAACTTCTGCACCTGCTTGCCGCTCGCGCCCGTGGCCCAGGAGCCAAAACTGTCCTCTATGCTGCGCACCTCGACCACGTGAGGGTTCATGAAAATCTGCGGCTGAATCCGCGCCGGGAGACTGACGTCGGAATTCACCATGCTCGCGACTTTCGGCGGCAGAACGAAGATGTCAGCCCGGGAGCGCTCCGTCGTCGCCAAGTCGGCGTGGATGATCCCGGTGAAGAGGCCGAGCATAACCAGCACCAACATGCCGGAAAGGGCGAGGGCGAACACCGCCGCGAGGTAGCGCCGCCATTCGAAGATCAGTGTGGCCAGGGCGAGGGACATCTCAACCCACCTCGCCAGTTGCGGACCACCCGCCACCCAGCGCCTTATAGGTGCGAACGGCCTTGCGCAGCGTGTCGACACGCTCCGCCGTCAGGGCTGATCGCAGATCGCGCCAGGACTGCTCGGCGGTGAGGGTCGTCGTCAGATCATCCAGCCCCGCCGCATAGCGTCGACGTGAGCCCTCGTAGGCCTTCCGCGCTTGCTGCTCACCGGTGGTCAGCAAATCCGTCGCGCGCTCACCCGCGGCAAGATCGTCGAGGGCGTTCTGCGCCTCGCCGAACGCCGTGCGAACCGTCTTCTGGTAGGCGATGGCGACCTGTCGGGCTCGGGCGTCCTCGGCATGGGCCTGATCGAGCAGTTTGGGAATGTCGAGCACCGGCACATTGATGCCTGCGCCGAGGGTCCAGAACCCCGTGCTGAAGGTCTGTTCGGCGGTGACCAGCGTGGTGGGCGGAATGTAGGACACGCCTGGGGAGGTGGTGCTGTTGGCGCCCAGCGCTGGCAGCAACGTGATCGTCGGGAAGATGGCCTTGTGCGCCAGGGCGGCCGTTCCGAGCTCCGCGCGAAGACGATATTCGGCTTCCCGGATGTCCGGCCGGCGCGCGAGCAATTCAGATGGCAGGGCGCGAGGCGGCAAGGGAACCTGTGGCGGCGGCGCATCCGGCAGACGATCAAGATCGCGAAGATCGCGTCCGACCAGGATCAGCAGCAGCCGCCTTTGGTCGTCGAGTTGGGCTTGAAGGTCCGCCGCCTGGGCGTCGTCGTGGGCGACCTGCGCGCCGACGCGGTCCTGATCATCATCCGGCCCAGCGCCAGCCAGGGCCTTACGTCTCGCGATGTCCAGGAGATCGCGCTCGATGCGCGCCGTCGCCAGGGCGTCGTCGAGCCGGATCCGCAGACCCCTGGTCTGGAAATAGGCGTCGGCGACGTCAGCCGCCAAGGTGGCGCGGGCGCCCTCAACGTTGAATCGCGCTTCCGCGTCTGTGGCGCGCGCCACTCTTCGTTGGGCCGCTAGGCGTCCGAACAGGTCCAATTCCCAGGAGATGTTGAAGTTCGATGCATAGGTCTGAGTGACGCCGCCGATGGAGCTGAGGTCGCTGCTGTTGTTGTTGAGCACATAACCGGCCTGGCGACTGGCGGTCCCCTGAAGTTCGCCTGTAGGGAGGGTCTGGGCGAGTTGCGCCGCGCGGGTCGCGCGGGCTTCCAGAATGCGGGCCTGTGCGGTCCGAATGTCTGGGGAGGTCTCGAAGGCCTCGGCCTCAAGCGCGTTCAGGGTGGGGTCATTGAACAGAAGCCACCAGCGATCCAGCGCCTCTGTCGGAAGCTTCTGACTGCTCGATCCCGCATAGGCAGAGGGCAGGGGCGTCGGCGGCGGAAGGGGCTGCTTGGCCGCAGCGTGGGGCGCCTGGGCTAGGCTCAGGGTGAGGGCCAGAACGGACGTAAGGGCAAGAGTGCGGCGCACCGGCATAAGGCTCTCTGCATGACTCGATTTCGGAACGAACAGCCTGATCCGAACGAGGTGCACCAGATGCTGCGGCGTGAAGCTTGACCAGTTAAACTTTGGTCATTTTCAGTCGCCATGGTCGGGGCTTAACTATCTGTTTTGTAATGTTTCTCGCGCGCGCGAGGAAAAGGCTCTCGGGATTGGCTGGACAGTGTCCCCGGACTCGGTTTGAAGCTGCCTCATGAACGATATGAGCCCGATCAACCCAGACGATGGCGGGCGGATCCTGAACGAGCCCTTCAGCGAGGCGCTGTCCCGGCGATACCTCGCCTATGCGCTGTCCACCATCACCCAGCGTGCCTTGCCGGATGTCCGCGATGGCTTGAAGCCGGTTCATCGCCGGCTGCTCTATGCCATGCGTTTGCTTCGCCTCGATCCCCAGGGCTCGGCAAAGAAATCGGCGCGTGTCGTGGGCGATGTGATCGGCAAGTACCATCCGCACGGGGATGTCGCGGTCTATGACGCCCTGGTGCGCCTGGCCCAGGACTTCGCACAGCGCTACCCCTTGATCGACGGCCAGGGCAATTTTGGGAATATCGACGGCGATAACGCGGCGGCCATGCGCTACACCGAGTGCCGTCTGACCGAAGCTGCGCGTCTGCTGCTCGACGGAATCGATGAGGACGCCGTCGATCTTCGCGCCACCTATGATGGCGAGGATGAGGAGCCGGTCGTCCTCCCGGCAGGTTTTCCCAATCTCCTGGCCAATGGCGCTTCGGGTATCGCAGTGGGCATGGCGACGTCCATTCCGCCGCACAATGCGGGTGAGTTGATCGACGCCTGCCAGATGCTGATCCGCGATCCCTCTGCGTCGACCGCGGAGCTGATGGCGATTGTGCCGGGCCCGGATTTTCCCACCGGAGGGGTGATCGTCGAGTCAAAAGCCTCACTGGCGGAGACCTATGAAACCGGACGCGGAGGGGTCCGGCTTCGGGCGCGCTGGGAGAGGGAGGACACCGGCCGGGGCGTCTGGCGCATTATCGTCACCGAGATCCCCTACCAAGTGAAGAAGGCCGATCTGGTGGAACGCCTCGCCGTGCTTCTTGAGGAGAAGAAAGCTCCCCTGCTCGCGGATGTGCGCGATGAATCCGCTGAAGACGTGCGGCTGGTTCTTGAGCCCCGATCGCGCACCGTTGAGCCCGACGTGCTGATGGAGAGCCTGTTCAAGCTGTCGGACCTCGAGGTCCGTTTTCCGGTCAATATGAATATGCTGAGCGCCCGTGGCGCGCCCGAGGTCATGGGCCTGAAGACGGCCTTTCAGGCATATCTCGATCACCGCCGCGAGGTGGTGGTGCGGCGTGCAAGGTTCCGGTTGGGTCGAATCGAGCGTCGTCTGCATGTGCTCGATGGCCTGCTGATCGTCTTTCTCAATCTGGACGAGGTCATTCGCATCGTTCGCTACGAGGATGAGCCCAAACCCGCGTTGATGTCGCGCTTTGGCCTTTCCGAGATCCAGGCTGACGCGGTGCTCGACACCCGGCTGCGGCAGCTCGCCAAGCTTGAGGAAGCCCAGATCCGCCAGGAGCACGCCCAACTCGTGAGGGAACGGGACGATCTCGCCGCCATGGTGGCGACACCGGAGAAGCAATGGCTCAAGGTGTCGGAGGCGCTGGCTGAGGCGCGAAAGAGCCTGTGTTCCAGGGCCGAGCTTGGCGCCCGGCGTTCGCAGTTCGCCGAGGCGCCCGATATCGACCTCGCACAGACCGTCGAAGCTCGCATCATACGCGAGCCGATTACCGTGATCGTGTCGGAGCGCGGCTGGATCCGCGCCGCCAAGGGGCGGTTGGAGGATCCGGCATCGCTGTCGTTCAAGGAAGGCGACCGCCTCGCGTTCGCCGTTCCGGCGGAGACCACAGACCGGCTGATGCTGTTCGCGACCGATGGCCGGGTGTTCACCTTGACCTGCGACAAACTGCCTTCGGCCCGCGGCCAGGGCGAACCCCTGCGTCTGATGGTCGAGTTAGGAGAGCAGGAGCGTATCCTGAGCGTCTTCCCCCATCGCCCCGGGGCCAGACGCATCGCCGCCTCCGCCGCCGGTTACGGCTTTGTATTCCTGGAAGACGACGCCATTGCGGTCAAGCGATCGGGAAAGCAGGTCCTCAATCTCTCTGGCGGTTCGGCTGCGGTCTGCCTGGAGGCGAAGGGGGACCATCTCGCGGTGATCGGCGACAATGGAAAGATCCTGATCTTTCCCCTGTCCGAACTTCCGGAGATGGGTCGCGGAAAGGGCGTGAAACTTCAGTCCTATCGTGAGGGGGGCCTGCGTGACGCCATGACCTTCGCAGCCCAGGAGGGCGCCGCCTGGATCGACAGCGGTGGCCGCACGCGCATGTGGCCCGACTGGCGGGAGTGGATGGGTCGGCGGGGCGCCGCAGGACGCGCCGCTCCCAGGGGGTTCGCCGCCAGTCGTCGTTTTTCTCCCTGATCGCGGTTGAGATGCTGGAGATGAGACCCGCCTGTGAGCGCTGTTCGGCGCCGCTCCCCGAGGGCAGCCGACGGGCGTTCATTTGTAGCTATGAGTGCACATTCTGCGAGGCCTGCGCCGTAGAGTCCCTTAAGGGCGCTTGTCCCAACTGCGGTGGCGAGCTGAAGCCGCGTCCGACGCGGATCGCGTCGCGCCCGGCTTGAGGCGATCGGCCGGGGGGCGCTAGAGGAGGGCGAGGGCAGCCGCGACTGAGGCTAGGCGGCGAGTGAGGAGACTTTCCATGACCACCGTTCGCGACGTCGAGTTCGAGATCGAGGGGCAGGTCCACCAGGGCCGCCTCGTGGCGCACCAAGGTCCCGCGCGTCCGACAGTCCTCGTGTTCCACGCCTGGGACGGTCGCTCGGCCGGGGTCGATGCGATGGCCGATCGCGTCTTAGGTCTGGGCTGGAACGCGTTTTCCGCCGACCTCTACGGCAAGGGCGTGCGCGGAGACTCGGTCGAGTCCTGCCAGGCGCTAATGACCCCGCTGCTCAATGATCGGGCGCGTCTCAGGCGCTCCATTCTGCGCAATGTGGAGGTCGTGACGGACCAGCCGGAAGTGGATGCGGGGCGTCTGGCCGCGATCGGGTTCTGTTTCGGGGGTTTATGCGTGCTCGACCTGGCCCGGGCGAACGGGCCCGTAAGGGGGGTGGCCAGCTTCCACGGTCTGTTCACCCCGCCGGGTCTGCCCGAGGGGCCGGTGAGCCCGAAGGTGGTCGCATTTCATGGTTGGAATGACCCCATGGCGCCGCCTGAGGCGGTGCTGGGCTTCGCGGCGGAGTTTACGCGACTTGGCGCGGACTGGCGGCTTGAAGCCTTTGGCGACACCCTGCACGGCTTCATGATGGAGGGCGCCAACAATCCCGCTCTGGGCGTGGCCTACAATGCTGTGTCTGCGAATCGGGCCTGGAAGGGTCTTGTGGGCTTTCTCGAGGAGGCTCTCAGCGCATGACCGGCGCAGAGACGGCAGGGCCGGACCGGGTGCTTGACGCCGCGATAGAACTCGCGTCCCGACCCGGCCCACAGGCGGAGGTGGTGACCGTCTTCGATGAGCCGACCTTCACCGCCAGTCATATCGTCATCGATCCGCCAAGCGGCGCCTGTGCCGTCATAGACCCAGTTCTGGGCTTCGACCTGTTCTCAGGGCGCACGGACACGCACTCCGCCGACCGTATTCTCGCTGAACTCCGTTCGCGCGACCTGAAACTCACCTGGATCCTCGAAACCCATGTTCATGCGGACCATCTTTCGGCTGCGGGTTACCTTCAGGGTGTGTGCGGCGGGACAATCGCCATAGGTCGGCGGGTCGACACGGTGCAGGAGACGTTCGCCCCGTTGTTCGGCTACGGGCCGAGCTTTCCAAGGAATGGCTCTCAGTTCGACGTGCTCCTGGAGGACGGTGAAGAGTTCGACATCGGTCGGCTCCGCGCCTTGGCGCTGCATGTGCCAGGTCATACCCCAGCGGACCTCGCCTACCTCGTCGGCTCTCAGGTCTTTGTCGGCGACACACTCTTCATGCCCGATTGCGGGACGGCGCGGGCGGACTTTCCAGGCGGTGACGCTCGGCGGCTCTACCGGTCGATCCGCCGCCTTCTGGCCTTGCCGCCAGCGGCGCGTCTGCATCTCTGCCATGACTATAAGTGCGCGCTCCGGGAGGTTTTCGAGTGGACCACCACGGTCGCGGATCAGCGGGCCGGCAACATTCACATTCACGATGGAGTGGACGAAGAGGCCTTTGTGACGCTGCGCACTGAGCGGGATCGAACCCTGGATGTGCCGCGCCTGATCCTTCCCTCTCTTCAGGTCAACATTCGCGGGGGGAGGTTGCCTCCGGCCGGCGAGGACGGCCGATATCGGCTCGTCCTGCCCTTAGACGCGCTCTAAGGGGGGAGACGCATCATGGCGCTCAGCCTGATTCAGGATGCGCTCGGCCTGGTTTGCGGCGGGCTGGTGGGGTTTTCGCTGGGTCTTGTGGGGGGAGGGGGTTCCATCCTCGCCGTGCCTCTCATGGTCTATGTGGTGGGACTGCGCGACCCGCACCTCGCCATCGGCACCAGTGCCGCCGCCGTAGCCCTTAACGCCGGGGTCAATCTCGTTCCTCACGCCCGCAGAGGCAGCGTGATCTGGTCATCCGCCCTCGTTTTCGCGGCCACGGGTGTCGTTGGCGCTGCTTTGGGCTCGACCCTCGGCAAGGCTTTCGACGGTCAGAAGCTCCTGGCGCTCTTCGCCGGGCTCATGGTTGTCGTCGGAGGCCTGATGCTGCGGCCCAGACCCGAGGGCGGCAATCATAAGCCGCAATTGCATGCCATCCAGATCGTCAAGCTGGGCGTGGCTGGCGCCGCCACGGGAGCCCTTTCGGGGTTTTTCGGGATTGGCGGCGGCTTTCTCATCGTTCCGGCCCTGATGGCGGCGACCGATATGCCGATCCTCAATGCCGTCGGAACCTCGCTGGTCTCAGTGGCGGCTTTCGGCGTGACCACGGCCGTCAATTACGCGCTAGGAGGCATGGTCGACTGGGGCGTGGCCCTGGTCTTTATCGCGGGGGGTGTGGCTGGCGGCATGGGGGGGGCCGCGCTTGCTCATCGCCTTGCGGCGGCCCGGGGGGCGCTGAACCGCGTATTCGCCGCCCTGATCTTTATCGTCGCAGGCTACGTCCTCTACAGGAGCCTGCGCTTGTGAGACGCGGGGTCTGGAAGTTGAACCTCCTGGTTCGGGCCGACAATTCGGCGGCTCGGGGCTTCTATGAAGGTTTGGCCCATTTGGAGACCCAGTCGATCAGTTTCCAAAAGGGCCTAAGGGGGAGCCCCAGGGCCGACGACGCGAACTGAACGCGCGCCGCTCCATCTCGCGTCCGTCTCCTTATCGCACGGCCCCATAGCGTTGGGCCTTCATCTGCTCGAAGAACTCGCGCCACTGCGGTTCAGTCAGGTGTGACGGCTCACCGAGTTGGCGCGACAGGACATATTGCCGGCACATGATTTCGAGGCGCTGGGCCAGCCCGACGGCCGCCCTGAGGGTCTTCGCTCTGCAGATCATGCCGTGATTGCCAAGTAGACATGCGGTCCGCTCGCGCAGGGCTGCGGCCGCATCGCGCGCCAGGGCTTCGCCGCCGAAGGTGGAGTAGGGGACGCAGGGGACATCCGGTCCTCCAAACAGTCCGATCAGGTAGTGGAATCCGGGTAGGGGCTGGTTGTGGCAGGAGACGGCGACGCAATAGTCCGAATGGGTATGGACGACCGCACCGGCGGCGGGATGCTCGGCATAGATGGACGCGTGCATCCGCCACTCACTCGACGGCGTCTGTCCCGCGTCCCAGACCCCATCGCCGCTGACGAAGACCACGGAGTCTTCGCTGATCGTCTCAGCGGAGGCGCCTGTAGGCGAAATCAGCATTCCATTGCCGTAACGGCAGCTGAGATTTCCCGAGGAGAGCTCATTGAGCTTCAGAGCCTCGACCTTTCGGTAGTGATCGACGAGGTCACGCCGAAGTTGTGTCTCTTCCACCTCGCTCATGACGCCTCCGTCTCGATTCCGGAACGGTCCGCCTCTTCCAGACGCGTCAGAGCGAGGTGGAGGAAGTCGCCGTCGCCGATACTGCCCGCCTTGACGACGAAAGACAGCGGAGTCTCGCCTGGCTGGTGACAATAGCCGCCATAGAGCTCGTCATAGGACGATACCTCAAGGTGGGCCACTCCCAGGGCGCCGAGCACAGCTCCCGATGTTTCGCCTCCGGCTATGACGAATTTTCGGACGCCGATGTCGAACAGTCCGCTCGCAATCTCCCCCATAAGCCCATCTGCTCTCGCCGTCGCGCCCGCGACGCCGAACCGCGCCTGTGCCCCTGCGACAGCGTCAGGGCTGGCCGACGTCGCAATACACACCGGCCCCTGCGCCAGGGGCTTCCTCGACCATTCGATCAGCTGGCGGGCCAGATCCGGCTGGGCCCCCTCGACGGCCAGATCTACCCGACGCACGGGCCATCTTGCGCTGAAAGCCTCGATTTGCGCCAGGGTTTGAGGCGCGCAGCTGCCCGCCAGGACTGCGGTTGATCCGGGAGAGGGCGGCAGCAGGCGTCGACCGGGCAGGGGGGCTACGCGACGCCAGGCCCGAGCCATCGCGGGCGCCAGACTGTCGCCGCCGGTGACCAGCGGCAGGTCGATAGCCAAACGGGCAACCCGGGCGAGATCGTCTTCATCGACCGCGTCGACGATGTGGAAGGGGCCCCGGGCGCCGTCCAGGCGCGCGCGCAGGGCGACTTCGTCCCTGAGGGTTCGGCGCGTGATCAGCCCGACCTTCCTCTCGGTCTGGGCCTGCAAGACCTCCACGAGGTTTGAGCTCCAGGCGGGGGTGACCGGATCGTACCGCTTGAACGACTCCGCCAGAGGCGTCGAACCCAAGAACAGGCGCCCTTGATAGACGGTGACATCGCGCTCCAGATAGGCCGCACAGAACACCGTCGCCGGCGCTCCCAGCTCATCCAGCAAGACTTCGGCGATCGGACCGATATTGCCATCTCGGCGGCTATCGAAGAGGGCGCTGTATTTTGAATAGATTCGGCGAACGCCGAGGCGCTGAAAGACATTTGCAGCGCGGCGGGCTTCGTCCCGGGCTACGTCAGCCGGCGCCAGACGGATTTTTCGCGCCAAGACCAATGCCTCGATCCCGGGTGGGGCTTGCGCCACTGCGTCATGCGTCAGGAACAGCGGGCAACGGACGCCCTCACCCTCCAGGAGGCTCGCGATCATCATGCCGCCGGTGATGTCATCGGCCAGGACGCCCAGTTCGATCATCTTCACGAACTCGCACGACAGGCGCGAAGAGGATAGCCTCCTCAGAATGACCGCGAGAATTGATCCGGGCGTCTCTGCGCCCTTTTCCTCGGCGTGTCGGTCTCATGCATGTCTTGGCTTTGTCGGATCAGGTCGCGCCGCGATCCCAGGTCCTGTTCGCGGTGGTTGGACCCGGGAGAAGTTGAACTCCACCCGGCAGGCGAAGGCCTCACCGAGGTATCGCGACCGGTCATGGGCCAAGGTCGAAATCCGGACGGGCGCTTTTTGTGTATCCATCCGGTGAAGGCCGCGCGCGCCCTTGGTCTGGCTAGGCATTCTTGTTGATGAGGGCCTTGGCGGGGTTACGACGTCTGGCCATTCGTAGGAGGGCATATTTGATGGGCTCTTCGTCGATAGTGCTGGGGTCGTAGTCATCCAGCCATTTGATGGCGTCGGCGTGGCTAGGATGGTCAGGGTCGCTTCGGGCTTCGAGCATGTCATAGAAGCCGGGGACGCCGCCACAGTCCTCAGGCGGCCCGTTCCCTTCGCCGTCGATATAGCGCGGATAGGAGACGTCAGGATCGCCGGGACGGATGTCTGTGACGATGATCCGATGCTCCCAGTTGTCGCCGAAGTCGTAGACGTAGTCGATTACGGTCTTCTTGGGTTGGAGGACGTCACGCAGCCGGACCTTGGCGGCCTCCTTGCGTGGCGCGGTTCCCCAGTCTTCCTCCAGTGGCAGGCCGTAGCTCTGCTTGCCGATGGTGAACTCCCATAGGTGATAGTCGAACCAGCCGACCGTCTGCTGGATGATGTCATGCAGGACCTTGAGCGTAATCGAGGTTGGCGCCTCGACCTGGCGCCAGATCACCGGGTTGGTGTCTTTCAGTTCGATGCGCAGGGTGGCGATCTCACTGAAGCTATCGGCGGCAGGCTTGGGCTTGGCTAGCTTCATGCCGCGATTTTGTCAGCCTGCGCCTTCCAGTTCCAGGGGAGCAACTCATCGAGCCGGTGGGCCGGATGTGTGGCTATGCGCGCCAGGAGGTCGGCCAGCCAAGCCTGGGGATCGACATCGTTCATCTTGGCGGTGACGATCAGGCTATACATGGCGGCGGCGCGGTCACCGCCCCGATCCGAGCCACAGAACAGCCAGGACTTTCGGCCAAGGGCTATGCCGCGCAGTGCCCGTTCGGCGGCGTTGTTCGAGAGACAGACCCGGCCGTCGTCGAGGAATCGGGTGAAGCCCTCCCAGCGCTTGAGCATGTAGTCCATGGCCTTCGCCAGATCATGGCCGCGGGAGAGTTTGGCGCGCTGTTCGATCATGTAGGCGCGCAGGTCCGCGACCAACGGTGCGCTCAGCACCTGGCGGACGGCCTTGCGCGCTTCGGCGCTCTGGCCATTCAGAGACCGTTCGGTCTCGAACAGGGCGTCGATCCGGCGGAGGATCTCCATGGCTATGGGCGAGACGACGATCTCCCTCTTGCCGGCGGCCTTGCGCCGGGCGTTCTCTTCCAGATCAGCCATGGCGAAGAAGGGGCGTCGCGCGTGAACCCAGCAGGCGGCTTCCAGGATGGGCCCCGGCTGTCGACCTGGTTCGTAGAGCTTGCCATATCCGCCGAAGGCGTCGGCCTGGAGGATGCCGCTGTAGCTGGCCAGATGCGCCTGCGGATGCTCGCCCTTGCGGTCGCGGGAGTAGTAGAACATCGCCGCCGGCGGATCGGCGCCGCCGAAGGGCCGGTCGTCGCGCACATAGGTCCAACATCGCCCGACGTCGCACTTGCCCAGCGCCAGAACAGGCACGGTCGTATCGTCGCCATGCAGGCGTTCCGCAGCCATCACATGGGATTCCACCAGTCGCAGGAGCGGGTCTAAAACCGCGCAGGCCGCGCCCACGGCGTCGGCCGCGGTGGAGAGGCTGATCGGTACGCCTTCGCGGGCGTATCGCTCGGCCTGCCGGTTCAGCGGCTGATGCTGGC
>JAKBBV010000078.1 GCA_021808285.1 Pseudomonadota bacterium | reverse complement strand
CCTGCTTCTGGCGTTCAACTCCAGCGTCGTGGACCTCAACCTCCTGATCGACGCCCTGGAGACGGAGAACCTGGTCACCGTCCTGGCCGAACCCAACCTCACGGCCATCTCCGGGGCGCCGGCCAACTTCCTCGCGGGAGGTCAATATCCCATCCCGGTGCCTCAGGCGCTTGGCGTGACGACCATCGACTATAAGGATTACGGCGTGAGCCTGACCTTCGTCGCCACGATCGTGAGCGGAGGGCGGATCAATCTCAAGGTCGAGCCGGAGGTGAGCGAGCTCACCACCCAGGGGGCGATCAACGTCAACGGCGTGACGGTTCCGGCCCTCACGGACCGCCGGGCCCAGACCACCGTCGACCTGGCCAGCGGTCAAAGCCTGGCGATCGCCGGCCTGCTCCAGAATGACTATACTCAGAGCATCAATCGCTTCCCAGGGCTTGGCTCTCTGCCGGTTCTGGGAGCCCTGTTCCGATCCGACAGCTTTGAACACGCTGAAACCGAGCTCGTCATCATCGTCACGCCCTATGTGGTCAAGCCCAGCAACGGCCGCCTGGCCATGCCCACAGACGGCTATGTCCCTCCCACGGATGCGGCTCGCCTGCTCTATGGGGAGGCGGCCTACACGCCTCACGCCCGGGCGGGGCATGCCCCTCTGACCCTCTCGGGCCGCGCCCTTGTCGGACCTTCGGGATTTGAACTCGAATGACCCCCCGCCCCCACATTCCGCGACGGCGCCTTGGTCCCCTCGCGCGGCTCCTGAGCGTCTCGGCTCTCGGCGTTCTGACCGTCGGCTGTGCGGCCAGCGGCCCTTCGCCTTCCCTGGACCTCGCCTCGGTCACGCCCAATCCGATCCGCATCTCGCGCACGCAACTCGCCCACGATGTGGACTTTGTCCCCGGCGCGATCACCGCGGATGACGTGCAGATGACCAAGGTCTACGGTTTTCTGGCCGCCAACAGGGCGGGGCCGGCGGACGACGTCCTGGTGGAATATGGGCGCGGCGCCTTCGAGGCTCAGCGCGGCGAACGCCTCACCCTCGGACTCGATCAGGTCGGATTACACGCCAACCCGGTGGAGAATGACGCCGTCGTCGGAGATGTCGTGCGGATCGTCGTCCAGCGATACCTCGCCATCGCGCCCGACTGCCCCGACTGGTCCCAGCCCCCCGCCCCGGATTTCAACAACCTCACCTCGCATAACTTCGGCTGCGCGGATCAGTCCAATCTCGCGGCCCAGGTCGCCAATCCGCGCGATCTGGCCCAGGGACAGGACCTGGCGCCCCAGAAGGGCGATGCCGCCACTCGCCCGGTGACCGCCTACAGGACTGGCGGGGCGGGGGTTGCGCGCGGTGCGGTGGGCGCCCCCCCCGGGACCGGCGGAGGCATGGGCGCAGCCGGCGCGGGCGCGGGTGCGGGTATGGGAGCATCAGGCGGACCATGATGGCGCAGGCGGCATGATCAGGCGCATCCCATGAGCGGCGCCCCGGGACCTCAACTGATCGGGGTTGCCGGTGATGAAGAGACCCGGCGGCTGCTGGGGGCCCTGACGCGTCAGATCGGTCTCTCCGGCGCTCAGATCGGGGAAGGCGGCGCCGCCGCCGCGCTTAGCCTGGTTCAGGGCGGACCACCTCCCTCTGTGCTCGTCGTCGACCTCAGCGATAGCGCGGACCCTTTGCTGGACCTGCGGGCGCTCATCCGGGCGACCCTTGGGGCTTCCGCGATCGTGGCGATCGGAACGGTCAACGACGTGCGACTCTACCGCGCCCTCATCGAAGCGGGCGCGCGCGATTACCTCGTCAAGCCGATCACCGCCGAGGTCGTTCTCAACGCCCTGGTCAGCGCGCTCCAGTCCCGCATCGAAGCGCCACCCAGCCCGACCGTCGGCGCGGCGGCGTGCCGCGTCATCGCCTTCATCGGCGCCCGCGGCGGAGTGGGTGCAACCTCGCTGGCGGTTTCGGTGGGCTGGAGCCTGGCGGCGCGGAAGCGCCGGACCGTGGTCCTCGACCTCGATCTGCAATTTGGCGGCGCCGCGCTCAGCCTCGACCTTGAGCCCGGTCGCGGCCTCAGGGAAATCCTCACCAACCCTGACCGCGTCGACAGCCTACTGATCGACGCCGCCTCCGGACGGGCCGCCGAAAACCTGCGCATTCTCGGCGCGGAAGAGCGCCTGGAGGACGACGTGGCGGCCCAGCCCGAGGGTCTGTCGGCGCTCCTGGAAGTCCTGTCCCAGTCTGCGGAATTCGTCCTCATCGACACGCCCCGCGCCCTGGGGTCGCTGGGGCGCAAGGCTCTCGCGGGCGCTGACACGGTCGTCATCGTCACCGACCTCAGCCTGGCGGGGATGCGAGACAGCCATCGCCTGGCCTCACTGACCCGGGACTTGCGCGCCGATGGTCGCCTCATGCTGGTGGCCAACCGGGTCGGGGGCCAGGGCGGCGAGGTCAGTCAGGCGGATTTCGAACGGGCCGTCGGGCGGAAGATCGATCACGTGATCCGGTTCGACAAGGCGGCGGCGACGGCGACGGCGGAAACCGCGAAGCCCCTGATTGAGACCGCAAGGCCGGGTCCGACGCAGACGGCGCTCAAGGCGCTGGCCGATGCGATCGCGGGCGCCGACGCCGCGAAACCGGATCAGGGATCCTGGCTGAGAAGGGTCATCGGGCGATGAGCGTCTCCGAAGGCGCCGCCGCCGGGCCTCTCCAGAAGCGCGTGCAGGCCCTGGCGGCCCGCCGTCAGGCGCCGGCGGCCTCGACGCCTTCACCCCCGCCCAACGCGGCGGGTCCGGGCACGGCCGAGCCTCCGTCCACGCCCGCCACAGGCGCCAGGGACATCTTTTCCGAGGCCACGCGCCGCCTGGCCCCGGCCGTGGAGGCGGCGACTGCGCCCGGACCTTCGGCGCCGCAGACCCGCGGCGAACTGGCCCGACGGATCGCCGAGACGCTGGCGGCTAACGAACCCGAGCTGCTGGCCGTCCTGGACGAGCAGCAGCAGCGCGACCTCATCACCCATTTCGTCAATCTGCGCCTGTTTGTCCTGCCGACCCCGCCGACCCAGGCTCAACCCTTCCAGGTCGGCGAAAGGACCGCCTCGGCGCCGCCGGTCCCCTCGCGCGCCGAACAGGTCGTGGTTCAGGTCTATCCCAAGGTGATCGAGCGGATCGACAGCGAGGTGGCCAGCCGCCTCAGTCGCGCCGAACTCGCCGCCCAGCTCTCCGGCGTCGTGGCGGAGGTCGTGATCGAAGAGAAGCTGTCGCTCAACCTGCGGGAGCAACGCGACCTGGTCACGCTCATGCTCAACGATATGTTGGGCCTGGGCCCGCTGGACCCGCTGATCGGCGACGAGTCCGTGACCGACATCATGGTCAACGGTCCCAAGCAGATCTATGTCGAGCGCAAGGGAAAGCTGGAGCTCACGGGCGCCGCCTTCCGCGACAACGCCCATGTCATGGCCGTGGCCACCCGCATCGTCAGCCTCGTCGGCCGGCGGGTGGATGAGTCTTCGCCCATCTGCGACGCCCGCCTGCTCGACGGCAGTCGGGTCAACATCATCATTCCGCCGCTCGCCATCGACGGACCGAGCATCTCGATCCGGAAGTTCTCCAAGAAGTCGATCGATCTGGATCGGATGGCGCGTCAGGGCAATCTGTCCTCGGCCATGGCGACGGTGCTCAAGATCGCCTCGCGAGCGCGCCTCAATATCCTGATCTCCGGAGGGACGGGATCGGGCAAGACCACGCTTCTGAACGCCCTGTCCCAGATGATCGACCCGGAGGAACGGGTCGTGACGATCGAGGACGCGGCGGAGCTTCAACTGCAACAGCCGCATGTGGTGCGGCTCGAGACCCGGCCGCCCAACCTGGAAGGCAAGGGCGAGATCTCGATGCGGGATCTGGTCAAGAACGCGCTGCGCATGCGTCCCGACCGCATCATTCTGGGCGAAATCCGCGGGGCCGAGGCGATCGACATGCTTCAGGCCATGAATACCGGCCACGACGGATCCCTGGGGACGATCCATGCGAACCGCCCGCGGGAGGCCCTGATGCGGCTTGAGAACATGGTGGGCATGTCCGGGATCAATCTGCCGAGCCGGGCCGTTCGCACCCAGATCGCTGCGGCGGTCCATATGATCATTCAGATCAGCCGCATGCGCGACGGCATGCGCCGCATCACCAGCATCACGGAGATCGTCGGCACCGAAGGCGATGTCATCACCACCCAGGAACTGTTCGCCTACAAGTTCGAGGGTCAGGGCTCGGACGGAATGCTGAGAGGCGCCTTCGAGTCCTCGGGTCTCCGGCCGAATTTCATGCCCAAGGCGGAGTATTACGGGCTCGAGCGCCTGCTCATCGAGGCCATGGGATGATGGCGCCCGTCGTCGTCCTGCTGGCCGCCGCGCTCCTCTTTGGCGCCGGCGTCGCGGGCCTTCTGGCGGCCACGGCGGGAAGCAGACGCCTGTCGTCCCGCGTGAGGCGCATCGCCGCCCGACGGACAACCGAGGCTCCGGCGACCGGTCTTCAGCTCCGTCGCGGAACCCCCAGAAGGTTCGACGTCCTCGCCTCGCGCGTGCTCCCCCGCCCTGAAGCCATCCGCCAGCGCCTCCTTGCCAGCGGCCTTGGCCTGACGCTCGGCGGCTACCTCGCCCTCTCGGCGGGCGCCGCGCTGCTCGTGGCGCTGGCGGCGCTCCTGCTCAAGGCCCCGGTGGCGCTGGCCCTGCTAGGCGGGCTGTTCGCCGGGCTGGCCCTGCCGCACCTCTTCATCGGCAACCGTATCGCCACGCGCCGCAAGCGGTTTTCGAAGCTGTTTCCCGACTCACTGGGCCTGATGGTGCGTGGGCTCAAGGCCGGCCTTCCCGTCTCCGAATGCATCGGCGTCGTCGCTCGCGAGGCGCCCAATCCCATCGGCGAGGACTTCCGTCGGGTGGCCGACCAGGTGCGCCTGGGTCAGAGTCTGGAAGAGGCCATGTGGAGCGTCGCCAAGCGACTGGAGTTGGCGGAGTTCAACTTCCTGGTCATCACCATGGCGATTCAGCGCGAGACCGGGGGCAACCTCGCCGAGACGCTGCAGAATCTCGATACCATGGTGCGCATGCGCGACCAGATGAAGCTGAAGGTCAAGGCCATGTCCTCGGAGGCCATGGCCACGGCCGCGATCATCGGCTCCCTGCCTTTCGCCATGGCGGCCCTGCTGTTCGTCGTGGCCCCGAAATACATCATGGTCCTGTTCACGGCCCCGCTAGGCCATATCTTCCTCGTCGTCGCCACGGTCTGGATGGCGATCGGCATCTTCGTCATGTCCCAGATGGTGAGCTTCGAGATATGAATCCCGGGGCGCTTCTGGCTTCCGCCGGCTCGGTTCGCCTCCTGGTGGAGATCGCCGCCGCCGCGGCGAATTTCGTCGCCCTCGTGGTGCTCTATCGCGCCTTCACCCCGGGAGAATATGTCAATGTCCGGGCTCGCGCCCACGCCAAGCGGAGACAGGAATTACGCGACCGGCTTCTGAGCCAGCCGCGACGCCGCGCGGTCGGCGAAAAGCCCGTGACCCTGGTGCGTGGTCTGCTGGAGCGACTTCGCCTCACCCGGGGCGAAGAGGTGCGCAAGGCGTCGGAGCGTCTGGCCCGGGCGGGGTGGCGCTCGCCCGACTCGATCACGGTGTTTCTCGGCTTTCGGCTCGCCACGCCGCCTCTGCTCGCCATCGTCACCTATATCGTCGCGCCGTTGTTGAGCCGCCACCTGACGGACCTTGAGCACATCGGGGCCGCCTTGGCCGGCGCGATCGCGGGAGCCTATGTCCCGAGCATGTATGTGGACAACGCCGCGAAGAACCGGCAGCAGAAGCTCCAGCGCCAGTTGCCCGACGCCCTCGACCTGTTCGTGATCTGCGCCGAGGCCGGGCTTGGGCTGGACGCGGCCTTCACCCGCGTGTCCCGGGAGATGGCCCCCAACAGCCCCGAACTTGCCGACGAACTGGGCCTTACCGCCATCGAACTTGGCTTTCTGCCCAACCGCCGGGACGCTCTGGCCAATCTCGCGAAACGGACGGACATGGCGTCCATCCGCAGCTTTGTGAACACCCTGTCCCAGAGTGAGCGCTACGGGACGCCCCTCGCCCATTCCATGCGCGTGCTCGCGGATGAGTTTCGCAATGAACGGATGATGAAAGCCGAGGAAAAGGCCGCCCGATTGCCGGCCACCCTGACCGTTCCGCTGATCGTGTTCATCCTGCCGCCGCTGTTCATTGTCCTCATAGGATCCGCGATCATCCAGGTGCTCGCCTTGTCGCATCACTGAGTCCGGGCGGACCGGACCCGCGGACGGCGTAGATCTGGAGGCTCTCCCCCGGCGAGGACAGCGGCGTCAGCCAGGAGGGAACCACGCCCGCGCGCAGGCGGGCGTCGAGACCGGGCCGCCGGCCCATGGCGGGAAGTCCCCGGCACGAGACCACATAGCTCGCTCCCAAGGCGCGGGTCCGAGCCTCGTCCTCCCCCGGCGGACCGTCCAGGGCCTCATGGGCGCGCACGATGGCGCCGCCGATCCGATGATAGGGCGCGCTCAAGGCGGAATCGCGCGTGAACAGCAAGACGAAGGGACCGAGGTCAGGCTCGGCCAGGACTGTTCCCGGCGGCAGACGCGCGAGGCGCGCATAGGATTGGGGGGCGAAGCAGGGCCCTCTGACGGCCGGATCGATTTCGGTCGCGGGGGAGACCGGGACGATCCAGGCCAGAATCCTGACCGCCAGGAGGCTGATGAGGCTCGGCGAGAGCAAGGCGCCGAGAGCCGCCGCCGGCAGTTTCCGGCTGGCCCAGACATCGCCGTCCTTCGCCCCCACCGAGGCGAGACCCGCCCCCAGCAGCGGGGCTCCGAACCAGAAGGCGTAGGCCGTCATCCGCCACACCTCCAGGCCCATGATCGCGGCGGCCAGGGCGAGGCCGAGGACGAGGCCCAGGGCGGGCCTGGAGCTGATCACTTCGACATAAGGCCGACGAGCCGTTCCCGGTTCGCCGGCGAGTTCGCCCGCAGGGCGCGCCGAGGCCGTGGCGAGACGACCGATGAGGCAGGCGGCGGCGACGGCCGTCTCCGCCAGGAAGACGAGAGCTGACACCCCGTTCAGGCGAGACAGCCGCAGCACGAGACCGATGGGCTGCACCTCCAGCACCCGATCCAGCCACAGGCGCCGCACGGCGGGATCGACGCCGGCGAAGGGCCCGTGCACACAGGAGGGATCGAACGCCAGGGCGGCGACCATCGCGACCGGGCCGACGGCCGCCAGCGCCATGACCCGCTGTCGCCCCGAGAGAACCGGAGCGCGCCAGGCGACCAGCGCCAGACCGAGTCCGGCCAGAGCCACCGCCGCCAGTCCATTCACGGCCAGGGAGTCGCACGCGGCCAGACCCCAGCGCCAGGGTGGGGTCTGGGCGACGAAGGCCGCCAGGGCGGTCAAGGCCAGACTGAGACCATAGGCGAGGGCCGCCGCCGCCTCGCCTCTGTCGCGCAGCAGTCGGACCATGAAGCTGGCGCCCACCAGGGCCTCGAAGGCCGCCGCCTCCAGCCCCACCGCAAGGCCCAGGGCCGTCGCCACGCCAGCGATCACGGCGCCGCGCCGGGCGTCCCTCACCCCTACCGCTCCGGCTGTGGCGACCAGGGCCATGACGATCTGAACGTCATGATGATCGATGCGGCCGGGCCTGAACTGCTGGTAGAGAATGAGGTTGGCGACAAGCAGGATCGCGGTCACGGCGACGGCGGCGGACCCGGCCAGGCGTCGGGCGAGGATCAGGCACGACAACACGGCGGGGTAGATCCATGCCAGCGGCCACAGCACCCGCACCGCCAGCTCCGCCGCGGCGGGAGGCAGAACGAGCCGCGCCAGGGCTATCGATCCCGCGAGCCCGCCGTCCAGCAACCGGGACCAGTGCGTATAGAGCCCGTGAGGCGGATCCAGTCGCGTCACCAGGGGGTGAAACCAGCCCTGACCCGCCAGGAGGTCCCGCACCATCACCAGACGCAAAGCATCGTCGGTGTCGCCAAAATCGCGGACCACGGGGGTCTTGTAAGCCAGCAGGACGGCGACCGTCACGGTCACCACAAGGGCCGTCAGAATCAGCCTCGGCGCCGGAGCCAGGTCCGGCGTCGGCGACAGCTTCGCCCAGACTCCCGCGGGACTCCGGGGAGGACTCCGGGGAGGATTCCGGGGAGGATTCCGGGGAGGACTCCGGAGAGGACTCCGGAGAGGACTCCGGGCGGGATGGC
>JAKBBV010000026.1 GCA_021808285.1 Pseudomonadota bacterium | reverse complement strand
CATCGTCGTCCTGCCCGGCGTGGCGGGCTACAAGCTCTTCGGCCTCGCGGGCGATGCGACCTATGGCAAGGTGGTCGCCGCGGTCATGCCGCCCTGGCTATCGGGCGCCTTCGCCGCCTTCATGGCCGCCGCCGTGCTCACCGGCTATATCTCGCTGCTCAACTCGTCGGTGACGCTCTATGTCTGCGACCTGCACGAGAAATTTCTGACCTCCAAACCCAATGTCGCCCGGCTGAACGCCATCATCTCGGGGGTGTTCATGGTCGCCTCGGTGGCGCTGGTTCCGGTCTATTCGGGCGCGACATCGATCATCAATCTGGTGCAGCAGCTCAACGGCCTTCTCTCGATGCCGATCCTGTCCGCCTTCATTCTCGGCCTGGCCTTCGAGGGCGTGGCGGCGCCGGCCGCGGCGGCGGCGGTGGCCTTCGGGGTGGCGCTCTATGCCGTCTTCACCTTCGTCTGGACGCCCCTGCACTATATCCATCTGATGCTGATCACGCTGATCGCCTGCATCGGTTTCGGTCTCGTCCTCAACCGCTGGGCGTTCGGGGGACATGCCCGGCTGAATCTGGGCCGGTGGGCGCTCAGCTCCGCGCCGCCATGACCAGGGCGCGGGCCTTGGTCAGGGTCTCGGCCGGGGACTGGCCCGGGCGATAGAGTTCGCCGCCGATGCCGAAGGCCGCCGCGCCCGCCTCGCGCCAGGATTTGATGTCGCCGGGCCCGACGCCGCCGGTGACCCAGACGCTGGCTTCCGCGGGCAGGACCGCCTTCAACTGGCGCAGGTGCTGAGGGCCATAGCTGACGGCGGGGAAGTGCTTGAGGCGGCGCGCCCCCGCGGCCAGGGCGACGAAGGCCTCGGTGGCCGTGGCGAATCCGGGAACCGGAACCAGCCCCCCGGCCAGGGACGCCCGGATCACCTCGGGGTCGGTGTTCGGGGCGACGATCAGGCGCCCCTGCGCCTGCCTCACATCGGCGACGCCCTGAACCGTGAGAACCGTGCCCGCGCCCACGAACATCGCCTCGCCGAAGCGCTCGGCCAGACGGGCGATGCTGAGCAGGGGCTCGGGTGAGTTGAGCGGGACCTCGACGACGCGGATGCCGGCGGCGTGCAGCGCTTCGCCGTGAGCGATGACCTCCTCGGGCCTCACGCCACGCAGAATCGCCGCCACCGGGCATTGGGCCAGGGCCTCGTCGAGGGTGATCGTGCGCGTCATCGGATGTCTCCAAGCTGGGCGAGGCCCGCGAGCACGGCCGCTTCGCCGTCGCAGATCTCCGCCGATATCTGATGATGGGTGAGCGCCTGGGCGTAGAGGCCGCAGAGCCGGGCCTCGCCCAGCAGTGTGACCTTAGGCGCGGAAGCGCCCAGGAGAGCCGGGACGGCCGCGACCTCCGCGCCGATCAGGAGGCCTGAGACGAAGGCGGCGGTGCTGTCCGCCGGCGCTCCGCCCGCCACCACCCGGGAGCGGGCCGTGAACAGACGCGCCGCCAGGGCGTCGCCATCGCCGGCCGCCGCCAGCCCTGCGGCGAAGGCGGCCCGATCATCCGGTTGAACGCCAGCGCGCAGCACGCTGTGGGTCATGAGAAGCGCGAACAGCTCGCCGGTCATGGCGGTGACGAAGCGCACGATCCGGCCCTGGGAGACCTGGACCCACTTGGCGTGAGTGCCCGGCAGGCAGAGGACATGGTCGCCAAGGCCGCGCGCCGGGTCCATCGCCAGCCATCCGAGGATCTGGGTCTCCTCGCCCCGCATGACGTCGGGGGCGCCAAGAGGACCCTCGCCGCGCAGGCCCGGAACGATCCGCACACCCGGCGCCGCCTCCGCCATACCCGCAGCCAGATCCTCCGCCCCGGCCGGACAGGCGAGATAGGGAACGGTCCGCCAGCCCAGGGTTGAGCCGACCATGCCGCAGAGCAGGGCCGGGAGGCCGGCGGCGCCGAGCGGAATCTGCACCTCGGCATGGAAGACGCGCTCGGCCTCGCCCGGGGCGAGACCGCCGACGCCGCGCGGCAGGTCAAGCCGCGCGATCACCTCGCCGGCCGCGTCCAGGGTCCAGGCGCGCAGATGGGTCGTGCCCCAGTCGCAGACCAGGCGTCGGGCCGGGCCTGGCATCAGAGCGAGCGGGCCATCAGGTGCGTCCGGCGTCGACGACGAGGTTCTGGCCGGTGATCATGCGCGACGCGTCGGAGGCCAGGAAGAGGGCGGCGTCGGCGATATCGTCCGGCATCAACCGCCCGGGCAGGGCGGTGAGTTTGGCCCACTCCGCCTCCGCCTGGGGGGTTAGCCAAAGGGCGAGCTGACGCTCGGTCACGACCCAGCCCGGCGAGATGGCGTTGACGCGGATGCCCTGTGCGCCCCACTCCCGGGCCAGGGAGCGGGTGAGGGCGATGATCGCGCCTTTGGCGGCCACGTAGCTCGCCAGCCGCGGCGCTCCCAGAAGAGCGGTGATCGAGGCCAGATTGACGATCGCTCCGCCTCCGGCGGCGCTCATCATCGGCTGGACGCGACGGGCGGCGAGAAAGGCCGGATCAAGATTGACCGCCAGATCGGCGCGCCAGACCGCTCCGTTCACCTCGTGCGCATCCCTTCGCGTGTCATTGGCGACGTTGTTGATGAGGACCCCGATGGATCCCAGGGCCGCGGCGGCGGCGTCAACGGAGGCTTCGAGCGCCTCGACATCGGCGACGTCGCAGGGCTGGAACCAGACGTCCCCGCCCAGGCGCGAGGCCAGAGCCGCGCCGGCGGCGGCTTCGCGGTCGATGAAGGCCACCTTGCAACCCTGGGCCGCGAAGCGCTCGACGAAACTCGCGCCGATGCCGCTCGCGCCGCCGGTGATGAACGCGACCTTGCCGGCGAGATCGGGATAGGTCGCGGCCATCAATGCGACTCCCTCTCCACCGTCGCGCCGGATCCGCCGACGAGAAAGTCGAGATCGGCCCCCAGGTCCGCCTGCTGCACCCGCTCCACATACAGCCGATACCAGCCGCGGCTATGGGGCGAGGGCGGACGGCCCGCCTCCCAGGCGGCGCGGCGGCGATCCAGTTCGCTCTCGTCCACCAGCAGTTCCAGCCGCCGGGCGGGTCCGTCGAAGGCGATCTCGTCGCCGCTCCGCACCAGGGCGAGGACGCCGCCGTCCTCGGCCTCCGGGGCGACATGGAGGATGACCGTGCCATAGGCCGTACCGCTCATGCGGGCGTCAGAGATGCGGATCATGTCGGTGACGCCGCGCGCCAGAAGCCTGGGCGGCAGGCCCATATTGCCGACCTCCGGCATGCCCGGATATCCCTTGGGGCCGCAGCCCTTGAGGACGAGGATCGAGGCCTCGTCCACCTCCAGATCCGGATCGTCGATGCGGGCGTGATAGTCCTCGATGCTCTCGAACACCACGGCGCGACCCCGATGGACCAGGAGGTTCGGCGAGGCGGCGCTCGGCTTGAGGATGGCGCCCCGGGGACAGAGATTGCCGCGCAGCACCCAGAGACCGGAGCTGGCGCCGAAGGGCTCGGCGCGCGTGCCGATGACCTCGCGGTTCCAGACCTCGGCGGCGTCCGCGATCTCGCCCTGGGTCTGGCCGGAGACGGTGAGCGCTTCGCGCCGGTAGAGCTCGCCCAGCTCCCGGGCCACGGCCGGGGCGCCCCCGGCGTAGCAGAAGTCCTCCATGAGATAGCGGCCGGAGGGCATCAGGTTGACGAGCAGAGGGACCTCGCGCGCCAGGGCGTCGAAGTCGTCGAGCGTCAGGGGCACGCCCAGACGCCCGGCCAGGGCCAGGAGATGGACCACGGCATTGGTCGATCCGCCCACCGCCGCGTGCATCAGGATCGCGTTCTCGAAGGCCGCGCGGGTCATGATCTGAGACGGACGCACATCGTCCCTGACCAGCTCGACGATCCGCCGGCCGCTCATATGGGCCAGCACCTTGCGCCGGCTGTCCACCGCCGGCAGGGCCGCGTTCATGGGCAGGGCGATGCCCAGGGCTTCGGTGAGGCTGGCCATGGTCGAGGCCGTGCCCATGGTGTTGCACACCCCGGCCGAACGGCTCATCCCGCTCTCCGCCGCCATGAAGGTCTCCAGGCTGATCTCACCGGCGCGCACGGCCTCCGAAAAGCGCCACACATCGGTGCCGGAGCCCAGGTCGCGGCCCTGGAACTTGCCATTCAGCATCGGCCCGGAGGAGACAAAGATCGCCGGCAGGTCGACGCTGGCCGCGCCCATGAGCAGGCCCGGCGTGGTCTTGTCGCAGCCGCCCAGCAGGACCACCCCGTCGATCGGATTGGCGCGGATCGACTCCTCCACCTCCATGGCCAGGAGATTGCGGAACAGCATGGCCGTGGGCCGCATCTGCGTCTCGGGCAGGGACATGGCCGGAAACTCGATGGGAACCCCGCCCGCCTCCCAGATCCCGCGCTTCACATATTCGGCGAGGTCGCGCAGGCCGACCTGGCAGGTCACCAGCTCCGACCAGGTGTTGGCGATGCCGATGACCGGGCGGCCGTCGAAGGCGTGGTCGGGCAGGCCCGTGGCCTTGATCCAGCTGCGATGGATGAAGCCGTCCTTGTCGGCCTTGCCGTAGCTCTTTCGGCTGCGCAGCGGCGTATCGGCCATGGCGAGGGTCTCCAGAGGGTTCAGATGCGCCAGGCGGCCAGGCCGCCGGGTTCGAGGCGAGGCCCCCCGAGGACGAACCGCGCCCCGGCCGGAGCCGGGACGCCGCGCCTGTGCGGGGCGAAGTTGAAGGCGAAGACCAGGTCGCCGCGACGACGAAGCCGCACGCCCTCGGCCATGTGCGAGACCCTGAGGTCAGCCTCGGCCGCCACCGTCTCCAGGATCCGCTCGAGGAGGTCCGGGGCCGGCCAGAAGGCCAGATAGCTCCAGCGATCCTTTTCCACCCAGGCCGGGCTCCCGTCCTCGAAACACGCCCGGGCGGCGAGATCGGTCTCCAGGTCTTCACGCCAGAGCCGGGCGGAGAGCGTTTCCGCGCTCACGGCCTCCTCGGCCGGGACCTCGGCGGGCCGGGGATCGCCCGCCAGCCGCACCGGCGATTCCACGCCCGGCCGCAGGCTCTCGACCCGCACGACCTTGAGCGGCAGCCGCTTCTGCAAAGGGCCGGGCGGCAGGTTGGCGGGGATCCAGCCGCTCTGCGTGCGCGATCCGGTCCGGGGCCCGAACAGCGCCGCAGCGCCGCAGCGCTCCAATCGCTCGACAAAGGCGTCCTCGACGAAGGGCAGGCAGGGGGCGATGACGAGGCGGTAGCCTTCGAGCTCCTGATCCGGACTGACCAGATCCACATCGAGCCCCAGGCGTCGCAGGGCGCAATAGGTCTCGAACACCCTGTCCATGGCGCGATAGGTCGCGCCGTGCGGCTGCAGGTCGATCCGCCAGACAGCCTCATAGGAGAAAATCAGGGCCACCTCCGCCCTCGCCGGGGAGGGAAGGGGCCCGATCGCCGCGATCTCGCGCGCCACCTCCGCCGCCTCCTCGCCGCCGCGATCAAGCACGTTGTCGGGACGGTTGAGCCCCGCGTGCATCTGCTCCTGGGCGAAGGGGACCTGGCGCCAGCGGAAATAGCTCACCGTCTCGGCGCCGTGGGCGAAGGCCTCCCAGGTCCAGGTGCGCACCATGCCGGGCAGGGGGGCGGGGTTGTAGCGCGCCCAGTTCACCGGACCGGGCTGCTGCTCCATGACCCAGAACCGGCCACGCCCGACGCCGCGATAGAGGTCGTGATGGAAGGCGCAGATGTCGGGATGGCCCTGGCGCAGATAGCGGCGCTTCTCCGCCTCGCTCGACCCGAAACTCTCCAGAAAGCCAAGCGGGTAGGAATCCCAGCTCGCGAAATCGACATCGGCGGCCACGGCGAAGTGGTCGAAATCAGTGGTGAAGCCCATGAAGTTATGGGTAATCTCACGCCCCGGCGACAGGCGTCGCAGGATCTCGCTCTGGGCCCGATTGAAGCGCACCACCTCGTCCGAGGCGAACCGGTGGAAATCAAGGCGCAGTCCGGGGTGGGCCTCGGTGACGGTGAGGTTGGGCGGGTTGACCCCCTCGAAGCTGCGATAGTCCTGGGACCAGAAGACGGCGCCCCAGGCGGCGTTCATCGCCTCCACGGTCTGATACCGCGCCTCCAGCCAGAGGCGGAACCGTCGCGCGGCGTTGGGGGAGTAGTCGAGGGTCGTGTCGTGGCAGCCGAACTCGTTGTCAGTCTGCCAGGCGCGAACGGCGGGATGTTCGCCGTAGCGTTGCGCCAGGGCGGTGACGATGCGCCCGCTTTCCCTGGCGTAGGTCTCGCTGGAGAAGCTGTAGTGGCGACGCGAGCCGAACCGGCGCGGGCGACCTTCCGCATCCCAGGCGAGAATGTCGGGATGGGCCGCGACAAGCCAGCGCGGCGGTGTGGCGGTCGGGGTTCCCATGACGATCCGCAGGCCGGCGGCGGCCAGGGTCTCCACGGCGGCGTCGAGCCAGGCCCAGTCGAACCGCCCCGGCGCGGGCTCGATCCGGCT
Organism: Pseudomonadota bacterium; assembly: GCA_021808285.1. Lineage (GTDB taxonomy): Bacteria > Pseudomonadota > Alphaproteobacteria > Caulobacterales > Caulobacteraceae > Acaudatibacter. Next base: position 30,437 of record JAKBBV010000026.1, on the reverse strand, counting down.
CCAGGCGAACTCCCCGATCCGGACCCATGAGAGTCCCAGCTCGACCATGCGCCGCGCGTCGTCGGCCCACATCTCCTGGGGCCAGTGCTCGGGATAGTAACAGACGCCCAGATCCACCCTGCGCTCCAGCGGTTCGGTCCCGCCATCGCCTAGGGAGGATCGCGCTGGACCGCAAGCGGCCTTGATCCCCGCGCAGGGCCCGCTCAGGGCCCGTTCAGGGCGCCGCGACCTTGGCCGGAAGGTTTATCCCCGGTCTCCAGCCGCTGGCGGCCAGGAAGGCGTCGGGGTCGTTCATGGAGATGATGGCGCGCACCGCCGCGCGCTTGTCCAGGGCGTGGACATAATAGGCCTTCACGATGCGATAGCCGACCCAGTAGCCGAGGTCGCCGGGCGTGGTCAGCGATCCGTTATCGATCCATTTCGACAGGTCCCGGCTGTGGATGTCGGCCAGGAACGCCGTCTCGATCCGGGTCTCGCGACCCTTGGCCTGGGGGGCCACGCCAGGATTGCCGACGCCGCCAGAGATCATCTCGCCGACGAACTCGGCCGCGCCCTCGACCAAGGACCGCTCCAGCAGGGTCGGGTGGTCGTCGTCGTTGAGCGCCGGGTCCTGCTGCACGTGGATATATTCGTGGGCGATGACGTGGACGAAGCGGTCGGTCACGTCGGCGTCGAAATAGGGCACGGCGCAGAGGGCCTCCAGGCCGATCCTGACCCCGCCGGAATCGCCCATGGCCACCGGCTTGCCGCGGCTGACGGCGATGGTCACGGGAGGAAAGACCGCGTGCGGGTCGAGCGCGGCCAGTTTGGCCAGGTCTGCCTCCAGGCGCGCCTTCACCTGGGGCAGGGGCTTTTCGCAGCGCCGGGCCCCGGCGTAGATTTCGGGGTAGGCGTTCATCTCGCGAAAGATCGCCTCGCCGGTGATCCGCCGCGCGGCGGCGAAGGCGTGCAGGCCGGGCGACCCCGCATCCAGATAGTCCTTCTGCAACGCCTCCGCGGTGGGGTGGCCCTGGGCGGCGTCATAGACGCGGTAAAATCGGACCGCGTCGTCGATCTGGATGATCGGATGAACCGCGGCGGAAGCGTCGCCGCCGGCGGTCAGGGCGATGACAGCCAAGGCGAGCGCGAGCGTCACGGCGCGCGGCGCGTGACCGAGGGGCCGGCGGAGACTGCCGCGAGACGCCGCTTCGCTGTTCTGAGCGAGGCGAACAGACTGTCGTTCCCCCCGTTCAACCGCCCCAACGCCCCGCCCCAGTCGCCGATATCGAGGCCGTTGGCGGCCAGCCAGGCGTCGTCATAGACGGTGTCGGCATAGCGCTCGCCGCCGTCGCAGGCCAGGGTGACGATGGACCCGCTTTCCCGATTGGCGCGCATCCGCGTCGCCAGGGCGAGCACGCCGATCAGATTGGTTCCTGTGGAGGGGCCGAAGCGGCGATGGGTCCGGTTCGCCAGCCAGCGAACGGCGGCCACCGAGGCCGGGTCGGGGACCTCAATCATATGATCCACCACCTGGGCCATGAACGAGCGCTCCACGCGCGGCCGACCGATCCCCTCGGTGACGCCGGAACAGCCGTCGGTGGACGGCGCGAGGCCGGAAAAGGCCGGGAAGAAGGCGGAGCCCGGCGGATCGACGACGCAAAGCCGCGTGTCCGCGAGGTCGGGTCGATAACGGATATAGCGGCCGATGGTGGCGCTGGTGCCCCCGGTTCCGGCTCCTACGACCACCCAGGACGGCAGGGCGAACCGCTCCCGGCCCATCTGGGCGAACAGGCTCTCGGCGATGTTGTTGTTGCCGCGCCAGTCGGTGGCGCGCTCGGCGTTGGTGAACTGGTCCACGAAATGGCCGCCCATCTCCATCGCCAGGGCGCGGGCGAGGTCGCTGGCGTCTTCGCCGGGCCGGGCGAGCCTCAAGGTCCCGCCGGCGGCCTCGATGGCGGCAAGCTTGGCGGGTGCGGTGGAGGCGGGCACCACCGCCAGGAACGGAAGGCCCACCAGCCGGGCGAAGAAGGCCTCGGAGATCGCGGTGGAACCGGACGAGGCCTCGACCACCGTCATGCCTTCTCGAAGATCGCCGTTGCAGATCGCGTGCAGAAAGAGCGAGCGCGCCAGGCGATGCTTGAGACTGCCGCTGGGATGGATGGACTCGTCCTTGAGATAGACGTCGATATCGGGGAACTCGGGCAGGTCGAGCCGGATCAGATGGGTATCGGCCGAGCGCTGCAGGTCGGCCTGAATAGCCATGATGGCCTGGCGCACCCAGGCGCGATCAGAGGGGGGTGTCGCAGGTGTGAAAGGGGCGTCCGACATGGGCGCGGACCCTGAACTCCCCACGCGGCGGATGTCCAGGGCCGCATAAGGCGCGATCGGGGCAGGAGGCGGGGTGGAGGCCTCGTCCATGGCCACGCGGCCGAACCTGACTTCAGAAGGTCACGTCACCCGGCAGGACTTCGTCATCGGTCACCAACACCCCCTTCAGACGCTCGCTCAGCGCGTCGAGCTCAGCGCCGGTGAACTGGGACAGCGCGCCCGGGTTAGACGCCATGTCCTTCTCTAGAAACGCGAGATAGGCGGACACGACGGGATCAGGCGCTTCCATTTCCCCGTCTTTGGGAGCCTCCTCCACGGACACGAGCGCCTGACCTGGCCCGATATGGTGGACGCGCAGCTTCGCCTTGACCCGAAACTCCGGGTGCGAGCTGAAGAATGCCTTATCCAGGCGCAGTGCGCCGGACCGACCCGTGGTCGTGATCGCCCCTCCAAAACTCGTCGACGTCCGCGCCATCAAATCACCCTCTTGCGGTACGTAAGATAGTACGTATCAGCCCTGTCCCCCATACCTGGACAAATTTGTCCTACCCAGCATACGTCCTTAGGCGTGCTGCCCAACGGGGTCCTGCCCAGGTGGAGCGTTCTTCGTGGGACATCTCGGTCCAGGGGGCAGGGACATTGACGACCAGGGCCGGGAGACAAATACGTCTCGGGGTAAACGCCCTGCGCGCCTAGGATTGGAGGGCACAATACCCCATAACGTCGTCATGACCACCGACGCCCCCGAAGGAATTATCGAGCCGACCCCGCCCACCAGGCCGGACTCCCAGAGGGTGCTGCGCCAGAAGTGGCGCACGAGCCTGGACGCCGGTTGGACCGTGATCCCGTCGGCTCTGATCCGCGGCCTGCCCCTGCTGCACATCGGCGCCGGCGAGCTAGCGGTCCTGATCAGCCTGATCGACTATTGGTGGGCGCCCAACGACCCGCCCTGGCCTTCGAAGAAGGCCCTCGCAGAGCGTCTCAACGTGTCCCAGAAGACGATCCAGCGCCAGCTGGCCGTGCTGAAGCAGGAGGGTCTGATCGTGAGCGAAGCGCGCCACCGGGCAGGGGGTGGGCAGACCTCGAACCGCTACGATCTGACCCCCCTCGTAGCCAAGCTGGAGGGGATCGCCGCCGCCCTGAAGAAGGCGGACGCCGAGGCGGCGAAGGTGAAGCGGGCAGCGACCCGGCCGGGCCTGCGGGCGAAGATGTCCGCCGGCGGAGCTGCGTGATGGCGCGAAGGGCCGACGAGAACAAGAAGACCTTCGCTGTGCGCAATGGCTGGATTCTCCTCCGCCACCCTGCATTCCGCGAGCCCTTCGAGGCGTTGGTGGCCGAGGTGGCCGCGCTTGAGGCGGCCGACCCTGAGGGCTGGATGGCGCACCCCAAGGCCAAGCTCTTGAAGCGTATCCGCGATCTCATCATGGACGAGATCCCGTCCAACCCGGACGATCCGGCCTTCCGGCTCGGTCACACCATGGGCAAGCCCAACAGCCACTGGCGGCGGGCAAGGTTTCTCGGCCGGTTCCGGCTGTTCTTCCGCTTCGACACGGCGAGCAAGGTCATCATTTACGCCTGGGTCAACGACGAGACCACCCTGCGCAAGGCTGGGTCGAAGACCGACCCTTACGCGACCTTCGAGAAGCGCCTGGGCCGAGGCGACCCGCCGGGTGAGTGGGCGGAGCTCCTGACCTCGACGCCCGACGAGCCATGAATGGGGCAGATAACGGTGAGAGTCTGTTTTCAAAATCGGCGCCGCAAGGCGCGGGAAGGCCGGGGCGGCTAAGGGACCGGCCCACGAGCACGCCTCGACGCCTCTAGAGACCCTTCCAAGGGGTTCACGTCACGTTTTCCGATCACCGTTTACGGCTTCCCTAAGGCGAGATCGGGGCCATGACTTCGTTGCGTCGCAGGAACCAGAGGGTCCAGGGTGGGTCGTATTGGGCCAGGGTCACGGGCCCGGTGACCGTGTAGTGCTGGGCCTTGGCCCAGGCGAGAAGCTCCTTCGAACGCGACTTCACGGCGCCCTGCAGGGCGTAGCCGGAAAAACGCAGCACGGCGACGCGTTGGGGAGGCGTGGTGAGGAGGCGCACCCGTGGATCCTTCGGCGCCGGCAGGGTCTGCAAAGTCCAGCTTCGGGGCATGGTGAAGCGGATCGTCCAGGTCCCGGCCGAGCCCGGCGTCTGCGAGACCGGGGCGGTCATGGCGATCTTCTCGCCGGTCTGGGGCGTTTGAGCCACGGGCGCGGTCATGGCGATCCGCCCGCGCGTGACGTTGTCGCCGAAGATGTAGGCCGCGAGACTACGGAAGCCCTGGTTCGCCGCCCCCCATTGCGACCCCGTCACGGTCGTCTCCGCCACGATGAGGGAGGGATAATCGCGGACTTCGTAGGCCCCGGTCTGGCGCTCCAGCCTGTAGGGCGGTTCTTCTATGGCCATGACCGCGCCCCCAAAGAGGGTGAGGAGGAAAGCGAAGAGAGGAACCCGTATCGCACGCATTGCGGACATATGGCCCCTGGCCTCCAGACGGCTAAAGCACGCTCACCGTATGGCCGCCGTCCACGGGAATGACCACGCCGGTCATATAGGCTGAGGCGTCGGAGGCGAGGAGGAGCAGGGGGCCGTCAAGGTCCTGCATGTCGCCGAAGCGGCGCTGGGGCACGCGCCGCAGCATGGCCTGGGCGAAATCGGAGGCCAGGAACTCGCGGTTGAGGTCGGTCTCGAAATAGCCCGGGGCCAGAGCGTTCACGCGGATGCCGTGGCGGGCCCATTCCATGGCCAGGGACCGGGTCAGGTGGATGAGGCCCGCCTTGGAGGCCCCATAGGCGGCGACCGTCGGGCCTGGGCGCAGACCGGTGATGGAGGCGATGTTGATGATCGATCCGCCCTTGCCGGCCTCGGCGAGACGGCGCGCGGCGGCCTGGGCGACGAAGAAGGCGCCGCGCAAATTGGCGGCGAAGGTCTCGTCCCAGACCGCGGGTTCGATCTCCATGGCCCGGTCGCCAAATCCCAGGCCCGCATTGTTGATGAGCACATCCACCGGCGGCAGAGCGTCGAAGGCGGCGCGCACCGCCGCCACGTCGCTGACATCCAGCGATATCGCGCGAGCCCTGCCGCCGTCGGCCGCGATCTCGGCCGCCAGGGCGTCGAGCCGAACTTTCCGACGCGCCGCCAGAACCACCTCGGCCCCGTGACGAGCCAGAAGTGAGGCGAAGTGACGGCCAAAGCCGCTTGAGGCGCCGGTGACGAGGGCGAGCCGTCCGGAAAGATCGACATGCATGATCTGGTCTGCCTTGGGGAAGGGGGACGAGCCGCAGCCTAGAGCGGTTCTCGAACTGACGGAATCACCCCTGAGTCTTTGCACCGCTCTCGATTCAATCGTTTAGGCGCCGTCTGGCCGCCCAGCCAGTTTCCACCTGGTCGGACGGCGCTCTAGAAGACCCTTCGCCCCGGCCAAATGGGCCTGTCCTCACCCTCAGGTCAGGCGAACAGAACCTCGCATCCGGTTCCCGCGAGACAGGCCTCGACGCGGTCGCGGTCGGCGTCGGTCAGCCCGGAATAGGACTGGCGAAGCCAGGCGATGCACTTGGCTTGGTAGGGGAAGGGGGCTTGCCGCCAGGATTGTCCTTCCACCTCGCAGACGACCTCCGTCGCCCCCTGAGCCAGGGCGGCGGCGTTGGCGAGCATGACCGGGACGTAGGTGCGACCGGCTTCGGTGAAGAGGGCGCGCAGGGTGGGAGGCTGATCTTCGAGGGCGCGCCAGTCGGCCGCCGAGGGCTCCAGTCCCGACAGATCCTCCATCACGCTGACCCAGGCGCAGACCCTAGGGGCGATCTCCTGCGCCAGAGCCGTGGGGGTGGGATCGAACTGGGTGAGCTGGGTCAGCTGGCCGAACAGGGCGAAGTCGCAGGTCGCGGGACGGGCGCCCAGGACGAAGGGCTGGACGCTCAGATGGGCCTCCAGAGCCGTAAGAAAGCGACGATAGGCGGCCTCGATCACCGGACCGGTCAGGGCGTTCGAGCCGACCACACTCAGGCGCCCGATCTGGCGCTCGGCGATGCTGACGGCGAGGTCCCTCAAGGTCTCATCCGGGATCGACCATCCGCGCCAGGCAGGCAAGGCCGTGGCCGCCTTGTCGATGTCGGACCGGTAGGTCCAGCGATAATGGAACATGGCCTTGGTCAGCCACTCATCGGCATAGTCTTCCAGAAGTTCGTCGAGGAAGGCCAGGGCCGGGTCCGCCGGGATCGCCTCTCGCCCGGGACGTTCAGCCTCGAAGCGGCGGATGAGGGGGGTGGAATCGGTGACCGCCTCAAGCGCGCCGTTCGCGCCGGGCAGGTAGAAGGTCGGCAGGAGCTGCACCTTGGGTCTGGGCAGACCCTGCCGCGTCACATCGGCGGGGGAGATCAAACGATAGGGAATGCGCCGATATCTCAGATAGGCCAGCATCTTGCGCGTGTAGGGTGAGCCGGGGGCGCCGCTGAGCGCCAGCCGATCTTCCGAAGTCATGTTTTCACCCTCCGTCGATAGGCCGAGCCTGCCCTAATAGGACGTCAGACGCCGCGTGACACGGATCTCGGTCGTACCGGCCGGCAGCTCGATCAGATCGCCGTCGCGACCCACGCGGATCGGACCGGAAAAGATCTTCGGCGCCTCGCCCAGATAGAGGCGATTGAGCAGCGGGCTGGGAACAGGGGGAATGACATGGGTGAAGACCAGCATCCGCACGTGCGCGCCCGCGGCTATCTTCGCGGCGTCCTCGGGCGTGGTGTGATAGCTCAGGATGTCGCGGCTGATCTGGGCGACGTTCCAGCGCCCATCCCGCACGGCCGCCTGCCGCTGCAGAGCCAGGAGCCGAGGCGACAGGCCTTCATGAACCAGCACGTCCGCGTCGCGCGCTTCGGCTTCCAGCCTGGGACTGGGCGCGGTATCGCCGCTCACCACCACGCGCCTGCCCTTGTAGATGAAGAGATAGCCTACAGCGGGCTCGACCGGCCGGTGATCGACGGGAAAGGCGATGACCTTGAGGTCGGGCGTGTCGATCAGCGTCTGGTCCGGGCCCCCGGGCGGCATGGGAAAGACATGCGCCGTCCCGCCGAAGCCCGAGGGCGGGACGATCCGGGGACCATGGTGGGCGATCCGATAGCCGCGATCGAGCTGATAGGCGGCCTCGAAGCCGTCGAGCACCTGCTCCAGGCCGGTGGGTCCGTATATCGGCAGGGGCGCCTTGGCGGCTCCGCCAGCCCAGTGCTGGAGCATCAGTTCACCCAGATCGGCGATGTGGTCGGAATGGTAGTGGGTGAGAAACAGCGCGTCGACGCGGGCGGGGGCGAAGCCCATGAGCTGCATCACCTTGGCGCTGCCCTGGCCGGAATCGACTTCGAACAGCTGCTGTCCCGCCAGCACCAGGGTGCAGGGGCCGGCGCGGGTCGGATCGGGCAGGGGAGAGCCGGCGCCGCAAAGCCCCACGCTCAGTCCGTCAGGGATGTCGGCGAGCGGCTGGGGCCGCATGCCCCATACCGCGCGTCTGAGATAGATATCCTCAGCGATGCGGTCGCGGTTGATCCAGGCTGCGAGCACCACGACGGCGAGCACAAGGGCTCCGGCCAGACCGATCCGCGCAAATGGTTTCATCGTCCGCCCTCGTGGTCTCGGTCCGGCCCTGTGGTCTCCGCGGATATCCTCTGGTCCTAAGGCGTATCCGGTCGTCCCTACGGATATAATGACGCGACAAGTGTCAGTTTATCAGCCGCGCGCCGCATGTCAAAGCCGGGTGGACAATCGCCGCCTGACTCCGCACGATCAGGGTCTGCTGAGGAGGGACCATGGCGCACGAGGTGGAGGCGGCGGCCGCGGAGTCGCTCGGCGGTTTCTTCTCGCGGCGGAAGTCCCACGCCGCACCGCCCGGAACACCGTGCGCCAACTGCGCGACCCCGTTGCTCGGCCCCTGGTGCTATGCCTGCGGCCAGCTGGGGGAGGACTTCCACCGCTCCATGACCCGCCTGACCCTGGAGGCCGTGGAGGGTGTGCTGCACCTGGACGGGCGGCTCTGGCGAACCCTGCCGGATCTGTTCTTGCGGCCCGCCAAGCTGACGCGCGCCTATCTGGATGGACACCGGGCGCCGCAGATCCCGCCGCTGCGCCTGTTCCTGGTGGTGCTTCTGCTGGTGTTCTTCGCCGGGACCTTGGGGCCGCACAAGACGAAACTCGTGAACGTCAAGATGACGCCGGGCGCCGCGGCCCAGGTCATCAGGGCCCCGGTTACGGTTCGGACGGACTCAGGCGCCGTCAAGAGCGACGGCGGGGTCAATATCGAGGGCCGTTCCGTGACGACCTTCGGCGGCGTCGTGATGGTGGACTCCACGGACGGCTCGCCCGCCAAGAAACTCGCGGATTATGAGGCGAAACTCGCGGGCAAGTCGCATCTCACCGCCGGCGAGTGGCTCAAGTTGCACGCCCTTCGCGCCCGCGCCGACCCGGAGCGGTTCAATCTGATCCTGCAGGAGTGGGGCGAGCGGTTCGCCTTCCTGACCCTGCCCATGGCGACGATCCTTCTCAGCCTCATTTTCGTCTTCAACCGACGCTTCTACATTTTCGATCACACCATTTTCAGCCTGCATTCGCTCTCGGCGGTGGGGCTCATGGCGGCCGTGGCCACGGGACTCAAAGGCCTGACCTTTGGACTTTCCGACCTCGTCCTCCTCTGGGCCCCCGTGCACCTCTACAAACATATGCGCGGCGTCTACGGGACCTCGCGCCTGGGAACGCTGCTGCGCATGGCCATGCTGGGCTTCTGGAGCCTGATCGGCGTGGCCTTCATCTATGTCGGGCTGGTCGCCGTGGGCCTCAACGGCATGAGCTGACCCGTTCTCAGCGGCGCCAGGCGTCGTTCTCCAGAACCACGCGACGGCCGTCGGGATCGAGGAAGGTGACGCCTCGCTCGGCCCAGTAGGGGTTTGCAGGGGCGACGGGGGCGTGGCCCCTGGTCCTCAGCCGCTCCACGGCCGCGCGCCAGGCCTCGCCGTTGGGGAGGTAGAACACGATCAGGTCGTCGGGGTCCGGCGCCAGGGGCGTCGCCGGACGCGGGCCGGTGGTGAACTCGAAGTGGTAGGCGGCGCCCGGCTCGCCCAGCATCACGCCGCTGAAGCCGTCATGATCCTCGAAGCGGAACAGCAGATCCAGGCCCAGCCCCTCGCCATAGAAGGCCAGGATCGCCACGAGATCGGCGGTCGGACGAGCGATGCGCAGCGTGGGCGCCATGACGCACAGCTCCTTGCGGCGGGGCGGGGCTCAGCTATGGTCGGGCGGTGACGCGCCCCGCGTCAATGTCCGCGAGACGTTCGCCATGAACGAGACGCCTGTCGCATCGGACCCGCAGCCGGATCGGGGAGGCAAGGCCCGGGGCGCCTATCACCACGGCCATCTTCGCCAGGCCCTGATCGCCGCCGCCCTGAGGGCGCTGGAAGAGGCCCCGCGCGAGGCGCTCAGCCTCAGCGGGCTCGCCCGCGCGCTCGGGGTTTCCCAGCCCGCGCCCTATCGTCATTTCGCCGATCGCGACGCGCTCCTTGAGGCGGCGACCCTGGAGGGGTTCCGGCTCTTCGCCGAGGCGCTGGACGAGGCGGCGGACCGCGCCACCGCCTCCACCCTGCCGCCGCGTCTGGCGGAGGCCCACCTCGCCTTCGGCCTGACCCGGGGCGGCCTCTATCGTCTGATGTTCATCGAGCCCGCCGCGCCGGGTAGCCCGGTGGCCCAGGCCCGGGCGAGGGAGTTCGCCAGACTGGAGGCGGCCATGCGCGGCATGGGCTTCGGTCAGGGTTCGAGACGCCGGGCGCTGCGGTTCTGGGCGGGGGTTCAGGGCCTCATCCTGGCCTCGCTCTCGCCCGATCTCGCGGAGGACCTGCTCCGCCTCAGCCCCTCGGCCCTGGTGGACGATCTGGTGGCCTGAGGGCGCCGCCTGAAGGCGAGGGCGCGGCGGCGGCGGTCATGACCCTGGCCAGACGCAGGGCTTCGGCGAGGCTGGAGGGATCGGCGAGGCCCCGGCCTGCGATGTCGAAAGCCGTGCCGTGATCGACGCTGGTGCGCACGAACGGCAGGCCAACCGTGACGTTGACGCCCTTGTCGAGGCCCAGATACTTCACCGGGATCAGCCCCTGGTCGTGATACTGCGCCACGACGATGTCGAACTCGCCGGCGCGGGCGCGCATGAACACCGTGTCGGGCGGATGCGGCCCGGTGGCGTCGAGCCCGTCGGCCTGGGCGGCGGCCACCGCCGGGGCGATGAGGCGAAGGTCCTCGTCCCCGAACTGGCCGTTCTCGCCGGCGTGGGGATTAAGCCCGGCGACGGCGATCCTCGGTTGCGCCACGCCCAGGGCCCGCGCGCCGATCGCCGCGGCGCGGATGGCCCTCAGCTCCGACTCGAAAGTCACCGCCTCGAGGGCGGCGCGCAAGGGCACATGGATGGAGACGAGCAGGACCCGCAAGGACTCGTTGGCCAGCATCATCGCCGCATCCGGAACGCCGCAGCGATCGGCGAGGATTTCGGTGTGGCCGGGGAAGGGGACGCCCGCCCGCTTCAGGGCCTCCTTGGAGATCGGCGCAGTGACGAGGCCCCGGGCCTCGCCCGAGAGGCAGAAGTCGATGGCGGCCTCGATGGCGGCGAAGGCGGCGGCGCCGGCGCGAGCGTCCACCCGGCCGAGCGGCAGGTCGTCCGGGAGCGGCGGGCCGGTCTGAATGATCGCGGGTCCGGGCCCCGACCTGATTTCGGATGGATGTCCGATGATCCGGAACGCGCCTTCGCCGCCCAGGGCCCTCCAGGCGCGGGCCAGGGCGCCGGCGTCGCCGACGATGACCGCATCCTCCTCCAGAGCCCCGGCCCTGGCCAGTCGGGCGACAATCTCGGGGCCGATGCCGGCGGGATCGCCAAGGGTCAGCAGCAGGGGCGGTATGGCCGTCGGGCTCATCGCCCCTCCTTTCGCGCGCCAGAAGAGCCTAGACCTGGAACAGCCTGGACCCGGAACAGATTAGACGATGAGCTGAGGCGGCGGCGAGAGGGAGCGGCTGATGAGCGACGTAGAGGGGATTGTCTTCGATCTGGGCGGCGTCATCGCCGGGCACGACAATCCGGTCATGTTCGCGGCCCTGAAGGCCCGCTGCGCGCCCGGACTCACCCGGGAGCTTGAGCGTCTCATCCGCGAGGACCGATGGGGCGAGGGCGCGCCCCTGTCGCAGCTTCATGAGATCCTGGCGGCGCAGGTCGGCTATGCGGGAGACTATGGCGATTTCGTTCAGGACTGGTGCTGTCATCTGAGCCTCGATCCGGCCATGCTCGATGTCGTCGAGGCCCTGGCGCGGCGCCGGCGGGTGATGATCCTCTCCAACACCAATGCGCTCCATTGGGAGCACCTGGTCGCGGCCAGCGAGGGGCGGCTGGCGCGCCTGGAGGCCTATCTCAGCCACGACCTCGGCGTGCTCAAACCGAGGACGGAGGCCTATCTGGAGGCGGCGAAGCGGGCAGGGCTGGCGACGGCGGGCCTGCTCTTCTTCGACGACCTGGAGGCCAATGTCGCCGGCGCCAGGGCCGCCGGCCTGCAGGCCGAGCTGTTCACCGGTCAGGCCGCCCTGGAGCGCAGCCTCGCGGTCCGAGGTCTGCTGTGACCGCCCCACCGAGCCTTACCAAGATTTCATCTGCGGGAGAGCATCCAAAACCCCGCCCTGCGGCCTCTATCCCTGTGAGAGCGGTTCGCGACCGGGCCGCTGGATATCAAGACCAGGAGCTTTTTCCATGAGTGACTTCCTCGGCTTCCTGATGGGGGCCATATTCTGGATCTTCCTCGCCGCGATCATCCTTGTGCCCGTCTATCTGCGCCACCGCGAGAGGGACAAGCTGCACGAAACCCTGCGCATCGCCTTCGAGAAAGGCCAGCCGGTGCCGCCCGAGATCATCACGGCGCTACAGACCCCAGCGCGCCCCGCCGCGCCGCCGGTCCCTGAGCGCGACCTGCGCACCGGCCTCGTCCTGATCGCCGTGGGGCTGGGCCTCTGCGCCATCGGTTACGGATTCTGGTACGCCCTGATGACGGTGAGCGACACCGCCGCCTATATGACGGCCGTCAGCTTCGCGGGGCTCGGGGCCATTCCCGGACTGATCGGCGTGGCCTATGTGATCTTCTGGGCCGTTCGCCGCAACTCCGGCGGACCCAAGGCCTAGGCGCGGCCGCCGTCGGAGGGGGATCCGCCGCCATGGCCCAAGCCCTGGCCCATGTCCTGGCTCACCGGGCCTCGGCCCACGATCTCGACCTCGTCGCTCTGGCGATGACGGGGGATCGCGGCGCCTTCGGGGAGCTGGTCCGCCGACACGCCTCCGGCGTGCGCGCCCTGCTGCGCCGCATGGGCGCCGATCCGGCCACAGCCGACGACATCGCGCAGGACGCCTTCCTGACCGCCTATGAGGAGATCGCCGAGTTCCGGGGCGAGGGCGCATTTTCCGCCTGGGTCCGACGGATCGCCGCGCGGCTCTACCTCCGCCGCTGGCGCAAGGAGGCCCGGCAGGCCCTGGCGCTGCAGGAAGACGCGGAGTTGGGGGAGACCTCGACGGGGACGCCGGGTCCGGACATCCGTCTCGACCTGGACGAAGCCCTCAAGACCCTCACCCCCTCGGAGCGGATGTGCGTCAGCCTCTGCTATGGCGCGGGTCTCTCCCACGCCGAGGCGGCTCTGGCCTTGAATACGCCGCTTGGAACGGTCAAATCCCATGTCAAACGTGGTCTGGATAGGCTCCGGGCGCGCATGGTCGCCCAAACCGCAGATGCAGATGAGGAGCGGACCTCCCATGGTTGAGCGCAGTTTCGAAGCGGAGCTGGAGAGCCTGTTCGCGCGGGCGCCGCCCTTCGCCGATGCGGATCTGTTCACGGCCCGCGTCACCGGCCGTCTCGACCGCGGCTGGGCGTGGCGTCGCCTGATCATCGGGACGCTGGGCCTGGCTGGCGGCCTCATCGGCGGGCTGGAGATGTTGCGCGCCGGCGTCTTCGTGCGCTTCGACGCCTTCGGCCTGGCGGGAAAGCTGGTTCTGGAGGACATGAGCCGGCTGCCGGCGGCGCGCGGGCTGAGTGAACTGCTCACGTCGGGGAATACCTTTGACGGACGCCTGCTCTGGATGTCCGGGACCATGGCCTTGCTCGCGGCGGGACTTTTGGTTACGCGCGGCCTTCGCGAGTTCTGACGGCTCGCGACTGAAGCTGTGTCGTTCCCGGTCGAGGCCTTCCCATGTCAGCCCAGCGCCCCCAAAGCTCCGACGGCGCGCCCGCGCGTTTGACGATCCGCGACATCGCCCGGCGCAAGGGCCGCGAGCCGCTGGTCTGCCTGACCGCCTATACCGCCCCCATGGCGCAGATGCTCGATCCGGCCTGCGACCTGCTGTTGGTGGGAGACTCCGTGGGCATGGTCCTGCACGGCCTGCCCAATACCGTCGGCGTCACCCTGGAGATGATGATCCTGCACGGTCAGGCGGTGATGCGCGGCAGTCGGCGGGCGCTGGTGGTCGTGGACATGCCGTTCGGCTCCTACGAAGCCGGCAAGGAGGTCGCTTTCGGCAACGCGGTCCGGGTGCTGAAGGAGACCGGCGCTCAGGCGGTCAAGGTGGAGAGCGGGCCGGCGGTGGCCGAGACCATCGCCTATCTGACGCGACGCGGCGTGCCGGTCATGGGGCATGTGGGTCTGCGGCCCCAGGCGGTGCTGGCGGATGGGTCGTTCCGCGCCCGGGGCAGGACGCCCGAGGAGGCGGCCTGCGTCATGGCCGAGGCCCGGGCCGCCGCCGCGGCCGGGGCCTTCGCGGTGGTGGTGGAGGGGGTCGCTGAGCCCCTGGCGCGGGAGATCACAGCGACGCTCGACGTCCCCACCATCGGCATCGGCGCCTCGGCCGTCTGCGATGGGCAGATCCTGGTGACTGACGACATGCTGGGCATGTTCGATTGGACCCCGAAATTCGTCCGGCGCTATGCCGATCTGAAGGGCGAGATCGCCCAGGCCGTCGCCCAGTATTCGCAGGATGTGCGAGCCCGGAGGTTTCCCGGCGTCCCGGAAACCTATTTCGCCTCCGCCAAGGCCTGACATTTTCACGTAATTTTCGCTCCACCGTCACACAAATCGCGCTATGCGATTGTGGCGAAAGCGAAGCTGTCGAAACGACGAGGGTTGCGCGGGAATGACTGAGCGGAAGAGCCGAGCGGCGGCCCTGATCGCGGTAGCGGTGCTAGGCGCGGGCTATGGCGTCCCGGCGGCCGCCCAGGTCGCCTCTTCTCCGTTTCCGGCCCTCAGTTGGCGCTCCATCGGCCCCTTTCGCGGCGGCCGCGTGCTGGCCGTGGCCGGGGTGCAGGACAATCCGCAGCACTTTCTGTTCGGGGCCGTGAACGGCGGGGTCTGGGAAACGCAGGATGCGGGCCGCACCTGGGCCCCGATCTTCGACTCCGCGCCGGCGGCCTCCATAGGCGCCCTGGCCGTGGCGCCGTCCGATCCCAAGGTCATATGGGTCGGCACGGGCGAGGCGGACATGCGCTCGGACATCGCCCAGGGTCAGGGCCTCTTCGCCTCCACCGACGGCGGCAAGACCTGGACGGCGCGGGGCCTGACCGACAGCCAGCAGATCGCCCGCATCCTGATCGATCCGCGCGACCCCAGGGTCGTCCTGGCCGCCGCCCTCGGCCACCCTTACGGGCCCAATGCCGAGCGCGGCGTGTTCCGCAGCGCCGACGGCGGCGCCCACTGGACCCGGGTTCTGTTCAAGGACGTCGACACCGGCGCTATCGACCTCGCCTACAAGCCCGGCGACCCCAACACGGTCTATGCCGCCCTCTGGCAGACGAGGCGTCCGCCCTGGAACGTCTATCCGCCCTCGTCCGGCCCTGGCGGGGGGATCTACAAATCCACCGACGGCGGCGTCACCTGGAGGCGGATCGAGGGCCATGGCCTGCCGCAGACCACCGGCCGCATCGGGTTCGCGGTCTCGGATGCGGCGCCTGACCGTCTCTATGCCCTGATCGACGCCAAACCGGGCGGGCTCTGGCGCTCGGACGATTCTGGCGAGACCTGGACCAAGGTCACGGCCGATCCGCGCATCTGGAATCGCGGCTGGTATTTTGGCGAGCTGACCGCCAACCCCAAGGACGCGGATCAGATCTGGGTCTGCGACACCATCGTTCTGATGAGCCGCGACGGCGGCAAGAGTTTCATTCCGCTCAAGGGCGATCCCACCGGCGATGATTTCCACGCCCTGTGGATCGACCCGAGCAATCCGGACCGCCGCATCCTGGGCGTCGACCAGGGCGCGCTCGTGACCATGAACGGGGGGGCGAGCTGGAGTTCCTGGTTCAATCAGCCCACCGGCCAGTTCTATCATGTGGCCACCGACAATCGCTTCCCCTACAGGATCTATGGGGCTCAGCAGGATTCGGGGGCCGCGGACGCGCCAAGCCGCACCGGCAGCGGCTGGGACGGGATCAATATGACGCAGTTCCGCGAACTGACGCCCGGCGGGGAAAGCGACAGCATCGCCCCCGACCCGAAGAATCCGGATCTCATCTATGGCGGGCGCGTCGACCGGCTGAATCTCCAGACCGGCCAGGTGCGCGACCTCGATCCGACCTTCGCCTTCCCCGGGGACTATCACCGCACCTGGACCCTGCCGCTGGTCTGGTCTGCGGATGGAAGGACGCTCTATTTCGGCAATCAGCGGATCTTCGCCACCTCCGACGGCGGGGCGAGCTGGACGCCGGTCAGCCCGGCGCTCGACCGGCCCGACGACGCGCCGCCCGCGAGCCTCGATGCGCCCACCCGCGCCGACACCGATACGCCTGGCCCTCGGCGAGGCGTCGTCTACGCCATCGGGCCCTCGCCGCGAGACGCCAGGGATATCTGGGCGGGAACGGACGACGGCCTGGTCTGGCGGACCCGGGACGGCGGCGCGCACTGGAGCGACGTCACGCCCAAGGGACTCTCCGACTGGTCGAAGATCGGCGCGGTCGAGCCCTCGCACTTCGACGCCCAGACCGCCTGGATCGCCGTGGATCGCCATCGCCTGGATGATCCGGCGCCGCACATCCTGCGCACCCGGGACGGCGGCGCAACCTGGACCGAGATCGATGAGGGGCTGCCCCACCCCAGCGCCGGGGGGAGCGTCAATGTGGTGCGCGAGGACCCGGTTCAGCAGGGGCTTCTGTTCGCCGGGACGGAACGCGGCGCCTATGTCTCCTTCGACGGGGGCGATCACTGGACGCCGCTGCAGGCGGGTCTGCCGGTCACCTCGGTGCGCGACATGACCGTGCATGGCGAGGATCTGGTCATCGCCACCCATGGGCGCGGCTTCTTTGTCCTCGACGATATCGCCCCGCTGCGGGAAATGGCCGCCGACGTCAAAGCGCGCGGGGAGGCCACGCGACTCTTTCACCCGGCGACGGCGATCCGCGTGCGGCCTGAGAGTTTCACCGGCACGCCCATGCCCAAGGACGAACCCATGGCGGCGAACCCGCCGTTCGGCGCCTTCATCGACTATCGCCTGGCCGCTGACGCCAAGGGCCCGCTCACCCTGACCATCCGGGACGCCAAGGGCGCCCTGGTGCGCGCCTATTCCAGCGCCGATGTGGCGCCGCCGCCGGATCTGGCCAAGCTGGACATCGCTCCGCAATGGCTGCCCCGCTCCGCGCCGCCTTCGGCCGCCGCAGGGACGCATCGTTTCGTCTGGGATCTGCGCTACGCCACGCCGCCCGGCCTGCCTCCGGGAGGCGGGGAAGGCCCCGGCCCTGGCGGAGTGTGGGCGCCGCCGGGCGCCTATAGCGTCACCCTCGCGGTGGATGGAGAGAGCTTCACTGAACCGCTGCAGGTGGCGCCTGATCCCCGGGTGAGCGCGCCCGCGGGCGCCTATGCGGCGGAGTTTGATCTGGCGCGGCGGCTTGAGGCGGACCGGCTCGCGGCCGGCGCCGGACTGCGGGCCCTTGAGGCCCAGGCGGCGGCCTCGCCGGCCGCGGCGGCCGGTCTCAATCCTCAGGCCTCCGGCAGTCTGGCCGAGCTGGCCATGCGCCTGGCCAAGCTGCAGGCGGCGGTCGATGGCGCCGACGGCGGACCGACGCCGGATCAGCGAACCGGGGCGCAGGCGGCGGAATCGGCGCTGGCGGCCGACCTAAAGGCGACGCCGGAAGCCACAATCGGCCGCGTTTCATCAGGGGGGCCTGCAACCACCGACGGCGGCGGGCGTTAGCGAGGGCCGGGATCGGCCCTGTTCGAGGGAAGGGGGCGCGCGCGCCTCTTCCCATTTGGCTTAAAAGGAATTCGAGTTCGTTCAATGAAGACCGTAATCCTGGCTGGCGGCCTGGGCACTCGCCTGGGGGAAGAAACATCCGTTCGACCAAAGCCCATGGTCGAGATCGGTGGAAATCCCATCATATGGCATATCATGAAGATCTATTCCGCCCATGGACTCAACGATTTCATCGTGTGCCTTGGCTATAAGGGCTATATGATCAAGGAGTACTTCGCGAACTACTTCTTGCACACCGCGGATGTCACGCTCGATCTTGCTGAGAACAAATTGGAGGTTCATCGCGCCCGTACAGAAAAATGGAAAATCACCCTGGTCGATACCGGTCAGGACACGATGACGGGCGGGCGACTCAAGGCCATCAAACCCTATCTGGATGACGACGAGGCGTTCTGTTTCACCTATGGCGACGGCTTGGCTACCGTGGACATCACCGCGGAGATCGCCTTCCACAAGGCGCATGGCAAGAAGGCGACGATCACGGCGGTCTCTCCTCCCGGACGCTTTGGCGCCTTGCAATTCGAGGGTGACCTGGTCAGGAGCTTCCGCGAGAAGCCGGCGGGTGATGGCGGCCTGATCAATGGCGGATTTTTCGTCGCCCATCCGAGCGTGCTCGATCTCGTCAAGGGACCCTCGACGATCTGGGAGCGCGAACCGATGGAAGCGCTCGCGCGGGATGGGGAGCTTGTCGGCTTCCGGCACGACGGCTTCTGGCATCCGATGGACACCCTTCGCGACAGGGATCACCTGGAAGAGATGTGGCGGAATGGAGCGCCCTGGAAGTGCTGGTAGACGAACGCTTCTGGTCCGGCCGCAGGGTCCTTGTGACGGGGCATACGGGTTTCAAGGGCAGTTGGCTTGCCTTGTGGCTTTCGAGCCTTGGGGCCGACGTCACGGGTTTCGCCCTTCCCGCTGAGGGGGAGAGTCTCTTCCGGCAGGCTCGGGTCGCTGACGCCGTCACCCACATCGAAGGCGACATCCGCGACATGGACGCGGTGGAACGGGCTGTGCAGGCCGCTCGCCCCGAGGTGGTGTTTCACCTGGCGGCGCAACCCCTGGTCCGTCTGTCCTATGTCGAGCCGGTTCAAACCTTCGCCACCAACGTCCAGGGCACGGTTCATGTGCTGGATGCGTGCCGAAGGGCCGACGGCCTCAAAGCCATCGTCTGCATCACAAGCGACAAGTGCTACGAAAACCGCGAGTGGGTCTGGCCCTATCGGGAAGCCGACCCCATGGGAGGCTGGGATCCCTACAGCGGCAGCAAGGGGGCGGCTGAGATCGTCATCGCCGCCTACCGTCGATCATTCTTCGAGGCCGCATCGCAGGACGGAAGGGCCCCCGTCGGTCTGGCTTCCGTGCGAGCGGGGAACGTCATCGGCGGCGGCGACTGGGCGGCGGACCGGCTCGTTCCGGATATCGTGCGAGCGGTTGTGACGGGCTGTCGCCCCATCATTCGCGCTCCTAAAGCCATACGTCCGTGGCAGCACGTGCTCGAAGCGCTTGGCGGTTACCTGGCGATCGCGGAGCGTCTGGCGCGGTCCGAACCCGGGTTTGCCGGAGCCTGGAACTTCGGACCCTCCGATGATGACACCCAACCCGTGGAGTGGATCGTCGAGCGCCTTCTGTCCGCCTGGGGTCGACCCGGTTGGGACCTCGAAGAGTCGCCCCAGCCACACGAGGCCAAGGTTTTGAAGCTCGATTGCGCCAAGGCGAGATCGGCGCTCGGCTGGAGACCTGTTCTCGGTCTTGAGAGCGCCCTGGAGTGGATCGCGCAGTGGCATCGCCATGTCGCCGAAGGCGGCGACGCGCGAGAAATCACCCTGCGTCAACTCGGCGACTATCGCGAGCGCCTGCGCCAACTATAATTTCAGATCATGGATGACATCCGGATGCCACTCGACTCCAACTCCCCACAGTCCGGCGCGGGCGCGACGGACCTCGACCAGGCTCAGATGAGGGAGATAATCCTCGATCTGGCGAGCGAATATGCCCGCAGGTTCCATGCGCCCCAGCCCTTCGTCCCCGGCGAAAGCCCTGTTCCGGTCTCGGGCAAGGTCCTGGGGGCCCCGGAAATGCGCAACCTGGTCGATTCCGCCCTCGACTTCTGGCTGACGACGGGACGATTCAATGACGCCTTCGAGGCGCGGCTGCGGAAGTATCTGGGGCTGCGCCACGCCCTGACGACCAATTCAGGATCTTCGGCGAACCTTCTGGCCCTGTCGACCCTGTGCTCGCCCTCGCTCAAGGGAAAGGCGCTCAAGCCTGGCGACGAGGTCATCACCGTGGCCACGGGTTTTCCGACCACGGTCAATCCCTCATTGCAGTATGGTCTGGTTCCCGTCTTCGTCGACGTTGACATCCCCACCTACAACATCAAGGCCGAACGGATCGAGGAGGCGATCTCGCCCCGGACGCGCGCGATCATGATCGCGCACACGCTTGGCAATCCGTTCAATCTGAGCGAGGTCATGCGCATCGCCAAGGCGCACAAGCTGTGGGTGGTGGAGGACTGCTGCGACGCCCTCGGCGCCACCTATGACGGCAAGCTGGTGGGAACCTTCGGCGATATCGGCACCCTCAGCTTCTACCCCGCGCACCACATCACCATGGGCGAGGGCGGGGCGGTCTTCACCGACAAGATCTTCCTGCGCCGGATCATCGAATCCATGCGCGACTGGGGTCGCGACTGCTGGTGCGCGCCCGGCAAGGACAACACCTGCGAGATGCGATTCACCCGTCAGATGGGCGATCTGCCCTATGGCTATGACCACAAATACACCTACAGCCATGTCGGCTATAATCTGAAGATCACGGACATGCAGGCGGCCGTGGGCCTCTCGCAGTTCGATCGCGTGGATGAGTTCATTGCCGCGCGACGACATAATTTTACCTTCCTGAAACAGTGCCTTGAGCCGATGGAGGATGCCTTCATCCTGCCCGAGGCGACGCCAAGGAGCGATCCGTCATGGTTTGGATTTCCCATCACGGTGCGGGACGGCGCGAGGTTCTCGCGGGACGACCTCGTGCAGTTTCTCAACGCCAACCGGATCGCGACGCGTTTTCTGTTCGGCGGGAACCTCCTTCGCCAGCCCTATATGAAGGATAAGAACGTCAGGGTGGTGGGGGACCTGACCAACGCCGATATCGTCACCGAACGGACCTTCTGGATCGGCCTCTTCCCGGGGCTATCGGAGGACCACCTCGCCTATACCGCGACAACGCTGAGACGGTTTCTCGACAAAGGCCGTTGATCGTTACTGGCAAGACGCCGCACCCGTCGGGTGGAAAGGAAGCCGACCTATGGATTTGTCACGGATTGTCGCCCTGAAGGGGGAGTTTGAAGCGGAGGGTCTGTCCTGCGACACGGTCGCGGCGGAGGCGGCCTTCGCGGCCCGCAACGGGCTGCCCTACCTGGTCAAGATCGGGGGCTGCGAAGCCAAGGCCGACATGCGTTTCCTGATGCAGATCGGAGTGCGTCGCCTGGTGGCGCCGATGATCGAAAGCCCCTTCGCCATGACCAAATACATGCAAATGGTGCCGGAAGGCATGTTCGACCACATCGGGGTGACGATCGAGACCATAGACGCGGTGCGACGGATCGAGGAACTGCTCGACGCCGGAACCAAGCTCTCGGAGGTGACAGTCGGGCGCAACGACCTGAACGCCAGCTATGGCGGTCCGGGGGTCGACTCCGACGAGACCATCGCGCTGGTGAAAACGGTCGCCCGTGCGGCGGCCAAGCGCGGCCTTGAGACGACCATGGGCGGGGCGGTGGGGGCCGGGACCCGGGAGAGGCTGCTCAAGGACGAGGAGCTGCGGGGCCTGATCGCTTTTGTCGAAACGCGCAAATGCGTGATCCCGGTGGAGTCGTTCCTTGACGCCGACGCGGTGGCCGCCGCCTTCGCCGTGGAGGAGGCCCTTCTCAATATGCAGCTGGCCCATCATGGCGCCATCGCCAAGGCCGCCGAATCCCGCATACAACAAATTCGAGCCCGTCTCTGATGGACGTCAAGATCGTCCTCGATTTTGACGGCGTGCTGTTCAACAGCGCCTTCGAAGCCTTCACGGTGGCCAATCTCGCCGTCGCCGGGCGAGAAGAGTTCCGCCAGGACGTCACCTATGAGGAGTTTCTCGCCTTTCGGGCCTTCGTCACCGACGCCTGGCACTATAATCGACTCTATAGCCGCGCCCACGCTTTGCCCGGTTCGTCGATTCGCGATTTCAAGGCCCAGGAGATGGATTGGGCCTTCGCCCGCGATTTCTTTGAGGCGCGCAAGCAGATCATGGCGGATCCGCAATGGCCAAAAGTCATGCCGCCCTATGATTTCTTCTTTCTTCTAAAGCCGTTTCTCATCGAACGACCGGAGCATTTCGCGATCCTGTCCACGCGGAACGTTCAGTCGATTCGCGAGACGCTGGCCTTCTACGGCGCTGACGTGGTCGAGGTATTCGGTCAGGAAGATATTCGTAGCCGAGGCAGTAAGCTCGATGTCGCCAAGGCGCAGCACTGGCTTGATCCTGGGAAGTATCTGGTCGTCTACGTCGACGACATGAACAGCCATCTTGAGCCGTTCGAGGGCCAGATCCACCTGCCGCTTCACGCCGACTGGGGATACGACAAAGGCACCCCAGGAAGTCTGTCTGCGAACCAGATTCAGACTATCATCTGCTCTCTTCTGACAATGGCTTCCAAGGACAGCCGATGAAGTACAGTGATCAAATTGGCGCCTGGCTGCGTTCTGCGGGGTACACTCACTATTTCTATGTCGGCGGGGGCAATATCATGCACCTCACCGAAAGCCTGGACCGGTATCTCACGGGCGTGCCCGTGGTCCACGAGGTGGCGGCGGGCATAGCGGCCGAGTACTTCAACGAGATCGCTGCGCCGCAGAAAGCCCTCGCCCTGGTCACCACCGGGCCCGGCCTCACCAATATCGTCACGGCGATGAGCGGCGCCTGGCTCGAAAGCCGCGAGCTTCTGGTCATCGGCGGCCAGGTCAAGACGGCCGACCTGTCGCACGGCAAGCTGAGAGGACGCGGCATTCAGGAGGTCGCGGGCGTCGAGCTTGTGTCGGCGACGACCAAGGAGGCCTTCAGGTTTCTCGCGCCCATCGGGGGGCGAGAGTTCCTGTCCCTGATCGAGAAGAGCTGGACCCCTCGCAAGGGGCCGGTCTTCCTGGAAATGCCTCTCGATGTGCAGGCGGCGACGGTAGAGGAGGAGAGTCTTCCCCCGATCCGCGTGCAGGCGCCGCCGACCGCGAGCGACGCCCGGGTCGAAGAGGTCGCGGCGCTCTACGCCCGCGCCCGCCGTCCCGTCGTCCTGGTGGGGGGCGGGGTCGATTACGGGGTGGCCCATGCCCTGCGCGAACGCATGGAGACGCTCCGCGTCCCTGTCATGACGACCTATAATGGGGCCGACCGTTTCGACGGGAACGCGCCGAACTATCTGGGCCGTCCCAACACCTGGGGCATGCGCGCGGCCAACATCGTCATTCAGAAGTCGGACCTCATCATCGCGCTGGGGACGCGGCTTGGTCTTCAGCAGACGGGGTTCAACTGGCAGGAGTTCGGACGCGACGCGCGGATCGTCCAGGTTGAGATCGACGGGCGCGAACTCGCCAAGGGGCATCCAAGGGTCGACCTGGGCATCGAGGCGGACGCCAACGACTTCCTCCGGCGCCTTGTGGCGCACGACCTGCCCGGTAAGGCGGACTGGATCACCGAGGCGCACGCGATCACACGGAAGATTCCGAGGATCGAACCGGTCAACCAGACCGGCCCGGGCTTCCTGTCGCCCTATGAGTTCATCGTCAGGCTCGAAGGGGTCACCACGCCCGAGGATCTGATCGTCCCCTGTTCCAGCGGCAGCGCCTTCACCCTCTCCATGACGCTCTACAAGCCCAAGCTTGGCCAGAGGATGCTGACCAATAAGTCTTTGGCCTCCATGGGCTATGGGCTGTCCGGCGCCATCGGCGCCGCGATCGCCGGCGGCGGGCGTCGCACCATCCTGATCGAGGGCGACGGAGGGTTCGCCCAGAACATGCAGGAGCTGGGCACGGCCGCCATCAACGATCTCAATCTCAAGATGTTCATCTTCGACGATCAGGGCCATGCCTCTATCCGCATGACTCAGAGAAGCTATTTCGGCGGCAAGTATCTGGGATGCGACAGAAGGTCGGGACTGGGACTGCCCAATTGGGAGAAGCTGTTCGCCGCCTGGGATATCCCGGTCATGCGCCTGCCTGTGGATTTCACTTCGGACGCCGCCTTCCAAAGGGCCATGCAGGCCCCCGGGCCGCGGGGCTTCATCGTTCCGGTCGATCCCGAGCAGACCTACTTCCCCAAGATCAGCAGCCGTATCACGGCGTCGGGCTCGATGGAGTCCAATCCCATCGACCGCATGAGCCCCGAAGTCGACTACCTCGTCGATGACCGGGCCCTGACCCCCGCCAAATAGCCTGGTGTTGCAGTCGCTCGACCTTGACTGCGACCGCCGCAATGCGCGGTTCCCGGACCCCTTGCGCGAGGCCCTGACCGCAGACGACCGTCGACTTGTGGTGGTCGGGGCCAGGGGCTGGATCGGGCGCACCTTGCTCGACCTGCTTTACGAGGCCCTCGGCCCCGCGGCGTTCCGGCGGAGGGTCTGCGCGTTCGGGTCGGTCGCAGCCGAGATCGACCTGTCGGACGATTTCAGGCTCACTCAGGCGCCCCTGTCGCATCTTGGCGCGCTTGCCTCGCGTCCGACCCTGCTGTTCCACCTGGCCTTCCTCACCAAGGACAAGGTCGCCGGGATGGATGCGGAGGATTATGCCCGCGCCAATCGCGCGCTGTCGGCCCAGGTTGAGGGGGCTCTGGACCGCATCGGCGTCGACAGGCTGTTCGTCGCCTCGTCCGGCGCGGCGGCCTTCGCCGATGATCCCGGAGCGGCGGCTGACCTTCGACTCTACGGCGCCCTGAAACGAGAGGATGAGGTGCGGTTCTCCGCCTGGGCCCTGGCGGAGGCGGCGACGCGGCGCGCCGCCATCGGGCGGATCTACAGCGTTTCCGGGCCGTGGATGAACAAGCACGAGACCTACGCCCTCGCCAGCTTCATCCTGGATGGGCTGGCGCGCAGGCCGATCGAGGTCCGAGCGCCGATCAGGGTCTTCCGAAGCTATGTGGCGGTGAGGGAGGTCCTTGGCGTCGTCCTCGCGGCGCTGCTGTCGGCCGATGGCGAGCCCGCCCTGGCCTTCTCCACCGGCGGAGAGGCGCTCGAACTGGGCGAGGTCGCGGCGGCGGCGGCGCGGATGTTCGGCTTCGAGGCGGTGAGGCGCCCGACGGGCGATGGGCCTGACAATGTCTATGTCGGCGACAACACGGCCTGGAGCCGCCTTCTGGTGCGCTACGGGCTCGCCCATCTGCCCTTGGAGGCCCAGATCGCGGAAACCGCGGCCTGGCTCGCGCGAGAAACGGGAGGCCCTGGGCGCTGTGGGCTGGCCTAGGCTTGGGGCAGATGGTAGCAGCCGCTCAGGATGCTCGTCCTTTGGGGAGGGCGATGCGGCGACAGGCGTGTGGGACGGGATCAGCAGGTGGACGTGAAGAGCGTGAACTGGGTCAAGACATGGCTCGTGAGCGGGCGGGCGGTGGTAGCCGGACTCATCCTGGCGACAGCCGGGCTCGCATCGGCGCAGGTGACGCCGTCATCGACGGGTTCGACGCTCGATCCGACCCAGACCCAAGGCGCACTGCTCTACGATTCCTCTCAGTCCGCGACCCCGTCATCCACGAATCAGAACGGACTCGGCGGATCGCAGTCGGGCAATGGGACCAATTCCAATCCCTATTCCCAGAACTCGCTCTCCAGCCCGCTGAACGTCAACAGCCCCAACGGCAATTCCAGCCTCCTGCCGCTGCAACAGCTTTTGTCGCAGAACGGGATGAACTCGGAGACGACGCAGAACGTCCTGAAAAAGCCTCCGACGCCCGGAGAGTTCCAGAAATATATGTACAGCCTGCTCGGCTACCGATTGGAGGTTTTCGGCACGAAGCTGGTCCTGCCGGCGCTCCGTGATTTCGCGACGCCCGCCACCGCGACGGTGCCGCCTTCCTATGTCGTCCAGCCCGGCGATACGATCGAGGTCGCCCTGTCCGGCTCGCTCGACGGGACGGTGAACGCCAACGTCGACACCAATGGGGCCATCTTCATCACCGGTGTCGGCGCGGTGCACGTGGCGGGTGTCCGGAACGCGGACCTGCATGACGTGATTTCCCGCGCGATCGGCGAGAAATTTCGCGACTTTCAGGCCTCTGTGAGCATCACCAAACTTCGGGGCATTCGGGTTTACGTCACCGGTTTCGCCAATAACCCGGGCGCTTTCACCGTCAGCAGTCTCTCCACCCTGGCGGATGCCGTGTTTCAGGCGGGAGGCCCAAACTCTGGCGGGAGTTGGCGCTCCATCCAGCTCTATCGAGACGGACATGAGATCTCGGATTTCGATCTCTATCAGCTGATGCGCGGTGGAAGCCGGGTGGACGACACGCTCCTTCAGAACGGCGACGTCCTGTTCATCCCGCCGGCCGGTCCGCAGGTCGCGGTGATCGGCAGCGTCAGCGACGAGGCGATCTATGAGGCGAAGCCGGGCGAGAGCGTCGCCGGCATTCTCGCCGCCGCCGGCGGCCCCAATACCGTGGGCGATCATACGCGCTTCATTATCTATCACAGCGACGCGCCCAACGAGGCCGGACCTCAGCAGTTCCCCATGTCGGCGGCGGCGAGCATGGCCGTTCGGGCCGGCGACATCATTCAGATCCTGTCCATCGGCACGCTGCAAATGCCCACGGAGAACGAGAAGATCGTGGTGCGCGTGGAGGGCGAGGTGCGTCATCCGGGCATCTATTATGTCGCGCCGGGGACCCGGACCGGGGATATCATCGCCCAAGCCGGGGGCCTGACCGCGCGCGCCTTCCCCTATGGCGCGAAGTTCACGCGCCAGACGGTCCAGATGCAGCAGCAGGACAGCTACAAGGAGGCGCTGAACCAGCTCGAGATCTCTCTGTCGGCTTCGCCGCTTCTTCAGGACCCGACCCTGGCGACCGGGGATCGAACGTCGCAGATGGCCGCGGCGCGAGCCGTCCTGACGCGTCTTCGCGAGGCCAAGCCTGACGGCCGGGTCGTCCTCGACATTTCGCCGGACGCCCGCAGCCTGCCCGGCGACATCGCCCTCGAGAACAATGACGCCCTGGAGATTCCGCCGCGGCCGTCCTCCGTGGGCGTGTTTGGCGCGGTCTATCACCCGAGCTCCTTCCTGTTGGACTCGGGCCACAGGGCCCTGCGCGTGCGGGACTATATCGATGAGGCTGGGGGTCCCCTGCCTGCCGCGGACAAGGGGGGCATCTTTGTGATCCACGCCAATGGCTCGGTGGTGCCGAGGAAGCGCGGCGCCCTGAACGACCGCGTGCTGCCCGGAGATGTCGTGTTCGTGCCGGTGCGCAGTTCGCCGAACCTGTTCTGGAGCCACCTGTCGGCGATCAGCACCACCCTGTTCACCTTCGGTCTGGGGGCGGCGTCGCTCGCAGCGACCCTCGTCGCGGTCGGCCTATGATTTCCAGACCGCGTAGCGTGATCGGGGCCCTGGCGTCCTGGAGCTGGCTGAGCCGTTTCCGCAACCGCAGCCTCATCTTTGGCGGCCTGATCGCGTTCAGTCTTGTGATCTCCGCCTTCCCGGAGCGGTATCTGGCCTATGCCACTATGACACCAGCTGACCCTGGCAGTTTGGGCTTAGGAGGCGCGCTCGGCCAGCTTGGGGCGGGAAGTTCTGTGTTCGGAAGTCAGGTCGCCGCCGAGATGGCTCTCCGTGTGGGGATGAGCGACGATGTTCGGGAAATCGTCATTCAGAAGCTCAACTTGACCCGCAGGCTTCATAAGTCTGACCTCCAGCTTCATCGCTGGTTGAAACGCCACGTTGAGGTTCGAGCGCTTCGGGGTGGGATTCTGGAAGTCGATATGCAGTCGATCGATGCTCGGCTCGCCGATGATGTGATCAAGGCCTATACTTACGCCCTTCAGGATCGGATCGGGGAGCTCAGTCGAGAACAGACGGCGACCAAGAGGCAGATCCTCGAGCAACTTGTGCGCGAGGCCACTGACGGGTTTGCGGAAGCGCAGCAGCGCTATGATAACTATCGCCTGACGCATCAGGAGGCGATTCCGGAGACCCAGACCGAGACCGTGGCTCAACGCATTCTCAGCCTTGAATCCACCATTCGCGGAAAACAGGTGGCCCTGGCGACGGCGCACCAGATGTACACGGATGAGAATTTCAACGTGAAGCAGCTGCGCGCCGAGATCGCTGAGTTGCAGCGGCAACTCGCAGAGACGAAAGCGACTGAGGCCAACGGCTCTCAGGACGTGGGCACGGTCGTGGCCAGCACCAGGGTGCTGTTCAAGCTGCAGCGGGAGCTTAGTCTCCAACGCGCACTCTATGACAGCTATATGCGCTTCCTGCAGGGGACGACCGTCGAGGATCTCGCCTCCACTGCCAATATCCGCATTCTTGAGCCGCCGCACGTGGACACGGCCCGCCAATTCTGGTTGCCCGCCGTGGCGATGGCCGTTGCCTTCGCACTGTTATGGGGCGCGATCGAGTTCTACAGGCTGAGGCCGCCCCTGGGCGCGTCTCTTCCGCACTGACGGCCGGTTGAGCCCGGTGAGCGGACAGGGGCGAGTCTTGAGACAGAGCATGCTCGATACTGATGTGACGGCCCCGGAAGTCTCCGTGGTTCTGGCCTGCCGCAACGAGGAGGCCAACGCCGAGGCGATCGCGGCCGCCGTGATCGCCAAGCTGG
Organism: Pseudomonadota bacterium; assembly: GCA_021808285.1. Taxonomy (GTDB): domain Bacteria; phylum Pseudomonadota; class Alphaproteobacteria; order Caulobacterales; family Caulobacteraceae; genus Acaudatibacter. The sequence goes on along the minus strand of JAKBBV010000026.1, from coordinate 2,003 downwards.
AGCCGCTGGTCGAGACGTTCGAGCTGATCTTCATCGACAATGAGTCCTCAGACCGGACGGTCGAGATCATCAAGGCCATGTGCGCGCGCGATGCGCGGATCCGCCTCATCGTGAACACCCGCAATTTCGGTCAAATGCGTTCGCCGACCTATGGCATCTATCAGGCCAGCGGCCGGGCCGTGATCTCCATGTGTTCGGATTTTCAGGACTCGCCCGACCTGCTGCCGGAGTTCGTCCGGCGGTGGCGCGCGGGGACCGACATCGTGCTGGGCGTGCGAGAGAGCGAGAAGTCCGGGCCCATCCTCAGCTTCATGCGCGATCTCTCCTATCGCTTGCAGAAGACCTTTGGCGACTATCCGATCATTCCGAACGCCACCGGCTTTGGCATCTATGATCGCCGTGTCGTTGAGGCGATCCGCGCCCTGAACGAGCCCGAGCCGTTCTTCCGCGCGCTTCTGGTGGAGACGGGCTTCCCTGTCGAGACGATCACCTTCAAGCGGCCTCCCCGTGCGGGAGGGCGGTCCAACAACAATTTCTTCACCCTGCTGGACTTCGCTCTCAATGGCCTGGCGGGATCCTCGAAGAACCTCCTGCGCGCGCCGCTCTATGCCGCGTTCCTCCTGGGAATGGCCACTCTGTTCTGCCTGTTCGGCGCGGCGATAGCCCTGGCTGCGGGCCGTTCCTGGCAGTTGTGGCTGTTCGCGGCGGTCCTGGAGGGCCAGTTCGCTCTGCTCTTTCTCTTCCTGGGTCTGCTCGGGGTTCAGATCGCTCTGATTTCGGAGAGGACGCGCAACCAGCCTCTGGTGCTGGAACGCGAGCGCATCAACTTCCCGGCGGATCGCTAGCATGTTCGACTGGCGGTCTCCCGCTGAATGGCGTCGCGTCTGGCGGTTCTACCAGGCGGGCGTCATCAACACCCTGTTCGGCTACGGGGCCTACGCCCTGCTCGTGCGCCTGGGTTTGAACATCTATCTGGCCCAGATCGCCTCGCATCTCGCCGGTATGGCGTTCAATTTCCTCACCTACAGCCGTTATGTCTTCAAGGGGCATGACGCGTCCCTGATCCGCTATTTCGCCTCCTATGCGGGGCAGTACGCCATCAGCGTCACGGCTCTGGCCGGCGCCTCCGCGGTCGGCCTCAATCCTTATGTGGCGGGGCTGGTCGCGATCGGCGCCACGTCCGTGGTCAATTATTTTGTCCTCAAGGTCTTCGTCTATCGTGTTCGGGGCGCGCGGTGAAAACAGCGCGCTTGCAAAGTTCTGGAACCAACTGGGTCGAGATAGCCTTCTCAGGGATTCTCATAGTAGCTTTTATCCGGGTTGTAATTTTTGTAATTGAAAATGGATATCTTCCCCAGCCGTTCTTTTACAATTCGTCAGACACATTTGCGGATTGGTTCAATCCGTCTTCATGGGCGCATACATATGGAGCATTTGATGTATTTGGGTCTCTATACCCGCCCCTATCATTTGTATTTCTAAATATATTTTCTCTGCGATCTTGCTATGCGCACGGAAGCATCGCTGCAAATGACGCAGGAGATGCTCGAAGCTGCGACTGGGTGGGAATATACGCAATAATTCTTTTCTATATACTGAATGTATTTCTCGTTTTCATTTGTTTGTATAAGACAGATAGGCGCACCGTTTTATTTCGCACGATAGGCATCGCGCTTGGGTTTCCGCTTTTGAACGCCGTTGAGCGTGGAAATCTTACCCTTGTAACATTCACATGCGTTATACTAGCCTTTGGGAGGATAGTGAAATCCTCGATGATGAGGAGTGCATTTGCCGCGCTTGCCGTTAATTTTAAGATCTATCTAATACTGGCAATTCTATCTCTGACAATAAAACGAAAATGGCGATGGGTCGAAATCACTTTGATATTTAGTGTATTTGTCTATGCGATAACTTTTGCGTTTTTTGGAAGTGGATCTCCCGTCCAATTATTGGACAATATATTTAACTACAGCGGCGGGGTCCCCAGTTCCCCACTCGATTTT
>JAKBBV010000077.1 GCA_021808285.1 Pseudomonadota bacterium | reverse complement strand
GCCCGGCCGGGCGACCGGGCTCTTAATATATTGATATTAATCAGGAAAAATGGTGGACGCGGCTGGGATCGAACCAGCGACCCCTACGATGTCAACGTAGTGCTCTCCCGCTGAGCTACGCGTCCACGCGGGCCCCCCGACCGGGGGAGCGCAGCCTATATCGGGGCGCGCGCCCATCTGCAACCTTGCCTCTTGCGTTGAGGACTCGAACCTTCCCCTCTTGCCCTGGCGCCGCGGAGGCGGTCTTTGCGGACCGGCACGGAGACGGACGCGATGGCTGGCAAGAACGATGTGCGGCTGGAGACGCAAAGGCTGATCTTGCGCCGACCGGAGGTCGGGGATTTCGAGGCTTGGGTCGATCTGATGGGTGATGAGCGCAGTTCACGCTTTATCGGCGGGCCGATGAGCCGGCCAGAAGCCTGGCGATCATTGGGATTGATGACCGGCCATTGGGACCTTCGCGGCTATGGTAATTTCGCCTGCATCCTCAAGACGACTGGCGCGTGCATAGGTCGGGTTGGCCCCTGGTATCCGGAGGGCTGGCCGGGCCAGGAGGTGGGGTGGGCCCTGCGGATCTCTTTCCAGGGCCAGGGCTATGCGGAGGAGGCGGCACGCGCGGCCATGGACTGGGCGTTCGAGACCCTGGACTGGAGCGAGGTGGTGCACTGCATCGATCCGCTCAACCTCCCGTCGATCCGCCTGGCCGACCGACTGGGCTCGTCCCTGCTGAAGCGCCAGGCTCTTCCTGCGCCCTATTCCCACATCGTGTGCGGTGTCTATGGCCAGAGCCGGGAGGCCTGGAGGGCCCGCAAAGCGGCCTCGCAGCGTCGGGCGTGAGCGCAGACCCGCCTAACGATGCGCCGGCGGCGGCGCGCCCGGAGCCGCGGGCGGACCAGCGAGGCCGAGGATAGCCTCGGTCCGGGACTTGTCGCCCATGCCGCGTAGCATGGCGTAATAGGCGCGGTTGCTGGCGATCTCCCTCTCGCCCAAGTCCTGTCGGGCGGCTGCGGCGGCCTTGTCGTCGTCTCCGGCGAGACCATAGACGAGGGCGAGATTGAGCCGATAGCGGGCCGTGGAGTCGGGCGAGGCAGCCAGGGCAGACAGCGTGGAGATGGCGGCGGGATAGTCACCAGCCAGGGCCTGCGAGAGTCCCAGATTGTTGCGCAGGGTCGGATCGCCAGGCGCCAGCTTCAATCCCTCCGCATAGGCCGACTGGGCCCGGGCGTGGGCGCCCTGGAGGTCGAGGGAGACGCCAAGGCCGTTCCAGGCGGCGGGCTCGGGGTGCAGACGCACGGCCTGATCGAACCGGACCTGAGCCTCCGCCGGGGCATCCATACGTAGGGCCAGACGGCCTAGCTGCATCTGATAGAGCACGTTCTCCGGTGCGCGCGCGGCGGCGTCGCGATAGGCCTCCACCGCCCCGGGCAGGGCCTCGCTGTGCTCGAGCAGGGCGCCGAGCTCCGCCATGGGAATGGGATCCTTCGGCGCGATCTGCGCCGCCCGGCGATAGAAGGCGATAGCCGAATTCAGATCACCTTGCTGGCCCGCTGTCTGGGCGGCGCGCAGGAAGGCCGACTCGGTCTTCTCGCTGGAGGGATGCCCTATGACATCGCCCGCGGCGGCCCCGGCGCACAGGACAGCCCAGGCTGCTGCGCTCCCGACCATCGCTCGCACCGCGCGGCGGCGGGCGGCCGCGGGCCGACTCAGCGGGCGTGATTTCCCCATAGTGCGTGGATAGCGCTCAAGCGGCGGGCGCCACAAGACGCCTCAGGACAGGACGGCGGCGAACTGCTCGAGGGCCCAGTCGATCTGATCGGAGGTGATTGTTAGAGGAGGGGCGATGCGCAGGGTATGGTCGTGGGTCTCCTTGCAGAGAAGGCCGCGGGCCATGAGCGCCTTACTGAAGCGCCGGGCGCCGCCCGCCTGGGCATGCAGTTCCAAACCGATCATCAGGCCCCGTCCGCGCACCTCCTTCACGGCATCCGCGCCAAGGCTCTTCAGGCCGACCTGGAGGCGCTCTCCCTGGCGGGCGGCATTGTCGATCATGCCCTCCTCCACCAGAACCTTGAGCGCCGTTCGCGCGGCGGCGCAGGCGAGCGGATTGCCGCCGAAGGTGCTGCCGTGCTCGCCGGGCCTGAGCACATCCAGCGCCTCCCGGTTCGAAAGCACCGCAGAAACGGGATAGACTCCGCCGGACAGGGCCTTGCCGAGGAGGGTCAGGTCGGCTTCCACGCCCTCGTGCTCTTCGGCCAGAAGCTTTCCGGTGCGACCAAGGCCTGTCTGGATCTCGTCCAGGATCAGCAGTGCGTTCTGGCGCGTGCAGATCTCGCGCACGCGAGCCAGATAGCCGGCGGGCGGGACGATGACGCCGGCCTCGCCCTGGATGGGCTCAATCAGGGCCGCAGCGGTGTAGGGGCCGATGGCGGCGTCGAAGGCTTCGGCGTCTCCATAGGGGACAATGCGGAATCCCGGTGTGAAGGGCCCGAAGCCCGACCGGGCGACAGGATCGGTGGAAAAGCTCACCACCGAGACCGTGCGGCCGTGGAAATTCCCGGCGCAGACGACGATCTCGGCCAGGCCCGCCGGCACGCCCTTGACCTCGTAGCCCCATTTTCGGGCGACCTTGATGGCGCTCTCCACCGCCTCGGCGCCGGTGTTCATCGGCAGGACGGCGTGCGAGCCCGTAAGCCGACAGACGTCCTCGTAGAAGAGGCCCAGCTGGTCGTTGCGGAAGGCGCGGGAGGTCAGGGTCAGACGGCTCGCCTGCTCGGTCAGAGCGGCGACGATGCGTGGATGGCAGTGGCCCTGATTAACCGCCGAATAGGCGGACAGGCAATCCAGATAGCGTCGCCCATCCACGTCCCAGACGTACACCCCCTCGCCCCGGGCCAGAACCACGTCGAGCGGTTTGTAGTTGCGAGCGCCGTAGGCGGCTTCGAGGGCGGCATAGTCGGTCTGTGGGGCGGCTGTCGGCGTGACGGCGAGGGGCATAGGCGGTCTCCTGGGGTCAGGCGGCTCGGCGGGTGGTCAGAGGCGGAGCCATATGATCGAGACGCAGAGTCATGCAGAAGGCGCCGCCGCCGGAAAGGATGAAGGGATCCAGATCCACGCCGATGACGCGGTAGCCGCGCTCTTCGAGGCGGGCGGCGAGATGAGCCGGAGGCCGGGCCATGATGATCGTGCGGCCCAGATTGACGGCGTTGACGCAGAAACCCGCGGCGTCCTGGTCTCTCGCCTCCAGCCTCTGATCGGACCTGGTCCGCGCATGGAGCGCCGCCAGCGCGGCCTCCGACAGGGCCGGGGGATAGTAAAGCACCTCGCCCCCGCTCAGGGGACAAAAGCAGGTATCCAGATGGTAATAACGTTCGGTGGCGAGCGGCATGTGGACGACCTCTTCGCCGAACACCCTGGCGATTCGGTCGACGGAACCCAGGCTGGAACGGGGCCCCGAGGCGACCCAGAACAGGCCTCGCGCGGAATCCCAAAGGCAGTCTCCGGCGCCCTCCTGAAACAGGTCGTCGTCGAAGCTCACCACCTCCTTGATGATCCCCCGGGCGCGAAGTCCCTCCAAGGCGAGGCGATTGTGCGGCTCCTCCCGCCGGCGCTGGGGATGGCGAAACCTGGCCAGCAGAGCCTTGCCGTCCAGAACCACGGCGGCGTTGGCTGGAAAGACAAGGTCGGGAACACCCTTCGCCCCCGGCATGTCGTGGATCTGGGCGCCGGACGCTTCGAGCGCCGCGCGCAAGGTCGACCAGGATGCCCGGGCCGCCGCCTTCTGAGCCTTGGGCCCGGCGCTCCAGACGCCGGGCTTCATCCAGGAATTGATCTCGTAGGCGACCTCGTAATGGGTCGGTCGGGTCATCAGGATCTGAGCTTTGGCGGTCATGGGGCGTTGGCCTTCGGCGCAGGGCGTTTCCGGCCCGGCGCGGCCGCCCGACCTCCCTGAAACGTGACCCAGGCCAGGTTCGCCGAAAAGCTTACAAATCTATGTTTATTGTCGCATAGGCATGGCATGTTGCTTAGATTGACCATCAAATAGTCAGCCCATGGATGACACGGATCGAATCTTGATTGCGCACCTTCGAGCCAACGCCCGGACGCCCGTCACGGCCCTCGCCAAGGCGGTGAACCTCTCACGCGGGGCGGTGCAGAGCCGCATCGACAAGATGGTCGCGCGCGGCGACATCCTGGGCTTTACCCTGCGAACCCGGGCTGGGGAGGCGGATGCAGGCGTGCGCGCCATAATGGGCATCGCTATCGAAGGCGAAAACGCGGCGGCGGTGTTCAAGGCGCTCAGGGCCCTCCCCGCGGTCGAGGCCCTCCACACCACCAACGGGCGATGGGACATCGTGGCGGAAATCCACACCGACGGTCTTGGCCCATTCAGCGACGCCCTGGACGCGATCCGGCGCATCAAGGCCATCTCGGCCAGCGAAACGAGCCTGTTGCTGCGGACGGAGCGGCTTTAGGTCGAGGGGCGGGCCCTGGCCGTGGCCTCGATCGCCCGGAGGCGCGTCTGGCAATCCCGCGCCTGCTCGGTATTGGCGCGGATCTGGGCCGGGTCGGAGGGCGTGATCGCCAAACGCTGGCGGCCATAGGAAAGCATGGCGTCGGAAATGGCGAGCCTGCCGCTCTCTTCGGACCGCAAATCCTGGATGGCCGCGAGGCGCCGTTCGAGGATCTCGGGAGTTGTCGGCAGACCAAGCCGGGCGGTCGTTGCGTTCGAGAGCCGCTCATAGACCTCGCCTTGGAAGTCCAGCTGCATCGGAACCCAGGTGAACTCCCGTGAATACGTCGCGAGAAGGCCCTCTGGCAGATGGTCGGCGACCTGACTGCTCAGGGCGGCCGCGTAGGTCCCCGATGACCATGGCGCCGCCGGGAAGGGATCATTGACGCTTCGCATTTCGTACAAGGCGCGAACCGTCGGCGTGTCCCTGGCAAGGATCGCTGTCTCAAGCGCGTCCATATAGGCCTGTGTGCAGGGCCTGTACTGTTCGACGAGCAGGGCAAAGCGCAGATCGTCGCCCAGCTCGGACCTTATCGCCGCCTGGGTAGCGTGGACCTCGTGACGCCAGTGCAGGGCTTCGATGACCTGCTCGCCCCCCAAGGCGATCGCAATGCCCGTCACCACAACAAGAATCTCGGACAGAAACTCCCGCCAACTATGTACTGGCTTGGGTTTGTGGACTTCCACTGGCGCTCCTGATCATCCGCGTGCGGACCTGGATCCTATCAGGGGGCCTACAGCCGGAGAAGTCGAGCCGGAGTCCCCTGGAGCCGCTGATCCCTTGACGGAATCCCGGGCTTAAGGCCCCAGAAATCTGGACGGCGCCCGCCTCACCCCTCTAGATGCCCGCCATGGCCGGCAAGACCCTTTACGATAAGATCTTCGATGCGCATCTGGTGGCTCAGGGCGAGGGCGGCGAGGCGGTCCTCTATATCGACCTGCACCTGATCCACGAGGTGACCACGCCCCAGGCCTTCGCCGGCCTGGCCGCCGCCGGGCGAAAGGTCCGTCGACCGGACCGCACCCTGGCTGTCCTGGACCACAACATCCCCACTGAGGGTCAGGCTCTGGGCGTCGCAGGCATTGCCGACGCCGACTCCCGGGCCCAGGTGGAGGCTCTGAAGCGCAATGTGACGGCCAACGGCGTGCCGCTGTTCGACCTTGGCGATCCGCGTAACGGCATCGTCCACGTGGTCGGACCGGAGCAGGGCCGCACCCAGCCCGGCATGACCATCGTCTGCGGCGACTCCCACACCTCGACCCACGGCGCCTTCGGGGCCCTGGCCCATGGCATCGGCACTTCGGAGGTCGAGCACGTCCTGGCCACCCAGACCCTGCGCCAAACCCGCTCCCAGACAATGCGCGTGACCTTCACAGGCGCTCCTGGTCCTGGCGTGGGGGCCAAGGATTTCGCCCTGGCGCTCATCGCCCGCATCGGCACGTCAGGCGGCACTGGCTACGCCATCGAATATGCCGGCGAAGCCGTACGCGCCCTTTCCATGGAAGGGCGCATGACGCTCTGCAATATGACCATCGAGGCCGGCGCGCGCACTGGACTGGTCGCCCCCGACGAGACCACCTTCGCCTATCTTCGCGGCCGTCCGGGAGCGCCCAAGGCCGGCGCCTGGGAACTGGCCATCGCCCATTGGCGCGGCCTTGTCTCGGACCCCGACGCCCGTTTCGACAGGGAGATCGAGATCGACGTCTCAGACCTCGCGCCCATGGTCACCTGGGGCACGAGCCCGCAGGATGCCGCCCCGATCACCGAGTTCGTCCCGGACCCTGAGACCACCGACGACGCGCCGCGCGCCGCCGCCGTGCGCCGCGCGCTGGACTATATGGGACTTATCCCTGGCCAGAAGTTGACTGAGGTGACCATCGACCGGGTCTTCATCGGCTCCTGCACCAACAGCCGGATCGAGGATCTGCGCGCCGCCGCCGCCATCGCCAAGGGCAACAAGGTCGCGCCGACAGTCAGGGCCATGGTGGTCCCGGGCTCGGGTCTGGTCAGGGCCCAAGCCGAGGCGGAGGGGCTGGACGACATTTTCCGCAAGGCGGGCTTCGACTGGCGTGAACCGGGTTGCTCCATGTGCCTGGCCATGAACCCCGATCGCCTGGCCCCTGGCGAGCGCTGCGCCTCTACCTCGAACCGCAATTTCGAGGGCCGTCAGGGCCGAGGCGGCCGCACGCACCTGGTCAGTCCGGTCATGGCCGCCGCCGCGGCGATCAAGGGACGTCTGACCGACGTGCGCGACTTCCTATGATCCTGGGCTTTCAAGAGGTACGCTTGGCCGCCGTCGACCTCGCAGGAGCGACGTCGGTGGCTGTGGCCCTGTTCGGAGCCCCGGTGGACAGATCGTCTGACGCCGCGCTGTCGCGGTGGCGCCTGACCAATCTCGAACTTGTCCTTGTTCCGGCCGTTTCGGCGGAAGCGGCGGGACTGGTGGGACTGGTTCTGCGCACCGACTCGCTTTCCGACGCCGGGCGACTCCTCGAACGTCGCGGCGTGGAGGTGGCGATGTGCGAGCGCGACGGCGCCGCCGCCTTGCGCCTCGACACCGATGTCTGGGGCGGGCTGCCGATGTTTCTGGCCGAGAACGGGGCCGAGGAGAACCAGGCGCCCGGCGGAGACGGGGCGCTCCATTCCCTCGACCACCTCGTCGTCCGCACTGCCAATCCCGACCGGGCCGCGGCGTTCTTCGGGGCCCGACTGGGGCTCGATCTTCGCCTCGATCGGGCCAACCCAACATGGCGTTCGCGCCTGCTATTTTTCCGCTGCGGCGACGCGGTGGTGGAGATCGCAGCCGATCCCGCCGCCCCGATCGCCGACGCGCCGGATCAGTTTGGCGGTCTCGCCTGGCGCGCCACCGACCCGGACGCCGCACGAAATCGCCTCGCCACGGCGGGTCTTGACGTTTCCGAGGTCCGCGATGGGCGCAAGCCCGGGTCCCGCGTCTTCACCCTTCGCCGTGGCTTGCCCGGCGGCCCGTCCCTCGTGATCAGCGCCAACACCCGGATAGAAAGGGCCGCATGATCCCCTTCACCACGCTCACCGCCCGCGCCGCGCCACTCGACATCGACAATGTCGACACCGACCAGATCATCCCCAAGCAGTTTCTCAAGACCACTCAGCGGGATGGCCTCGCCCGAGGTCTCTTCTATGACCTGCGTTTCGATGCAGAAGGCCGTCCGCGCGAGGGCTTCGTCCTCAACGATCCACGCTTCGCCAAGACGGGCGTGCTCATCGCTGGCGACAATTTCGGCTGCGGGTCGAGCCGCGAGCATGCGCCCTGGGCGCTACAGGATTTTGGCATCCGCTGCGTGATCGCTCCGAGCTTCGCTGATATTTTTCGTAACAACGCCCTGCAGAATGGCCTGCTGCCCGTGGTCCTGCCGCGCGAGGACTGCCAGGCGCTGATGGGCGAGGCCCTGGGCGGCAATCACCTCTTCAGCGTCGATCTGGAGCGCCAGACCGTCACCGCTCCCTCTGGGCGCGAGTTCGCCTTCGACATCGACGCCAACGCCAAGCGCAAACTCATGGCAGGCCTCGACGCCATTGGCGAAACGCTCGCCCACTCTGAGGCTATCGACGCCTTCGAGGTGTCCCAAGCCCTCCGCCAGCCCTGGATGACCCCCGCATGACTCTGCTTCTTCTTCCCGGTGACGGCATCGGCCCCGAGGTGACCGCCGAAGCGCGCCGGGTGGCCGAACGGGTGGCTCCGGAACTGCCCATCGTCGAGCGTCACTTTGGCGGGATCGCCTATGTGACCGAAGGCGCGCCTCTCTCCGAAGACACTCTGGCGGTGGCCAGAGGCGCCAAAGCCGTGCTCATGGGCGCCGTTGGCGGACCGCAATTTGCCGAGGCGCCGCGTGACCTACGGCCGGAAGCCGGGCTTTTGGCCCTGCGCGCGGGTATGGGCGTGTTCGCCAACTTGCGGCCGGCGCTCTGTTTCCCGGCCCTAGCCCGGGCCTCGACGCTTAAGCCCGAAGTGATCGAGGGTCAGGACCTCCACA
>JAKBBV010000025.1 GCA_021808285.1 Pseudomonadota bacterium | reverse complement strand
GCGCCAGGCCACCAAAGACGCCGGTAAGATCGCCGGGCTCGAGGTTCTGCGCATCATCAACGAGCCGACCGCGGCGGCCCTCGCCTATGGTTTGGAAAAGAACGACGGCAAGAAGATCGCTGTCTACGACCTCGGCGGCGGCACTTTCGACGTCTCGATCCTGGAGATCGGCGATGGTGTGTTCGAGGTGAAGGCCACCAACGGCGACACCTTCCTGGGTGGCGAGGACTTCGATCTGCGTCTGGTCGATTATCTGGCCGACGAGTTCAAGAAGGAACAGGGCGTCGATCTGCGCAAAGACAAACTGGCCCTGCAACGCCTCAAGGAAGAGGCTGAGAAGGCCAAGAAGGAGCTCAGCTCCACGGCCCAGTACGAGGTGAACCTACCCTTCATCTCGATGAATGCGTCCGGGCCGCTCCACCTGAATATGAAGCTCACCCGGGCGAAGCTCGAGGCCCTGGTGGAAGACCTGATCGTCAAGACGGTGACGCCGTGCGAGCGGGCGTTGAAGGACGCCGGCCTGAAGAAGAGCGATATCGACGAGGTCATCCTCGTGGGCGGCATGACGCGCATGCCCAAGGTGATCGAGACCGTTCAGCAGTTTTTTGGTCGTGAGCCGCACCGGGGTGTGAACCCGGACGAGGTCGTGGCCCTCGGCGCGGCCATACAGGCCGGCGTGTTGCAAGGCGACGTCAAGGATGTGCTGCTGCTCGACGTCACGCCCCTGACCTTAGGCATCGAGACGCTCGGCGGCGTCTTTACCCCCCTCATTGAGCGCAACACCACCATACCGACCAAGAAGAGCCAAGTCTTCTCCACGGCGGACGACAACCAGAATGCGGTGACCATCCGGGTGTTTCAGGGTGAGCGGCCGATCGCCGCTCACAATAAGCTTCTCGGACAGTTCGACCTCGTCGGCATTCCGCCTGCGCCTCGCGGCGTGCCGCAGGTCGAGGTGACCTTCGATATCGACGCCAACGGCATCGTCAACGTTTCGGCCAAGGACAAGGCGACCAATAAGGAGCAATCGATCCGTATCCAGGCCAATGGCGGTCTTTCCGACGCGGATATCGAGGCCATGGTGCGTGAGGCGGAGGCTCACGCCAGCGAGGACAAGGCGCGCAAGGAGCTGGTCGAGGCGAAGAACCATGCCGACGCCCTGATCCATTCCACGGAGAAGGCGCTTTCGGAGCACGGGGACAAGGTGGGCGAGTCGGAGAAATCCGCGATCGAAGCGGCCATAGCCGAGCTCAAGAGCGCTTTGGAGTCCGAGGCCCTGGAAGATATCACCGCCAAAACGGCGACCCTGATGCAGGCCTCCATGAAGCTTGGTGAGGCTATGTATCAGGCGCAGCAGGCTGGCGCTGAGGCCTCTACGAGCGAGCCCGAAAGCCACTCCGACGTGGTCGACGCCGAGTTTGAGGACGTCTCCGGCGATAAGTCCTGACATTGAGAACCTGCCGCGCCCGGGGCTCCTGAGACGCCGCAGAAGGCGGTCGACTTGGGGGTCTCGGCGGCGAGGCGCCGAACGCGAGGGCTCAGGGACGCGCGATGCGGGATTATTACGAAATACTGGGCGTCCAGAAGGGCTGCGATGAGGCGGCGCTGAAGAGCGCGTTTCGCAAGCTCGCGATGGAGCACCATCCGGACCGCAACGGGGGGTCGGCAGAGGCCACGGCCCGCTTCAAGGAGATCAATGAAGCCTATTCCGTCCTCTCCGACGCCAAGAAGCGCGCCGCCTACGATCGGTTCGGCCACGCGGGTCTGAATGGCGCAGCGGGCGGAGGAGGTGACTTCGGCGACCTGCACGACATCTTCTCCAATGTCTTTGGAGATGTGTTCGGCGACATGTTCAGCGGCGGCGGCCGTGAGCGTGGACCGGGACGCGGGCAAGACCTTCGATACGACCTCGAGATCAGCCTCGAACAAGCTTATATGGGCGCCACGGTGGAGATTCGCGTTCCGGCGGCGACGCCCTGCGATGCCTGCGAGGGAACCGGGGCCAAGCCTGGAACCGGCCCTACGGCCTGCACCACCTGTGGTGGGCATGGTCGGGTGCGGCGCAGCCAGGGGTTCTTCGCTATGGAGTCCACCTGTCCCCGATGTGGCGGCGCGGGCGCCGTCATGCTTGACCCTTGCGTCCGCTGCTCCGGCCACGGACGGGTGCGCCAAGAGCGGACGCTTCAGGTTCGCGTCCCGGCCGGGGTGGATGACGGCTCGCGCATCCGGCTTTCCGGAGAGGGCGACGCGGGCCCCCGGGGCGGGCCGCGCGGCGATCTCTACATCTTTGTCTCCGTTCGGCCCCATGACCTATTCGAACGTGATGGTCTCGACCTCTTGTGCTCCGTTCCGGTGCCGATGACCACGGCGGCGCTCGGAGGCGAGATCGAGGCGCCGTGCCTGCTGGGTGGCGAAAACTGCGACGGCCGGCCCAAGATCATGATCAAGGTCCCCGAGGGGGCCCAGACCGGCCGCACCGTGCGCGTGCGCGGCAAGGGCATGCCCTCCCTGCGCTCGCGCGAACGCGGCGATCTGGTGGTCGAGCTCTTTGTCGAGACGCCGACCAAGCTGACGGCGCAACAGCGAGACCTGTTGAAGGCCTTCGAGGCGGCCTTAGGCGAGCAGCAGAGCCCACAGACGGCGGGCTTCTTCAAGAAGGCGCGCCGCTTCTGGGATGAAGTCACTGGGGCCTGAGCGCCGATCGGAGCGCGTTGCCGGCGCCGGACTGCCTCCCGCACCGGACCGGCCGCCCACCCCGCTGGGCGGCGCCCAGAAAAAGGTGGTTCCCAAAAAGAATGGTGCCCAGGAAAGGACTCGAACCTTCACGGCCGTTAAGCCACTGGCACCTGAAGCCAGCGCGTCTACCAATTCCGCCACCTGGGCCCCGGACGATTCCGCCGTTGCAGCGGGACCGTGATCAGGAGGGGCGATCCGATAGGGCGCCGCCGCAGTGTCGTCAACGTCCCGCGCATCAGGAAAGGCGCAGACGCAGGGCTCCTTTCAGGCGGGTAGAGCTGAGCCTCATCCTGTCCCCGCGCGGGTGGAACGGGCGAGCGGACGAATGCCACCTGCTTTCCTCGCGATCGCGCAGCCGACGCTGAACCGGAGCAACCGGAATTAGCGCCTCCGCAGGCTCCCCCTGGGCGCCGGCGCAGAAGGAGCCGGGGCAGAGTCACTGAGGCAGGCGGCCATCGGGGCCCGCGGAAATGCCCGGACGCGTTGCGTCCAGCGCGATGCTCCTCTATCGCTCGCGGCGGCAGGCGCGCCTGAGCGGTCGGGCCAATCGCTCCCGCAGCGGCTATGCTCCCGCGGCGGATATATTGAGGATTTCGGCAGAGATGCAGACCCCGAAGCGCCCTCTGGTCACCCTGTTCGGCGGTTCCGGTTTCGTGGGCGGTCAAAGCGTCCGGGCTCTCGCCCGGGCGGGCTACCGCGTGCGGGTCGCCGTTCGCAGTCCCGGGCGGGGCTATCGCCTACGCATGCTGGGCGATGTCGGGCAGATCGAAGTCGTTCAGGCGAACGTCCGGGACGAGGCCTCCGTGCGACGCGCGCTGGAGGGTGCGACGGCCTGCGTCAATGCTGTTGCCGTACTCTATTCTTCTGGGCGGCAGAGCTTCGAAGCGCTTCATGTGGCGGCGGCGGGCCGCATCGCCATGACGGCGCTTCAGCTCGGGGTGGAGCGCCTCGTTCATATTTCCTCGCTTGGCGCTGACGAATCCTCGCCTTCGGCCTATGCGCGGACCAAGGCCCAGGGCGAGAGCGCCATCCGCGACGCCGTCCCGCAAGCGGTCATTCTGCGGCCATCGGTCATATTCGGACCGGAGGACGCCTTCTTCAACCGCTTTGCGGCCCTGGCGACGGTCTCACCCGTTCTGCCCCTGATCGGCGGCGGCTACACCCGGATGCAGCCGGTCTATGTCGCCGATGTCGCGCGCGCCGTCGCCGCAGCGGTTTCGAGGCCCGACGCCGCCGGCCACACCTACGAGCTCGCCGGCCCGCATATTTACAGCTTCAAGGACCTGATGGAGATCCTGCTCCAGGTCATCCAGCGTCGCAGAGCCCTCATCCCGGTTCCCGTACCGGTCGCCGCAGGTCTTGGGCTGATTGGCGACCTTGCCGCCGCCCTTGGCGTTCCTCCGCCGCTGACCACGGACCAAGTCAGACTGCTCGGCCTCGACAATGTGGCTGACAAGCGCGCCAAAGGGCTGGCCGAGCTCGGCGTTTCGCCCAAAGCCCTGGAGCCCATTCTGCCGAGCTATCTCTATCGATTTCGCCCGGGCGGACAGTACGCCGATGCTGGCATCCTGGACGCGGTGGAGCAGGCCTGAGCCGCGCGACCCCCGGCTTTTCCGAAATGCGTGGCCCTGTTAGTGACGGCGGCGATCGTCGCGTGGAGGGAGAACGGAACATTATGGAGAGCGAACTGGCTCTGCCCAAGGGCCAACTCATGTCTGGCAAGCGTGGGCTAGTCACAGGTGTGGCGAACCGCAATTCCATCGCCTGGGGCATCGCCTCTCAGATCGTCGCCCAAGGCGGTGAGGCGGCCTTGGCCTATTTGGACTCGAATGAGAAGCGCGTCCGTCCCCTTGGCGAGTCGATCGGCGTGAGCCTCTACGTCCCAATGGACGTGACCAATGACGCCTCGATGGATGCGGCCTTCGCCGCCATGGCCGACAAATGGGGGACGATCGATTATCTCGTCCACTCGATCGCATTCGCCGACCGTGACCAGATCTCCGGCTCCTTTGTCGAGAACTGCACGCGGGAGGGTCTGGCGACGGCTATCGACGTCTCGGTCTACAGCTTTGTGGATTGCGCCCGCCGTGCGGCCGCCATGATGCGGCCCGGCGGGTCCCTGATCACCATGACCTATTTGGGCTCCGAAAGAGCTATTCCCAACTATAATACGATGGGTGTCGCCAAGGCGGCGCTGGAGGCGGCGACACGCTATATCGCCCGGGACCTGGGCCCGGCTGGCGTTCGCGTCAACGCCATCTCCGCTGGCGCCATGCGAACGCTATCGTTGGCCGGAATCTCCGGCGGGCGGAGCATGCTGGCCCAGGGCCGCCGCCTCAGCGCCATGCGGGAGGACACCTCCATGGAGGGGGTGGCGGGTTGCGCCCTCTGGCTCCTATCCGATCTCGGTCGCTCGACGACGGGGGAGGTGATCCATGTGGACGCCGGGTTCCATATGATGGGCCTTCCCGCGGAGGATGAAACGCCGTCATGACCGCGATGTCCGCCCCGTCGAAAGTCCGCCTGGACGTCGTCGTGGTGGGCGCCGGCATGGCGGGCGCGACCCTGGCCCTCGCTCTGGCTCATGGCGGCCTTGAGACGGCTCTGGTCGATTTCATGGCCTTTGAGGAGATGGCTGCGCCGGCTTTCGATGGACGGGCGAGCGCCATCGCCTTTTCCGCCTTCCGGCAGTGGCGGGCCCTGGGCGCGGCGGAGGCGATCGCCCCTCATGCGCAACGGATCGAGCAGATTCTCGTCACGGATGGGCGCGCGCCCGGTCCAGCCTCCCGACCGGCGGCGGGGGCCTGGTTGCGGTTCGACTCGGCGGAAATTGCTGATCGCTCCGAGGGCGAACCCCTGGGGTACCTCATCGAGAACCGACATGTGCGCGCCGGCCTGGCGGCAGCCGTGAGGGCGTCATCGGTCCGCCTTCACGCCCCAGCAAGGATTGTCTCAACGGAGCGGGAGTCTGGGAGTGTCACGGTGGCCCTGGCGGATGGGACTCGCCTGATCGCACCGGTGGTCGTCGCCGCCGATGGCCGTGGCTCGCCGCTCCGTGGCCAGGCGGGGATCGGGACCGTAGGCTGGGCATACGGTGAGACGGGCGTCGTCGCCACGATCGGCCTTGAACGCGACCATGAGGGCGTGGCCTACGAGCATTTCCTGCCTTCGGGCCCGTTCGCCATCTTGCCCCTGACCGGCCGACGGGCGAGCCTGGTCTGGACGGAACGCAAGGCCAGGGCGGAGGCCCTCGTCTCCTGCCCCCTGGAGGCGTTTGAGGCTCATCTGCGCCGACGCTTTGGCGAATTCCTCGGCGCGATTCGCCTTGAAGGACCGCGCTTCGCCTATCCGCTGGGCCTGCAGTTGGCCGACCGAGTCACGGCGCCGCGACTTGCCCTGATCGGTGACGCCGCCCATGCCGTACACCCGATTGCGGGACAGGGGCTGAATATGGGTCTCAAGGACGTGGCCGCCCTTGCCGAGACCCTGATCACGGCGGCGCGTCTGGGCGAGGATCTCGGATCAGAGGCGGTGCTGGCGCGCTATGCGCGCTGGCGCAGCCTGGACAATGTGGGTCTGGCGGTCGCCACCGACCTCTTCGTTCGCCTGTTCGGCAACGATGCCCCCCTGCTGCGAACTGTACGGGACCTGGGTCTGGGCGTGGTCAATCGCATCGGACCGGCCCGTCGCCTGTTCATGATGGAGGCGGGCGGGGCGGCCGGGGACCTTCCTCGGCTTCTCCGCGGGCAGTCGGTGTGAGACCGCCCGAAGGGGCTTGATCGTCCCGATCAATATTGACCGCGTCTGCCGGGACAGGAACTCCTGGCGCCATGATTGTCGCGCGCGCCATCGGCCAGAGCTTCACCCACCAGGCTCACTATTGCACGGCATCGGGAGCGCCGTTCTGTGGCGCCCTTTTGAGCCGGGCGGCCGAAGATATCCTCGCCGGCGGACCCATGGCGGCGCTGGTGGCGCCCTGGGCCGAACTGGATCTGGCGGCGCTGCTTTCACACGCGATAGCCCTGCGATGGCTGGGAGCGGTTCATGATCTGGCCCTTTCCGGCGCCACGCCCGACGTGAGCGCGGCCTTCCCCCGGCCCGACCGCATCGCCGACCCGGAGCGGGCCTGGGCGGCCGTGCGCCGCCAGATGGATCAAGATCCCTCGTCGATCGCCGGGTTCATGGACCACGAGCCTCAGACCAATGAGGTCCGTCGCTCGGCCCTTCTGATCGCCGGCGCGCTCGAGGTCGCCGGCCGCTTCGACCTGCCTCTGCGGTTGGTGGAGCTTGGCGCCAGCGCGGGCCTCAACCAGTTGTTCGATCGCTTCACCTATCGATTTGGCGACATCGCCCGATTCGGATCGGACACGGCCGCCGTCCGGATCGATACGGACTGGCGCGGCGTCGCCCCATGCGTCGATGCCCCTCTGCGTGTGGCCTCACGAGAAGCCTGCGACCGCAAGCCGATCGATCTTGGCGATCCTGTCGCGACCCGTCTCTTGAAGGCCTATGTCTGGGCCGACCAGTTTGACCGCCTCCATCTGCTCGATGCCGCTGTCGCCGAAGCGGTCCGGTTCGGTGTGCGTGTCCAGACCGCCGACGCCATCGCCTTCGTGGCGACCCGCGGCGCGCCGCAACCGGGCGTCGCGACGCTCGTCTATCACTCCATCTTCCGCCAATACATGCCTGCGCGGTCCCAGGCTGACCTGGCTCAGCAGATGGTCCGGCATGGCGCGGCGGCGGGTTTGGATGCGCCCCTCGCCTGGCTCGCCATGGAGCCGGAATCTCACAGTTCGACCGACATCGCGCTCACTCTTACCGTCTGGCCGGGAGGCGAGACCCGGCGTCTCGCGCGCTGTCATCTCCATGGCGCCTGGGTGAGATGGGGCGATTGACATGAGTCAGGAACGCGGCAGCCGGAGCTCGAACGTGGCCCCGTCGGGCGCGCTCCGGACCAGGGTCAGTTCACCGCCATGCCCTTTGGCGAGCTCGCGGGCGATTGCAAGGCCCAGGCCGGCGCCCTCGGCCCGCGTGGAGCCGGAAAAGGGCTGAAATAGACGCTCGCGGGTCTTCTCTGGCAGTCCCGGGCCATTGTCCGCAATCTCCAGGATGCTGAAGATCGGATCCTCCCTCAGACTGGCGAGCACGCGTCCCGGCGCGGTGCGGCCGGTCTGTCCCTCGATCGCCTCGCGGGCGTTGCGTAACAGGTTCGCAAGTATTCGGTAGAGCTGCTCCGGGTCGGCCTGCACGACCTGGTCGGAGGCGATGTCCGTCTCAATCCGTATGGTTTCTTCGTTCAGACCGGCATCCAGGGCAGCCTCTTCCAGGGCCGCGCGCAGTGGAACCGGTCGCACATCGGGCGGCGGTTCCTCACTCTTACCGAAGGCCAGGACGTTGGCGGCCAAGCGGATGGCCCGATCCAGAGCTCTCTCAAGGCGGGGTAGGGTTTGAGCGACGACCGGATCGCCCGATCCCGACAGCCGTTCAGAGGCCATCTGGGCGCTGGTCAGCATATTGCGCAGATCGTGATTGATCTTGGCCACGGCCTCGCCCAGGGCGGCGAGGCGGGCGCGGGAGGCCAGCGCGGCGCGAAGGTCGGCCTGCATGCGCTCCAACTCCGCCTCCGCGCGGCCGATCTCGTCTTGGCGTCCTGAGGGCTGTATTGAGGCGCGCGGGTCGGTCGGATCAGCCCCGAAACGCTCCATGGCCCGGGTAATTCGCTGCATCGGCCGGACAAGGAACAGGATCAGGGAGCCATAGACCACGGCGCCGGCGAGAATCGAGGTCAGGAGGGCGCCCAGGACAAGTCGCCCAAGCTGGACCAGGAGCTCCTTACGCAACGG
The DNA here is from genome assembly GCA_021808285.1 of Pseudomonadota bacterium. Taxonomy (GTDB): domain Bacteria; phylum Pseudomonadota; class Alphaproteobacteria; order Caulobacterales; family Caulobacteraceae; genus Acaudatibacter. The sequence goes on along the minus strand of JAKBBV010000025.1, from coordinate 29,033 downwards.
CGCATCGGGTAGGACGACCTCGACAAAGGCTCCCGACCGAAAACGTGGTCGAGCCATAACCCGCACCATCCGGTCGCCGCCACGCGTCAAGGTCTCCAGTGGCGCCTCCCACGATAGCGGTCCCCCATCGCGGAGGTCCAGGAGATAGGGCGTTCGAGCAAGGCGCGGCGCCTGCAAGATCAGACGGCGCTCTCCACGGATCTGAAAGGCGACGGAGACCACGCCAGCATTGGCCAGCAGGTCGTTGCGCATGTGATCGGTCACCACCCCGCCTGGCGCCGCCTCCTCGACAAGCGTGGCCAGTTCCGCTGCGCGCAGTCGGTCCAGGAGCCAGGCCTGTTCGTCGGCCGCCAGGCTGGGGGGCAGAATGAGCAGGTTGGCGACGACCACCATCGCCATGGTCAAGAGGAGCAAACGGAACGACAGGCCCTGCAGCCAAATCAACCGCCGGCCCGAGTTGGGGGCCCGCGACTCCGGTTCCTTCGCCGCCTGTCTCTCTGAAGACGAGAGCTCTGGCGCTTGGCTTTGGGAAGCCTCAGTTGGGGCCGCAGCTTGCGCCATAATGGGCGAGTTAACCGAAAACGGGCGACGCGGCCAATGGCGGGGCGAGCCTGATTACCCGGCGCCAACCGCGTCCTTCAGCCGGACGAAGCCATCAGCCCTCAGCCGCGCAGCCAGTTCCCGCTTGATGCGGCGGACGAGGCCTGGGCCCTCATAGGCCAAGGCGGTGTATAGCTGCACGGCCCGGGCCCCGGCGCGGATTTTGGCGTAGGCCTCGGCCCCTGAACCCACGCCACCCGCTCCGATCAGGACCAAACGTCCGCCCGCTTCCGCGAAGAGATCCCGCAGCAGGGCCGTGGACGGCTCAAACAGCGGCGCCCCTGAAAGCCCCCCGTCCTCGGCGCGATGAGGGCTGACCAAGCTCGCTGGCCTCGCCAGGGTCGTATTGCTGACGATCAGACCGTCCAGACCATTCGCTACCGCGGTCTCCAGGATATCTCGGGCGCCCGAGGCTGAAAGATCGGGGGCGATCTTGAGGAACACTGGCCGCTGGCCGTGTGTCGCGGACAGGGAGGCTCTGGCCTCAGCGACGGCGCCGAGCAGCTCCTCCATAGCCGTCTTTTGCTGAAGCTCACGCAAACCCGGAGTGTTGGGAGAGGAGACATTGAGCGTGAAATAGTCGGCGAGCGGCCAGAGGCGCCGCAGTCCGATGACGTAGTCCGCCACCCGATCCGCACTCTCCTTGTTGGCCCCAACGTTCGCCCCGACCGGGCCTGCCCTGGGACTGGGCATCCGGCCAAGTCGACCGGCAAAACGGTCGAGGCCGGCATTGTTGAAGCCCATCCGGTTGATCACCGCCCGGTCCGCAGGCAGACGGAACAGCCTCGGGCGGGGATTTCCCGCCTGGGGCAGGGGCGTCACCGTGCCGCACTCGACGAACCCGAAGCCCAGACTCAGGAGCCGGTCTGCCACCTCGGCATCTTTGTCGAAGCCCGCCGCGAGACCCACGGCATTGGCCAGGGTAAGCCCAGCGAGGTCGATAGCCAGACTCGGCTCATCGTCCTGGAGGTGTCGAGGGCCCAGGCCCCACGCCAGCCCCTGGAGGCTCAGACGGTGTGCGATTTCCGGGTCCAGGCGGCGCAGCACGGCCGTCGCTGCATCGTGAATCCAGGTCATCCTCGGCGCGCATCCATGCCTGGCGACCCGCCCATTCCCCGTGGCGCCTCCATCACCTCCTGCACATCTGAGAGATTGAGCACCCCGTAGAGATGCGGAAACAGATGTCCATCGCGCGACGGCTCCCAGATCAGGGCGGCGCCGAGGCGCTCCGCCTGCACGGTGAGCACGACAAGATCTTCCTGTCCGCAAAAATGACGGCGTGCGGTCTCGGCGAGTTGGTCCGCTGTGGAGAAGTGGATGAAGCCATCGTTGCGGTCGAGGGCCGAGCCCTCCAACACGCCGGCCGCCTTGGCTTTCTCCCAGGTCGCCCTGGGCAGGATCTTGTAGATGGGCGTCAGAATATTCCCCCTCAGTCTGCGCTGGCCCGTGGTCGGCCGTGGGACGGATCGAAGCGGGCTTCAAGCCGGGGCTTTGCCGGATCGGCGAGATTGATCACTGCCGCCGAGGCGGTGGGAAAGGCGCGCGACACCACCTCGAAGTCCGCGCCGCCGGTGTCAGCGAGCATCATCTGGGCCAGCTCCTGCAAGCCGGGATTATGTGCGATCACCATAAGGGTCTCGGCCCCGCCGGCCTGGTGTTCCACCCTTTCGAGGATCTCCTCAGGCATCGCATCGTAAAGCGCGTTTTCGATCTGTAGACGGGCGGCGGGGAATCGCGGCGCGATCTGGTCCCATGTCTCCCGGGTACGCCGGGTGGGTGAGACGAGGACGGTATCAGGTGCGAAGCCCTGGTCGGCCAGCCATCGCCCGGCCGCCTCCGCCTGGTCGCGCCCGCCCGTGTCCAGGCTTCGGTCCCTATCCTCGGCGCCGGCGGCCCGCGGCACGGCCATGGCGTGGCGCAACAGGATCAGCCGCTTCACAGGTCACCCTCCCGGGTTGTGCGCCGGTCTGGCTGGCAGACCTTCAAAGCCCCTAAGTTTCCCGAATGGCGCCCCGTCATCCTGGGGTCAACGACCTCCTCGGTCACGACCTGGCGCCCTCCTCACGGAGCCGAACAATGAGAGACTGGCTAGCCGAGGCCAGGAGCCGTCCGTCTTGGGTGAACAGCCGCATCGCGCCATGGGCGATGCCGCGCGCCATCCCGACGATGGAGATGTCGCAGAGGACCCACGGCGTCTCAATCACATCCATGATGCGCAGGGTATTGTCCAAGCTGTTGCCCCCGGCGTTGCGCCCTAAGGCCGCGCCGATGGCTGAGGGCACATGATCGGCCATGATCGCCAGCATGGCGGAGTCCAGGGGCTGACCCTCGCGTGAGCGTATCCAAAGGACCAGCCGGCCATCACGGCTGGGGCCCTCGGGGCTGACGCTGCGCGAGTGAACGCCGCGGGCCATGCGCACCTCTAGGCGGCTGTGCAGGTCGGTCTCGTCTTCCCGCCAACGGGCAGACTCGGGGCAGTCCTCAGGGAGCGGCGCCTGGGGCGGGCTGGCCCATTGCATCGCGGCGCTGTCGCCGCGAGAGCCGAGCGCAGCGTTCACGGTGAGAACTTCGACCTCGCCCACATGGGCCACGACCCTCGCCTGGCTGGTGGAGCGGCCGGCTGCGGCTACCCGAACATCGAAGTCCACCACCGATGGGGGCCGCGCATAGGACAGATATTGCGCGGTCGCCCAGATGACCGGGCGTTCGCAGGTTAGCTCCATGGCCCTCACCGCCGCCGCCATGCCCACGCCGCCGAACATGAAACGGCGACCTGGAGGGCCGACGCAGAGCCCCTCGTGCAGCGGCAGAAACCAACGGGTCGGATTGTGTGTCGCGCGAAGATCGAAGAAGGGAGGGCTCGGGCTGATCTGGGGAGGGGCCATGCCGGACGCTATAGCAGGGCTGGCGCGGGAAGCGATTCCGGCGCCCACCGGTGAGGCGATGATTGGCGCTCGCCTGGATGAACTGGGCGTCTCGTGGCGGTTGTGGGCGCTCATCTGCCTGATCTCTCTGGGAGGGGTGTTCGAATTCTACGACCTCATGATGACGGCCTATGTCTCGCCAGGCCTGATCCGTTCGGGTCTGTTCAGGCTCGGGCGCGCGGGCCTCTTTGGGCAGTCCGATCAGGCGAGTTTCGCCTCGGCGACCTTCGTGGGCCTCTTCATCGGGACCTTGGGATTCTCCCGGGCGGCCGACCGGTTTGGACGCCGCAGCGTCTTCACCTTCGCGCTCATTTCCTACGCTCTCGCCACACTGATCATGGCCACCCGACAGACGGCCGCCGGTGTCGATCTGTGGCGTCTCATTTCCGGAATCGGCATGGGCGTGGAGCTGGTGACGATCGATGCCTATGTCAGTGAATTGGCGCCTGCGCGGCTTCGGGGACGCGCCTTCGCGCTCAACCAGGCGATCCAGTTTTCAGCAGTTCCGATCGTCGCCGCTCTGTCCTGGAAGCTCATTCCCTTGGCGCCGCTGGGCGTTCCGGGCTGGCGCTGGGTCATGGGGATCGGCGCCGTCGGCGCTCTGGCCGTCTGGGCGATCCGCAAACGGCTCCCTGAGTCGCCGCGATGGCTGGCGCGCAACGGCCGCCTAGTCGAGGCTGACCTCATCGTCTCGCGACTAGAAGGCCGAGCGCCTTCGCCGCCAGAGAGCTTGCGACTGGCGGAGGCAGCCATCGCCGAGAGGCCAGAAGGTCGACTGTCCGAGGCCTTCGCACCATTGTACCGCAGGCGCACGCTTATGCTGGTGGCGTTCAATATCGCTCAGGCCATCGGCTTCTACGGCTTTGGCAACTGGGCTCCCAGTCTGATCGCCGCCCAAGGTCACTCGGTCACAGACGGTTTGGCCTATTCCGCGGCGATCGCTATCGCCTTCCCGTTCTCGCCGCTCATTTGCGCGGCGCTCGCCGACCGGTTCGAGCGCAAGCACCTGATCATGTCCGCCGCGTTGATCACCGCCGTGACAGGCCTGGCCTTCAGCGGTCAGTCGGCGCAAGGTCCCATCATCGTCCTGGGCGTTGTACTGACAGCCTCCAACAACCTGCTGTCATTCGCCTATCACGCCTATCAGGCGGAACTTTATCCGACCCGGATCCGGGCCAAGGCCGTGGGCTTCGTCTATTCCTGGAGCCGGCTCGCCACCATCGCCTCAAGCTACATCATCGCCGCGCTCTTGACCGACATCGGTTCGCCCGGGGTGTTTGCCTTTATCGCCGGCGCCATGGCCGTGGTGGTGGTGTCGGTCGGCCTGTTCGGCCCTCGCACCTTGGGTCTCGCCCTGGAAAGGACGTCGAATTGACGTCGGGCGCGCTGAGGGCGGCAGGCCCGCGTCCGTCTGAACGGGAGCCCGTCTGAATGAGAGCGGTCTCCGAACGGCAGGAATCGCGACCTCGATAGCCGTCCGCTCTGGATTCAAGAATGGACGCGCCGTCAGCCCGCCCAGGCGGTTCCCAGCGGGTCAGACGGCGCTAGGGCCGCCGCCTGGCGGTCACTCTTCCGCGCCGGCGTCTCTGGCGCCGCTGGTGCGTTCGGCGATCCGCGCCGCCTTGCCGCGCCGGTCGCGCAGATAGTAGAGCTTGGCCCGACGCACGGCGCCGCGCCGGCGAACCTCAATAGACTCGATCATCGGCGACAGGACCGGGAATACCCGCTCCACGCCCTCGCCAAAGCTAATCTTCCGCACGGTGAAGCTTTCCTGGACGCCTCGTCCGGAGCGGGCGATGACCACGCCCTCATAGGCCTGAACGCGTTCGCGCTCGCCCTCCTTGATTCGGACATTCACGCGCACCGTATCGCCGGGCTGAAACGCCGGGATGGTTTTGCCCTGCGTCAGGCGGGCGGCCTCTTCGGCCTCAAGCTGTTCGATCATGTTCATCGTCGTCCAGATCCTTGTCTTCGGGCTTCATTCGCCCTTTGGCTGTGAATTGGCGAGGTGAGCCGCCCAAAGATCAGGGCGCCTCTCTCGCGTGGCCGCCTCCCGCGCCTCCCGCCGCCAGCGCGCCACCTTGGCGTGGTCGCCTGACAACAGAACCGCCGGAATGTCGCGACCCTCGAACGTCCGCGGTCTCGTATAGTGCGGATGTTCGAGCAGTCCGTGCTCAAAACTCTCCTCCGTCAGGCTGGCCATATCGCCCAGTACGCCAGGCCGGAGCCGAACGCAGGCTTCTATGACCGCAAGCGCCGCCGCCTCGCCGCCGGCGAGAACCGCGTCACCCACACTCACCTCCTCGAAGTCGCGGGCCTCGAGAAAGCGCTGATCCACGCCCTCGAAGCGACCGCATAGAACAATCAAACCCTCCGCCTCGGCCCAGGCCTTGACCCGGTCCTGACGAAGAGGCCGGCCGCGGGCGCTCATATAGAGTCTCGGGCGACCGGAGTCCTTCAGACTGTCAAACGCCTTCGCCAGAACGTCGGCCCGCATCACCTGACCCGGGCCGCCGCCCGCCGGGGCGTCGTCAAGGAAGCCGCGCTTATCCTTTGAAAAGGCGCGGATGTCTACTGTCTCCAGGGACCAGAGGCCTCGCTCTCGCCAGGCCGAGCCGATCAGCGACACGCCGAGCGGCCCCGGCAGGGCTTCGGGAAACATGGTCAGAACGCTCACCCGATAGGTCATCGGGTGAGCTTTAGCCCATCGGCTGCATCGCCGGGAGCCCGCCCCTTCACCAACGGGTCGGGGGCGGAGCGGACCTCAGAGACGCTCGACGATGGTGACGTTCGACAAGCCGCCGCCCTCGCACATGGTCTGCAAACCATAGCGCTTCCCTCGCGCCCTCAGCGCGTGGATGAGGGTCGCCATCAGTTTCGTACCCGATGCGCCCAGGGGGTGTCCGAGCGCGATGGCCCCGCCATTGACGTTGAGGCGGGAAGGGTCTGCGCCAGTCTCCTTGAGCCAGGCCACTGGCACCGAGGCGAAGGCCTCGTTGACTTCGAAAAGGTCGATGTCGTCGATCTTCATTCCGGTTTTGGCAAGCGCCCTCTGCGTGCCCGGGATGGGCGCCTCCAGCATGATCACCGGATCACCCCCGACCACAGTCATGTGATGGATACGGGCGAGCGGCGCGACGCCCAGGCGCTTAAGGCCATCCTCATTGACGATCATAACCCCCGAAGCGCCGTCGCAGATCTGGCTCGATGTCGCCGCCGTCAGCCGCCCATCTTCGCGCAGAAGCTTGACCCCCTTGATCGCTTCCAGGCTGGAGTCGAACCTGATGCCCTCGTCCACGGTGTGCAGGCTTTTGGCGCCTTCATCGTCCGTCACCTCGATGGGAAGGATCTCGTCCTTGAACGCCCCGGCCTGGGTGGCCGCGACGGCTCGCTGGTTCGTGTTGAAGGCGTATTCGTCCAGCTCATCCTTCGTCAGACCATATTTGGCCGCCATCATCTCTGCGCCCATGAACTGGCTGAACTGGATGTTGGGATAGCGCGCCTTCTGCGCCGGACTCATGGGCGAGCCGAGGCCATTCTGGGCCGGCAGAATGACCGGAGTGCCCATGGGCACGCGGGTCATGCTTTCCACCCCTGCGGCGATGACAATATCCTGGACTCCGCTCATCACGGCCTGAGCGGCGAAGTGCAGGGCTTGCTGCGAGGACCCGCACTGGCGATCGACGCTGGTCGCCGGCACGCTTTCCGGAAGGCCGGCCGCCAGGACCGCCCCACGCGCGACGTTGTTGCCTTGTTCTCCCGCCTGGCCGACGCAGCCCATGATAACGTCCTCGATGTAGGCGGGGTCGGCCCCGGTCTTGCGCACGAGATCGCTGAGGACCTGGCCCGCGAGATCCGCGGGGTGCCACCCTGAAAGGCGACCCTTGCGACGGCCGCCGGCCGTACGCGACGCAGCGACGATGAATGCTTCCGGCATGTCGGACTCTCCGTGCCTCTCCCAAACGAGGCTTGACGATCCGCTAGATAAGAGGCGTCCGCAAGGTCAGCCAAGACGCAAGTGCGCCCATTGAGGTGATCTTGCCGTGACGAGCGCGGTGGTTTGAGCTACACGCCCCGACCCGGAACCCTGCCCGATACTAGAGTTGCAGAAACCCGTCCGCCTTGCGCCTTCCCCAAGCCCGTCTCGACCAGGTGATTGATCGCTTCAACGAGGTTGAGGCGCGCATGGAGAGTGCCTCGGACGGGGCCGAAATCGTACGTCTGGGCAAGGAGTATGCCGAGCTGCGTCCCGTCGCCGACGCCGCGCGCGCGCTGCTCGCGGCGCGCCGCGAGCAGGAGGATCTGACGCGCATGTCGGCCGACGCGGATCCTGATCTCGCCGAACTCGCGCGCGCTGAAATCGAGACCCTCAATGCCCGCCTGCCCGATATGGAGCGGGCGATCGCCCTCCTGCTCGCCCCGAGAGACGCCGACGAGAATGCCTCGGCGATCCTTGAGGTTCGGGCGGGAACAGGCGGCGACGAGGCCGCGCTCTTCGCCGGCGATCTGTTCCGCATGTATTGCCGCTATGCCCAGTCGCGCGGCTGGTCGGTGGAGATTGAAAGCGTCTCCGAAGGGGAGGCGGGCGGCTACAAGGAGGTGATCGCCGCAATCCAGGGCGAGGGCGTGTTCGGCCGCCTGAAATTCGAGAGTGGAGTGCATCGGGTCCAGCGCGTCCCGGCGACGGAGGCCCAGGGCCGTATCCATACCTCTGCGGCGACCGTCGCGGTGCTCCCGGCAGTCGAGGACGTCTCGATCGACATCCGCGATCAGGACCTGCGCGTCGACACCTATCGCTCCTCCGGCGCCGGCGGGCAGCACGTCAACAAGACAGACTCGGCGGTGCGCATCACCCACCTGCCCACCGGCATCGTCGTCACCTCCTCAGAGAAGTCACAGCATCAGAACCGCGCGAGGGCGATGAAGGTGTTGATGGCGCGCCTACACCAGATGCAACGCGACGCCCTGGACGACGAACGCTCCGAGGCGCGCAAGAGCCAGGTGGGCTCTGGCGATCGCTCCGAGCGGATCCGCACCTACAATTTCCCGCAGGGCCGTGTCACCGATCATCGCATCAATCTGACCCTCTACAATCTGCCCAAGGTCATCGAAGGTGAGGCGTTGGATGAGGTCATTGAGCCTCTGATCGCTGAGGACCAGGCGGCGCGGCTGGCGAGCCTGGAAGACGGCCTCTGACCGTCGCGGCCGGTGGCCTTGCCCGGGGGCGGGCGAGTCCTTAAGTGACCCGGAGCGCTCAAAGTCGTCGATCGCGCCTCGACCGCGGCCCATTCCTTCGGAGTTTACCTTGGCGGTCATTATGCATCAGGGCGATCTGTCTCCCGGCGCCCTTGATGGGGCGACCTCCGTCGCCATCGACTCGGAGACTTTGGGCCTGAAGCTTGGACGCGATCCGCTTTGCGTCGTGCAGTTAAAGGGCCCCGAGGGCGATACGCACCTGGTCCAGCTCGACCGGAGCTCCTACGACGCGCCTCGTCTCAAGCGGCTTCTGACCGACCCAAATACCCTAAAGATCTTCCATTTCGGCCGCTTCGATATCGCCATGTTCCTGGTTCATCTGGGCGTGATGACTGCGCCAGTCTATTGCACCAAGATCGCCTCCAAGCTCGCGCGCACCTATACCGATCGCCACGGACTCCGCGATGTGACCCGCGAACTGATCGGCGTCGATCTGTCGAAGGCGCAGCAGAGCTCAGACTGGGGCGCCGCCGTGCTCAGCCCCGAGCAGGTGGCCTATGCGGCCTCCGACGTCACCCACCTCCATGCGCTTCGCGAGCGCCTCGACGCGATGCTGGTTCGTGAGGGCCGCATGGCCCTGGCCCAGGCCTGTTTCGACTTTCTGCCTCACCGCGCGGCGCTTGATGTCGCGGGTTGGGAGGAGGCCGATATTTTTGCTCACGCATGAGCACCTCGGCTGTTATCGGGCCCGCTGAGCGTCCTAAGCTGCCCCCACGCGGGCGGCCCCGGGCCCACAGTCCCCTGGTGCGGGTGTTGCGCGTCCTCCTGCCTCTCATCATGGTTGGAATGGTGGGCCTGGTGGCTTGGTTTATTGTCTTGCACGGCATTCGGCGGGCGGAGGCGTCCAGGCTGGACGTGACCACGCCGATACACATGATAAACCCTCGCTTTTTCGGGCGTGATGCTCAGAACCGGCCCTACAAGCTCAGCGCCGAGGAGGCGTCGCGTGACCCGACTTCGTTCCAGCGCGTGTTGCTTACCGCGCCCGTTATCCTCCTCAACACGGGCGCGCCGAGGCCCTCGAGCCTGCAGGCCGATCGCGGCGTCTATCAGGAGGACACCCGCGTGCTCACCCTGATCGGTCGGGTCAGAGGGGTGGACGCTAAGGGCGTTCGCTTTGCCTCGGAACGGGCCGTGGTCGATACTCGAACCGGCGCCGTTACTGGTCCCAAGGCCGTGGTCGCCGACCCCGCACAGGGGGCAATCCAATCGCGCGCCTTCGACGTATATGACAAGGGTGGAAAGGTCATCTTCAGAGGCGGCGTTCACGCGCGCCTCAATGGAGGATAAAGGACCATGACTCCCGCTGAATCCGGCGGACACGCAGGGATTGCCCGTTTGAATCGTCACCACCAGCTGGAGAGCCTGGCCCTAGCGCCAAGCTTTGCTTTGATATTGCTGCTTGCGGCGGCGACCCCCGTCCTCGCCCAGCTCACACCGTCCAAGGCCCCTGTGGACATCACTGCGGACCAGGCCGAGGTTGTTCAGTCAAAGTGCATGGCCATATGGCGCGGCGCCGCTGAGGCGGTGCAGGACACCTCGCGCTTGCGGGCTGACACCATCACCGTGTTTAGCAAGATCAAACCGCCCAAGAGCGCTGCGGCGAAGGACGGTGACGCCCCAGGCTGCGGCGGAACCGAGCGGATCGAGGCGAGCGGGAACGTCTATTATGTCACACCCGAGCGCAACGCCCGAGGAGACCACGCGGTCTATACGCCGGCGGACAGCCAGATCGTCATGACCGGCGATGTGATCGTTGTTCAGGGCCAGGACGTGGCCCGGGGCGATAAGCTGATCATCGATGTAGCCAGTCATCAGGCGCGGATGATCTCAGATGTCACTGGGCTCGGCCGGCCGGGTCGGGTGCGCGGGGTCTATTTCCCCGACAAACCGGCAGAACCTCCCAGCCCCGTTCAAGCGACGAGCCCTGGCGGCCCCGGAACCCCCTGAGCCTATGGCGATCTCGGATCCTCCAGCCGTGGCCATGACCCGCAAGGCGGAACCGCCTGACGCGGATCCCCGGCGCGAGGGCCTGTTCGTCGACAGGGTCGGCAAGGCCTATCGCGGCCGTCAGGTAGTCAAGGGCGTGACGCTCAGGCTTCGGCGTGGCGAAGTGGCTGGATTGCTGGGTCCCAACGGTGCGGGCAAGACCACTTGCTTTTACATGATCACCGGTTTGGTCGCGGCCGATTATGGCGCTATCTGGCTGGACGGCCAGGACATCACCAACCAGCCGATGTACCAGCGGGCGCGCCTGGGTTTGGGATATCTGCCTCAGGAGACCTCGATCTTTCGCGGCATGACCGTCGAACAGAACGTCATGGCCGTGGTGGAGATGCGGGAGAAGCGGCGCGACCGCATCCACGCCATCACGCAAGGCCTGCTTGAAGAGTTGCGTATCGATCACCTCAAGTCGTCGGCGGCGATGTCCTTGTCCGGCGGCGAGCGTCGCCGCGTCGAGATCGCCCGCGCTCTGGCGAGTGAGCCGTCTTTCATGCTGCTGGATGAGCCCTTCGCCGGGATCGATCCCCTGGCCATCGCCGATATCCGTGAGGTGATCGGCTATCTGCGCGGTCGCGGCATCGGTATTCTGATCACCGATCACAATGTCCGTGAGACGCTCGACATCATCGACCGGGCCTCAATCATCCACGCGGGCGAGGTGCTGTTCGAGGGCGCTCCGGAGGAGATACTGGCCGATCCCGAGGTCCGGCGGGTCTATCTCGGGGACCGCTTCAGCTAATCGTCTCCGCGTCCTTGCGTCGGCGCAATTAAGCCCTGAAACGGTCGCTTGACAGGGCGCATGGCCCGGCGCGTTGATATCGCCATGAGAGTTCAGGTTTCCGGCAAGCACATGGCCGTAGGTGACGCCCTGCGGTCCAAGGTCAGTGATGAGATCGCGGCCTCGATAGGTAAATACTTCGAACGCGGCGGGGACTCTGAAGTGGTCTTCAGTCGGGACGGACATAGTCTTCGCGCTGACTGCGCCGTGACCCTGGCGTCCGGGCAGCAGCTTCTCAGCCATGGTCTTGGCGGCGACGCCCATTCCGCCTTCTCCCAGGCTCTCGCCAAGATTGAGACCCGGATCCGTCGCTACAAGCGGCGGCTCAAGAGCCACTCCATCGCCGCCACAGCCAAGGCGGCTGAGACGGCGGCGCTTTATGTGCTTAAAGCCCCGGACGACGAGATCGATGAGGACTGGGAGGCGGAGACGGGCGATGCGCCTCCGGCGGGCATGATTATCGCCGAGAGCGAAGCGCCGCTGAAAACTCTGACTGTGTCCATGGCGGTCATGGAACTGGACCTCATCGGCGCTCAAGCAATCGTGTTCCGGAACGCCGCCCATGGTGGTCTGTCGGTGGTATACCGTCGACCTGATGGAAACTTCGGCTGGATCGACCCAAGACGGACCGGCGAGCGAGCCGTCTGACGCCCGGCCGGACGCGCCGGCCGCTTCTTTGGAAGGCAAAGCCGCCGTCTGTCGCGCGTCTTTCGCACGTTCAAACCTGCGCCTGGCGTTGATGGGACCGAAGGGATTGATGCGGTCGCGGAACCTTTCTAGGTCGCGCTCATGATTGGCGATTTTCTAGGCCCCGGCTCGATCGGACTCAACCTCACTGCAGCGACCAAACATCAGGCTCTCGCCGTGACGGCGGAGATAGCCGCGCGCTGCCTGAAATCTCGGCCCAGCCTGGTGCTGGACGCCTTGCTCGCCCGCGAAGCGCAGGGCCCCACGGGCGTTGGTCATGGAGTCGCCGTTCCGCATGCCCTGCTGCCTGGCCTGCGCCAGACAAGCGGCGTCTTCGTCAGGTTGAAGCCGGGGGTCGACTACGGGGCCGTCGACGGCGCGCCGGTGGATCTCATCTTCGCCCTGTTTTCCCCCTTCCCGGGAGGAGGCGATCACTTGCAGGTCCTGGCTCGGGTCGCCCGGAGCCTGCGCTCAGGCAATCTGCGCCAGCGGCTCAGGCAGGCCGCGACGCCCGATCTGGTGCGGGCCTTGCTCACCTTCCAAGCGCAGTCGGACGCCGCCTGATCCTTCGGGGGTCAGTGGACGGAAACGGGTGCGAGTTCATGAGCGACGGCCGCGGCGATGGCGGAGTCGCGGTCGCCCAACACGGCCAGGCGAGCGCCATCCGCTCGGCACAGGGCGTAAAGCACTTGATCAGGCCTCAGCTTGAACCCCTCGATCACCGCCTGAGGCGTGTCCGCCATGATTTCTGCGGCCCGGATCGGCTTAACGTAGACGAGGTCGGGACCGCCCAGGGCGGCGAATTGCTCCAGCGTCATCGGTGATGTCATAGCGACCATCTCCTCTCAATGTGTTTGCCCGGGTGTCTCGAGCCCTCCAAGGCGCTCGCTCCCGGGCGCATTCATCAGCTTGTTTGGATGGGAATTGGGCGGGCAGGGCGCCGCGGTGGGCGTTCGGCGTCGATATTCAGAAGGCCATCGGCCAGTCGAGCTCCGGTGACCTCAAGGCCGTCGGCCAGCACGAAGCCTCGGGTAAAGCCGCGCGCGGCGATGCCGCGATGGAGAAAATCCCGCCCGGCCTCGGCGCCCTCTGCCTCCCTGCGACCGACGATGGTCAACTGGTTGTCGCCCACCTGGATCTGAAGCTGATCTGCGCTGAAGCCGGCGACCGCGAGGGTGATGCGAATGCGTCCCTCGCCCAGATCTTCCACATTGTACGGAGGGTAGGTGTCCTGCGTCGCGCGGGCGGCCTGCTCCGCCAGTGCGCGCGCATGCTCGAAGCCGAGCAATAGCGGATGATCGAACAGCACTGAACGCTCCATCATCGAGTCCTTGACCAAGCGACCCTGCACCCGGTTCCGCACCTCCCCTGAACCTGGCGGAGACGCGGCGAACCGATGATCAGGAAGTGGCGATGCGCGCTCTCGCGATCAAGCCCCCCTGGGGTCGAGTTCTAGGATCGAGCTCCTGGATCAGGCCGAGCCCTCAGGCTTTGGGATCGAGGTTCAGGTCTGCGGGTCCCCCGTCGGGGCCGCCCCATGACCGAGTTGTTCCAGAGTCTCGCGCGCGGCCTCGTCGAACGCCACGCCCAAGGGCGGACAGGCAGCGCGGCAGATTTCCACCACTTCGCGACCCCAAGCCACATACTCCGCCTTCCGCTCGTCGCTCCAGCCTTGCGGTGGACTTTTGAGTATCCCTCGGATGTTCGAGGTCTTGTCCGCGAGTTTAAGGATTTGCGCCTCTCGGGATATGTGGGACGCATGCTGCACTTGCGCGCGTTTGCGTTCAGACTTGGGACGCGTCCGGTCGTCGGTCACCTCGGCCACGATGCCGGCCACTCGGCTGCCGAACGTCGCCTCCAAATCAGCCCGGGTCACCGAGGTGTCCTCGATCGTGTCATGCAGCAGGGCCGCGACCACCAGATCCGGATCACGCCCCCCTGTAGCCCCGGCCACCAAGTCCGCCACCTCGGCGAGATGGTTCACATAGGGCTCCTGCCGCTCGCCCTTGCGGCGTTGCTCGACATGGGCTTCGGCGGCGAAGCGGAAGGCCCTTGCCAGCCTGAGGATATCGGTTTCGGACATGACCGCTATGCCGCCATAGGCCGCCGTGCGTGTAAAGGGTCCGCGACCGCCCAGCGCCGGGCCGGTGATATGAAGAAGGCCCCCGGGTCGTCCCCGGGGGCCTTCATGGTGGAGCTAAGCGGAGTCGAACCGCTGACCTCTTGAATGCCATTCAAGCGCTCTACCAACTGAGCTATAGCCCCGATCCTATTCGGGTTCGCTGGGGGACCCCCCTCGCGAAGCGGCGGAACCTAGTGCGGGCTGTCGGTCCGATCAAGGCCCGATCGCCGAGCGTCGTTTCGCCTATGGGTCCTCCGGTTCGACATCTGGGCCCAGACCCTCGATCTCGTCCTCGGGGAAGTCTTCGTCGCCATCTTCGATAAAGGGCACGCCATCATCGTCCGCGTCGGCGAGCTCGTCGTCTTCGGCGAAATCTACGCCTAGGTCGTCTCCGGCCCCCGCTTGCGGCGTGTCGGTCTCATCGGCGTCTTCGTCGACGATCAGCGGCGCGTCGTCCACAACTTCATCAAGCTCGGGCGCATCGTCGGGCTCGGACTCGAATCCATCTTCGGACTCCACAGTCACGACCTTTTCCTCATCGGCCTCTTCATCGGCGGCTGAGACTCGGGCCCGCACGCGGCGATTGCGAAGCACCTCTTCGGGATCAAACTCCGTGGCGCACTTGGGACATATGGCCGGACGCTTGGTCAGGTCATAGAACTTCGTCGAGCAGTTTGGGCAAATCTGTTTGGCGCCCAGGAGCGGATTGGCCAAAACGGCGACCTCGGCAGAAAAGGTGGATGTCGGTTGGGACGGTCAGCCCGGCCCGCGCAAAAAGCGGCGGCTCCCTTGCCATGCCCAAGGGCGACTGTCAAAACCCTGCGCCTTCGCTTTCGCGATCCTCCGGAATTCCCCCGCTCTCATGGCTCACGCCTCAGCGCCGCAATCCGCTCCGCCGCAATGGCGGGGCCTTCGCTCGGGTCCATTGAGGGGTCGGCTGCAGGCGCCGGGCGACAAGTCAGTGTCCCATCGCGCCCTGCTCCTTGGCGCCTTGGCCGAGGGCGTCACGACCATCACCGGCTTACTCGAGGGCGAGGACGTCCTGCGCACCGCCGGGGCGATGCGCGCCCTTGGGGCAGGGGTCGAACGCCTGGGGCAAGGGCATTGGCGGATATTGGGGCGGGGCGGGCTCTCTGAACCCGCCGATGTGATAGACTGCGGCAATTCGGGCACCGGAGCGCGCCTCATCCTGGGCGCTGCGGCGGGATTCGACCTCACCGCGACCTTCACCGGCGATATCTCGCTCCGTGGCCGTCCTATGGGGCGCGTTCTCAAACCGTTGGCCCTTATGGGCGCATCCTGGATCGGCAGGGCCGGCGACCGGCTCCCTCTGAGCTTGCGTGGGGGCAAGCTCATGGGCCTGGACTACGCGCCTCCCGAGCCCTCGGCGCAGGTGAAGTCCGCGATTCTGCTGGCGGGTCTGCAGGCGAGAGGGGAAACCTGCGTGACGGAGACCACACCAACGCGGGATCATACCGAGCGCATGTTGCGCAGCTTCGGAGCGGAGGTCGAGGTCGCAGAGACGCTTCGCGGGCGCGCTGTGCGCCTCCGCGGC
Organism: Pseudomonadota bacterium; assembly: GCA_021808285.1. Taxonomy (GTDB): domain Bacteria; phylum Pseudomonadota; class Alphaproteobacteria; order Caulobacterales; family Caulobacteraceae; genus Acaudatibacter. Next base: position 13,107 of record JAKBBV010000025.1, on the reverse strand, counting down.
GGCCAGCCTCTGCGCGGCCAACCGATCGAGGTTCCTGGTGATCCGTCCTCCGCCGCCTTTCCCCTGGTGGCCGCCCTGATCACGCCGGGCTCCCAGGTTGTGGTCGAAAATGTGCTGCTCAATCCACTGCGCACCGGCCTTTTCGAGACTCTCAAGAACATGGGCGCTGACCTCGTCGTCGACAATGTGAGGGAGGTCGGCGGCGAGGCGGTGGGCGATGTCACGGCACGGTACGGCGACCTTCAGGGCGTCGAGGTTCCGGCGGATCGCGCCGCCTCGATGATCGACGAATATCCGATCCTGGCCGTCGCTGCGGCCTGCGCGCGCGGGCGCACCGTGATGCGCGGTCTGGGGGAGCTACGGGTCAAGGAGAGCGATCGGCTCGGTCTGATGGCCCGGGGTCTCGCCGACTGCGGCGTGGAGGTCGAGGAGGGGGCTGAGGAGCTGACGGTGACGGGCGGAAATCGGGGGCGTTCGCCGCGCGGGGGCGCGGGCGTCCTCACCCACGGCGATCATCGTATCGCGATGGGTTTTCTGGTCCTTGGCCTCACCGCGGAGGAGCCCATCCTGGTCGATCAGCCGGACATGATCGCCACCAGCTTCCCGACCTTCGGAGAGCTCATGCGGGGACTGGGTGCGGACCTGGGGCCGATCTGATGGACTTCGCTGTGGCGCTCGACGGGCCGGCAGCCTCCGGCAAGGGGACCCTTGCGGTTCGCCTTGGCGCGAGTTTCGACTTGCCGGTGCTGGATACAGGCAAGCTCTATCGCGCGGTCGGCGTCACCCTTCGCGCCTCCGGGGGCGACCCCAGGGACTCCGGAGCCGCCGAGGCGGTCGCTCGGCGCCTCCGCCTCTCCGCCCTTAGCGAGCTTGACCTGGACGGTGCGGAAGCGGGAGAACTGGCTAGTCAGGTGGCCGTCCACGCCGAAGTTCGCGCGGCGCTGTTCACGTTGCAGCGGGAATTTGGCCTTCAGCCTGGCGGGGCGATCCTGGACGGCCGCGACATCGGCACCGTGATCCTGCCCGAGGCTCCCGCCAAGCTCTTTGTCACCGCCAGTCCGGAGGCCAGAGCCTTGCGTCGTTGGCGCCAACTCGCCGCCCGCGATCCGTCACTCCCTCTCGAAGTGGTGCTGGCCGATATCCGCCTACGCGACCAGCGCGACAGCGGACGCGCCGCAGCGCCGCTCAAGGCTGCGCCCGACGCCGTCTTGCTGGACACGACCGATATGGATATAGAGCAGGCCTTCGATGCGGCTCGCCGGATCGTCGAGACGGCGCGCGACCGCTGGAGATCCTGAGGGGTCCGATCGGTCAATCCCATCCGCGCCAGATCATCGGCGATGAGCCTCGTCGCGGTCTTCAACTACAGATCTCAAGATTCACACCCGCTCTCCTCATGGCCTTCGGCGCTTCGCCGCAGCCTTCGGGACGCATTTTCCATTGCTTATCAAAACCTTGAAAGTCGAACGGATCATATGGCTGACGATTTGAGCATGACGCCCAGCCGGGCCGATTTTGAAGCCCTTCTCAATGAGTCCATGGGTCGCGGCGATCTCGCCGAAGGCTCGGTGGTCCAGGGCCGCGTGTCCGGCGTGGAAAAGGATTTCGCGATCATTGATGTGGGCCTCAAGACCGAGGGTCGGATCCTGCTCAAGGAGTTTGGCGTCGACGAGAGCGGCAAGCCCACACTGAAGGTCGGTGACACGGTCGAGGTCTATCTGGAGCGGATCGAGAACGCCCTGGGTGAGGCGGTCATCAGCCGCGACAAGGCGCGTCGCGAAGAGGCCTGGACCCGCCTGGAGGCCGTGTTCGGCCGCGGCGAACCGGTCATGGGTTCCATCGTCGGGCGCGTTAAGGGTGGCTTCACCGTCGACCTCGGCGGGGCCTCGGCCTTCCTGCCGGGCTCCCAGGTGGACATCCGTCCGGTGCGTGACGTCGGTCCGCTCATGGGCCGCGAGCAGCCCTTCGCGATCCTCAAGATGGACCGTCCGCGCGGCAACATCGTCGTCTCCCGCCGAGCGATCCTGGAAGAGGCGCGCGCCGAGCAGCGCACCGAATTGGTCAGCCAGCTTCAGGAAGGCGAAGTGCGCGAGGGCGTCGTGAAGAACATCACCGATTATGGCGCGTTCGTCGATCTCGGCGGCATCGATGGCTTGCTGCACGTCACCGATATGAGCTGGAAGCGTGTGTCTCACCCCAGCCAGGTCCTGGCCGTCGGCGATACGGTCAAGGTTCAGATCGTGAAGATCAACCCCGACACTCAGCGCATCAGCCTGGGTATGAAGCAGCTGCAGTCCGATCCGTGGGACGGGGTGGAGGCCAAGTACCCGAGCGGGGCCAAGCTGTCCGGCCGGATCACCAACATCACCGACTATGGCGCATTTGTGGAGCTCGAGCCCGGTGTTGAGGGCCTCGTCCACGTCTCGGAGATGAGCTGGACCAAGAAGAATGTCCATCCCGGCAAGATCGTCTCCACCTCGCAGGAGGTTGAGGTGGTGGTGCTCGATGTGGACTCTGCCAAGCGCCGCGTCAGCCTTGGCCTCAAGCAGGCCCTGCGCAACCCGTGGGAGCAGTTCATCGACGAACATCCGATCGGATCGACGGTGGAAGGCGAGGTCAAGAACGCCACCGAGTTCGGTCTGTTCATCGGCCTGGACAACGATATCGACGGCATGGTGCACCTGTCGGATCTCGACTGGAGTTCGCCGGGCGAAGAGGCCCTGGCGCGTTACGCGAAGGGCGACCTGGTTAAGGCCAAGGTGCTCGACGTCGACGTCGAGAAGGAGCGCATCAGCCTCGGGATCAAGCAGCTCTCGGGCGATCCGATGAGTGGCGAGTCGTTCCGCAAGGGCCAGGTGGTCACCGCAACGGTCCTGGAAGTGACTTCGGGCGGCATCGAGGTGCGGTTTGGCGAGGACGATGCGCCGGTGCAGGCTTTCATCCGGAAGTCCGACCTGTCCCGCGACCGCAGCGAGCAGCGGCCTGAGCGTTTTGCCGTGGGCGATCGCCTTGACGCCATGGTGACCAATGTTGACAAGGCCGCCCGTCGGGTCTCGCTGTCGGTCAAGGCGCTCGAAATGGCCGAGGACAAGGAAGCCATCGAAAAGTTTGGCTCTTCCGACAGCGGCGCCTCCCTGGGCGACATCCTGGGCGCCGCCCTGCGCGAGAAGGCCTCCACCAAGGAGTGAGTGACTGCGCCGCTGTGCGAACCAGCGAGGAAGCCTGCGGCGGGCTGTTTCTTCGGATCACGAGCGTGGCCGCGCGTCCCGACTCCCCGGGGCGCGCGGTTCCGTGCTAGACACGGCCGAAATCCTGCAGCGCCTGGACGCGCATGAGGAAATGGGGTGGGTTCAAGGCCGATGATCAAGTCTGAGCTTGTCTCGTCTCTCGCCGCGGAAAATCCTGACCTCAGCCACAAAGAGGTCGAACAGGTGGTCGCCGTGATTCTTGAGAGGATCGCCGAAGCGCTGGAATCCGGGGGGCGCGTGGAACTGCGTGGCTTCGGCGCCTTTTCGGTGCGAACACGCGCCGCGCGCAGCGGCCGCAATCCCAAGACCGGAGCCGCAGTGACGGTGCCGGTCAAGCGTGTGCCCTTCTTCAAGAGTGGCAAGGAATTGCGCACGCGGCTCAATGCGGACTGAAAGCTATCGTCGGCCTAGATCGGGGACTCAGCATGAGCGTAGCGAGTGATTTTCGGGACTTCATCTCGCGCGGCAATGTCGTCGATCTCGCGGTTGGCGTGATCATCGGTGGCGCTTTTGGCAAGATCGTCACCAGTTTGGTCAACGACATCATCATGCCCCCGATCGGGCTCATCCTCAGCGGCATCGATTTTTCTGCGCTGAAGCTGGTCCTCCGCGCCGCCGACCCGGCGCACAAGAGGGCCGAGGTCGTCATCGCCTATGGCGCCTTCACCAACACAGTGATTGAGTTCCTGATCATTGCGGCTGTGATCTTCATGCTCGTTCGCGCTGTCAGCGCCCTGCGCCGCGAAGAGACTGCCGCCCCTGCCCCCGCCCCGGCCGTGGCCCCGCCCCGCAGCGAGGTCCTGCTGGAGGAGATCAGGGACCTGCTTGCCGCCTCCGGGTCGCTCAGCCCAAAGTCCGCGGCGGCGCCCTCACGCCCTAAGCCGCCCGCGCGGAAGGCTAAGTCCTGAGTTCCGCCGTTCCGGCCAAGATCTGTGGGCTCTCCTCCGCCGAGGCGGTCGACGCGGCTCTTGAGGGCGGCGCCGCCTACATCGGCTTCGTTTACTTTCCCGCGAGTCCCCGCCACGTGAGTCTTGAACACGCCCGCGCCCTCGCCCGGTCGGCGCGCGGCCGGGCCAAGGTCGTCGCCGTGACGGTCGATCCGGACGACGAACTCGCGGACAGGATCGTCGAGGCCCTGCGGCCCGACCTCCTGCAGTTGCACGGCGCTGAAAGTCTGGAGCGAACGCGAGATATCGCCCTGCGCACCGGGACGCCGGTGATCAAGGCGCTGAGCATCGCCTCGCCGGCAGACCTTGACGCCGCGGCGGCCTACGAAGGGGTGGCCGACCACCTGATGTTCGAACCTCGCCCGCCTGTGGACGCGGATCGCCCCGGGGGGCACGGCCGGGCCCTGCCCTTCGAATTGCTTTCGGAGCGGAGATTTCTGCGCCCATGGTTCCTGGCTGGTGGTCTCGATCCCTGGAACGTGCGTCATGCCATGAGTGTGTCGGGCGCCCCTCTGGCAGACGTTTCCTCTGGCGTGGAACGGGGCCCCGGACTAAAGGACCCGGCTCTGATCCGGGCGTTTCTTCATGCGGTCCGGCCCGCCTGAAACCCGCCGCCCGAGTCGGTCGAGCCGCCGCCTGTCCCCGAGCCTGATGAGATGACGCAGCCACGCCTTGTCGACCCCCAAGCTCAGCCTAACGACTATGCGGCCTGGCCGGATGCGCGGGGGCGATTTGGCGATTATGGGGGCCTGTTCATTCCTGAGACCCTGGCGCCTCTGATCCATAGCCTCGCCGCGGCCTATGACGAGGCTCGCAGATCCCCGGAGTTTCAGGCAGAGCTCGCCCGCCATCTGCAAACCTATGTGGGCCGTCCAAGCCCCCTGCATTTCGCCGGGCGTCTCAGCGCCGAGGTGGGCGCGGGCGCGAGAATCTATTTCAAGCGCGAAGACCTCAATCACACCGGCGCGCACAAGATCAACAACTGCATCGGCCAGATCCTGCTGGCCCGTCGGATGGGCAAGACGCGCATCATCGCCGAGACCGGAGCGGGCCAGCATGGGGTGGCCACGGCCACGGTCTGTGCGCTCTTCGGCATGACGTGCATCGTCTATATGGGCGCTGTCGATGTGGAGAGGCAGTCGCCCAATGTGCTGCGCATGAAGCTCCTGGGCGCGGAGGTGCGTCCCGTGACCAGTGGGTCGGCGACCTTGAAGGACGCCACCAATGAGGCGATGCGCGACTGGGTCGCCAATGTCGAGGACACCTATTACATCATCGGCTCTGTCGTCGGACCGCATCCCTACCCGATGATGGTTCGGGATTTTCAGACCGTGATCGGGATTGAGGCCCGCGCGCAGATTCTGGAGGCGGAGGGGCGGTTGCCGGACGCCATCGTCGCCTGTGTGGGCGGCGGCTCCAACGCTATGGGCCTGTTCCACCCGTTTCTGGCCGATGAGTCGGTCCGGATCTTCGGCGTCGAGGCGTCCGGCGAGGGCATGCCGAGCGGCCGGCACGCCGCCGCCATTAATGGAGGGCGGCCTGGGGTGCTGCACGGCTCCCTGTCCTATCTCATCCAGGATCCCGAGGGGCAGATCGCCGAAGCCCATTCGATCTCGGCGGGGCTCGACTATCCCGGGATCGGGCCCGAGCACGCCTGGCTGAACGATGTCGGCCGGGTGCGCTATCTGACGGCCACGGACCGCGAGGCGCTGGCCGCCTTTCGTCAATGCGCGCGTCTGGAGGGCATCATTCCCGCTCTGGAGAGCGCCCATGCCGTGGCGCGCCTTCCGGAAATCTGCGCCGAGGTCGGGTCGGACGGTCTGGTCGTCCTCAACATGTCTGGTCGGGGCGACAAGGATCTTGCCGCTGTGGAGCCGCGCTTGGCGGGCTTGCCGTGACTGCCGCCCGGATCGACAGGCAATTCGCCAAGCTCGGCGCGGCCCGGCGCGCGGGCCTTGTGGCCTATGTCATGGCCGGAGACCCTGATCTTGCGGCTTCGCTCAAGATCATGCAGGCGATGGTCGCCGCCGGCGCGGACATGATCGAACTGGGCCTCCCTTTCTCCGACCCCATGGCCGACGGACCGATCATTCAGCGGGGGGCGTTGCGCGCCCTCGCCTCCGGCACAACGACGCGCGGGGTGCTTGAGCTCGTCGCGCAGTTCCGTGAGAGCGACGCTGAGACCCCGATCGTGCTCATGGGTTACCTCAACCCCGTGCTGACCCTCGGCAGCCGGACCTTCGCCAGATTGGCGGCCGCGGCGGGGGCTGATGGGGTGATCATGGTGGATTGTCCGCCCGAAGAGGCCGAGGCTCTGACCGACGACCTGGAGGCTGAAGGCCTTGCGCTGATCCGGTTGGCGACACCGACCACCGATTCCGAGCGACTCACTGTGGTGGCGCGGCGAACCCGAGGCTTCGTCTATTATGTCGCCGTCGCCGGCGTGACGGGAGACAAGGCGGCGGATGCGGCGAGCGTGGCGCCGGCTGTAGCGCGGGTTCGCGCCGCCAGCGGCCTTCCCGTGGCGGTGGGTTTTGGCGTCCGCGAGGCAGCCCAAGCGGCGGCAATTGCGCGCGTCGCCGATGCCGTTGTGGTAGGCTCGGCCCTCGTCGGGGCCGTGGGCGAGGCGGCGGGGGCGGGCCGATCGCCGGCTGATGCGGCCGCTCTGGTCGTGTCCGCGCTCGCGCAAGCTGTCCGCAGCGCACGACAGGAGCCCTATCTTGGCTGAAGATGAAAAACCCAAAGTGAGGCAGGGCTGGCTGGCGCGCATCGCGCCGGGCGTTCGCCGTCTGGTGTCGTCACATCGGGAAACGCCTGACAATCTGTGGGTCAAGTGTCCGGACACGGGCGAGATGCTCTATCGATCGGATTTGGAGGCGGCCAAGTGGGTGACGCCGTCAGGCCGACACATGCGGATCGGGGCGCAACTCCGCTTCGCTTACACCTTCGACCATGGTCGATTCCGGGCGCTCAGTCTGCCCAGGACCCCCGACGACCCGCTCGGGTTCGCGGAGGGCAAGCCCTATCCGGAACTCCTGGCCGCCGCGCGCAAGACCACGGGGCAGAACGACGCCATGGCGGCGGCGACCGGTGAGATCGGCGGCGTGGCTTGTGTGGTGCTGGTTCAGGACTTCGCCTTCATGGGGGCCTCGCTAGGCACCGCGGCCGGAGAGGCCTTTCTCACCGCAGCCGGGGAGGCCGTGAAGAAGAAGCGCCCCCTGGTCATCTTCGCTGCGTCCGGCGGCGCGCGCATGCAGGAAGGCGGGCTGTCCCTCATGCAGATGGCGCGCACCACCCTCGCCATTCAGAAGCTGCGCGAGGCCCATCTGCCCTATGTCGTGGTTCTCACCGATCCCACCTACGGCGGCGTCACCGCCTCCTATGCGATGCTCGGAGACGTCCATATCGCCGAGTCCGGAGCCGCCATCGGCTTTTCCGGGCGGCGGGTGATCGAGCAGACGATCCGCGAGGTTCTCCCCGCCGGCTTTCAGACCGCCGAGTTCCAGGTCGAGCGAGGCATGGTGGACCAGGTCGTCACTCGGCAGGAACTGTCTCTGGTATTGGGATCGGTCCTGCGCACCCTGATGCAAGGCCGCACGCGGCTGAAGGCCGCCTGAGGCCTGCGTGTCGGCCATGCTGGCGTCGGCTCACGACTACGACTCGATCCGGGCCTCTGATTTAGCGATCCAGAGGCTGCGCGCGCTCCATCCCAGCCTGATCGATCTGTCGACCTCTCGAATCGCCCGGCTGCTTGAGGCGCTGGGCCATCCCCAACGGACGATGGGGCCCGTGATCCATGTGGCGGGGACCAACGGCAAGGGCTCGACCGTGGCCTTTCTACGGGCCATGGCGGAGGCGGCGGGCCTGAGGGTCCATGTGCTGACCTCGCCGCATCTGGTGCGCTTCTCGGAACGGATCAGGGTCGCGGGCCGATTGATCAGCGACGATGAGCTCTCCGCGCGAATCGAGGAGGTGGAGCGGGCCAATGCCGGGGAGCCGATCAGCTTCTTCGAGATCACCACCGCCCTGGCGTTCCACGCCTTCGCCCGGACGCCCGCCGATCTTTGCCTGATCGAGGTCGGACTTGGGGGGCGCTTCGACGCCACCAATGTCTTTGATCGTCCGGCGGTCACAGTGATCACCCCGGTCGACTATGATCATCTCGAACTGCTCGGTCCGGAACTCACCAAGATTGCCTGGGAAAAGGCCGGGATCCTGAAGCCGGGGTCTCCGGGCGTCATCGCGCCCCAGGCCGCCGAGGTCATGGAGGTGATTGACCGTGAAGCCGAGCTGCAGGGGGCGCCGCTGACAGTTCTGGGCCGGGATGCCCCCTTTTCCGCCATCGACGGACGCCTCAGACTTCACGCGTCAGGCCGCGACCTCGACCTTCCGGCGCCAGCGCTCGCCGGTCCGCATCAGCTCGTCAATGCGGCTCTGGCGGCGACCGCCCTTCTGACTCTGGGCGATGACCGGATCGATGCTGCGGCCATGGCCAAGGGTCTCGCCCAAACCCATTGGCCCGCCCGCTTCCAGAGGCTGGATAAGGGCCCTTTGGCCGCGATCGCGGGTGATGTGGATATCTGGCTGGACGGGGCCCACAATCCTCACGGCGCGGCGGCGCTGGCGGCAACCTGTGCGGAGCTTTCCGCCAGAGACGGTCGTCCGGTGGCCCTGGTGGTCGGCATGCTGGCGCGTAAGGATGCGGCGGGCTATTTCGGCGCGCTCAGGTCGTGCCGACCCAGAGTCTTCACTACTGGATTTTCCTCGCCCTCGGCTTGGCCGGCGGACACCCTCGCTCAGGCGGCCCGGGATGCCGGTCTGGACGCCCAGGCTGTGGACGGCGTGGAGTCAGGTCTTCGCGCCGCGCTCTCCGTCGGTCAGCCGGCGCCGCACATAGTCTTTTGTGGTTCCTTGCATTTCGCCGGCGATATCCTCGCCCTCAGCCCAGAGACTTGGCCAAGCTGACGCGACGGAAGGCGCCGGACCCCGGGCGCACTGGCCTCAGGGCCTCGACTGCGGCGCGCGCCGCCCGGTCGGTCTCAGGCGGCGGCGCTGGCGGCTATGCCCAGGCCGTTCAGCCACTCAAGGATCTTTCCCTTGGATTGAGCGCCCAGCTTCATGTCCACCATGCGTCCGTCACGGAACAGCATCATGGTCGGGATGCCGCGCACGCCATATTTCGCCGCGGTCGATGGCTCCTCGTCGATGTTCATTTTCGCGATGGTCAAGACGCCTGACAGCTCTTCGGAGATCGCCTCTAGGGTCGGAGCGATTTGCTTGCAGGGTCCGCACCATTCGGCCCAGAAGTCCACAAGGACCGGTTGACCCGACTGCAGGACGTCGGAGTCGAAATTGGCGTCATTGATCGCGCGGGTCGTCATGTGAATACCGCTCCTTGTCCCTTGGATGGCGACCAGATGTAGGTGCGCCGCGCGCGGCGTCAACCGGCCGCACTCCCTAACCCGAGACGATGGCGTCTGAACGGAGTCGAACGTGGCCCGGCCCCCAAGGGGCGAAGTCATCCTGAGCCGCTGTCGCTCCAGCGTGGCGGTGGGCCCAACTTGCGAACACAAAACCGCGCCCAGAGACCTCCGGTCCGGGAATCACCTCCAGTCGTGGACTCTGGACTCTCGTCATCGCACCATACCCGCCAGGGGCTACCCGTCAGAGAAGCGTGAGGCGATGTCCGACAGGGCGGAATCCATCAGAGTCGCCGGGACGGGCATGAGTCTGGGCCCGTCCGTCCAGATCAGGGCGGCCTCGATTGTCCGGTCCGGATAGATTTCTTCCAGCACCGCGACATAGGCGGCCATTTGACGAATATAGGCCGGAGGGGCGGCCTCTATCTTGTCTGGGGCCGGGCGGTTGGTCTTGAAATCGACGATGAGGACGCGCTTCGGCGTCACCACCAATCGATCGATACGGCCGGAGAGGCGAAGCCCTTGGGGCAGGCGACTGGAGCTCCCCGCCACCGCAACTTCCGCCCGCGATCCGGGCCCGAATACGGCGGCGAACATCGGGTCTTCGAGCACGCCGAGCGCGGCGGCCGCCATCTCTTCGCGGGCCGAGTCGGAGAGGTCCCGCTCCCGGGCGAGCCAGGACGCCGCCGCCGCCGCACGCGCCTCGCGGGGCAGGTCGGGGAGTTGCTCGAGAAGACCATGGATGATCTCGCCGCGCCGATAGGGGCCAAGGCCGGCTCTCGCGGCGAGGGGCGATATCGCCGTCTCAGGCTCGTCGGAGGCCAGGAGTCCCGAGGGAGCGGCGCGCAGCGGGCCGGTTTCGGCCCGCGCAAGGCTCAAGGCCCATGCGGGCGGTCCAGACCAGGTCCCCGCAGCGTCCGGAGCCTCGCGCGCCATGGCCTCCGGGTCCTGGCCCAGCCGCAGGATCTCAACACCGCTGACGGAGCAGGTCGGGCGCAGCTCCATTCCGGCCAGACCCCGTTCGACGAGGTCGCGCCAGCTGCCCTCGAAACGACCCGCCTTCGCCAGTTCCACACCGCTTATGATCAGCCAGTCCCGGGCGCGCGTCATCGCGACATAGAGCAGTCGGGCGGACTCATCGGCGATGCGAACCTTTCGCGCCTGTCGCGCCGCCTCCAGCACTGGCGTGTCAAACGGCGTCTTTCTCGCCCAGGCATATCCCCCATCCGAGAGTTTCAGCCACGGTCCCTCCTGGGTTTCGTCGGCGCGGCTGGTGGTGTCGGGTAGGAAGACAATGGGGGCTTCGAGTCCCTTGGCCGCATGGGTGGTCATGACCCTGACCTCGCCGCCATCGGGCGTCTCCGCCGGGTCCGGATCCCGCTTGATCTCCTGGTCCAGGCGCAAAAGGCGCGCCACCACCCCTTCGAGGTCGTGGATCCCAGCCTCTTCGGCCGCAAGAAGCTGGGCCAGAACGGCGTTGAGCGCGTCCTCGCCCTCGCCGCCCAGCCGGGTCAGAAACCTCTGGCGAAGGGATCTTCCTTGCGGATCGAGGCGGGCCAAGACGCGGGAGAAGCCGTCGAAGGGCGGGGCGGATAGGAGGATCTCACGGGCCCAGCTCAGGCGCTCGGCGGCCGACGCCCATTCCGGGCGCTCCGCCGCCCGGCGGGTTAAGGCCGTCCAAAGGCCGCCCTCGCGTCCATGGGCGAGGGCGAACAGGCTCTCCTCGCTCACCTCGCACAAGGGACTGCGCAGGAGACCGGCCAGCGCCAGATCGTCCCCTGGATAGAGAGCAAAGCGGCCGAGGGCGGTGAGGTCCTGGAAAAGGCCGTGCACAGCCAGATCCAGGCGGTCAGGGCCGCCTACCGGCACACCCAGACGCTTGAAGGCGCGGATCAGTTCATGAAACAGGGCGTTGCGCCGGCGGACCAGAACCAGAATGTCGCCAGCGCGACAGGGCCGCAGACGCTCTCTCTTCTGGCCGGAGGGCAGTGCGACGGTCTCCCACACGCCCTGGCCCCTGTCGATCAGGGTGCGGACTTCCCGGGCGATCCGATCGGCATGCCGTCGGTGAGCGCTCTGCACGGGCTCGGCCTCACCCCCGACCCAGACGTCGGAGGCTTCCTCGCGTGTCGCGTTCGCTTCCGGCGGCCAGAGATCCACGCGGCCCGCGCTTTGCCGCAGCGCCTCGTGTCGCAGCGGAAAGGCCACGATGCTTGTCGCCTGATCAGGGCCGGAGCCTGGATCGGCGCCGGGCCTTACGCCCCGAAGGGCCGGACCTTCGGCGAACACCGAATCGACCGCCTGAAGCACCTCGGACGTCGAGCGCCAGCTCCTGACCAGTTTGGGCTGAACAAAGCGGCGGCCAGCCTGGTGGGATAGCGCGGCGAAGTGCTGGGTCTCGACCGCGAGACGTCGGGGTTCGGCGCCTTGAAAGGAAAAGATCGACTGCTTGGGATCACCCACCACGAAAACCGAGCGCCGCGCGTCCTGGGCGCCTTGGCCGGCAAACGACTCCTCGGTCAGGGCGCGGAGGATGTCCCATTGTTCCGGCGCCGTATCCTGCGCCTCATCAAGCAGAAGGTGATCGATCCCGCCGTCCAGTTTGTAGAGCACCCAGGCGGCGTTTGGCGCCGCACGGAGCAGGTGGGCGGTGCGGGCCACCAGGTCGCCAAAGTCGAGCGCGCCGCGCTGGCCTTTGCGAGCCTCGTAGAAGACCTCATAAGCCTTCGCCAGGAGCAGCATATCGACCGTGAGGTTCGCCCCGTGCGCCATCACCAACTGGCCATAGGCGGCGTGCAGGCGTGAGGCGATCTCTTCAAGATAGTCCTGAACGTCCGACGGGATGTCCTTGGTGGAGAGGGACTTCGCGAGCGTCTCGTCCTTGACGATGAAGGGCGCCAGCAGGTCTTTGAGCGGCGAAGCCTCGTTGCACTCGGACATCTTTGCGCCGCGAGCCTGCATCGTCTTCCTGTCGCTCTCCGACAAGATCCGCGCCGTCTCCCGCCAGCGGCGCCACCTCACGATGCGCTGGCCCTCCGCCTCGACCTCATCCAACGAACGCGGCTCTCCCAGTCCCAGGCGTCGCCAGACGTCCCGGGCCACCGATCCGCCGCAGCTCTCGACATAACGACCGATGTCGCCGCGATCCCTGGCGAGGCGGTTCAGCATCTCGCCGAATTCGCTATAGGACAGCTCGACGTTCAGACGCGCGAAGGCGCGCCCGATCGGACCTTCCGGGTCGGCGTCCGCGGCCAGGGCGAGGTCGTCCTGGGCCGCGCTCGACAAGGCCGCGGTCTCCACGTCATCAAGCACCGAAAAGCCTGGGGTGACCCCGGCTTCAAGCGGGAAGCGCCTCAGCAGGCCTTCGCAGAAGCCGTGCAGGGTCTGGATCCTGAGCCCGCCGGGGGTCTCCAGGGCCCGGGCGAACAGGGCGCGCGCGCGGGAAAGCTCCGCTCCCGGCTCGCCGATTCCGGCCACCCCCCCCAGCCGCTG
>JAKBBV010000024.1 GCA_021808285.1 Pseudomonadota bacterium | reverse complement strand
TCGTCCTCGGTCTCGCCGCCATCGCGATCGACGAAATCGTGGCGCGCACGGCGAAGACGATTCGACTGCCGCCTCTGGCTGTGGGCCTTGGCATCTACCTTCCAACCTCGACGACCCTGATGGTCGTCGTGGGCGCCCTTGTCGGGGCTTGGTTTGATCGGCGTGCGGACCGAGGACCGCGCCCCGAGGCGACCCGTCAACTTGGCGTCCTTCTGGCCTCGGGCCTCATTGTCGGCGAGAGTTTGCTGGGCGTGGTGGTCGCAGGTCTGGTCGCCTTTTCCGATAAGCTGGGCTTCGCCAATCGCGACGCCCCACTCGCCCTGGTCGGAAGCGGCTTTCACACCCCCTCCCTATGGATAGGCGGTCTGACCTTTACCGCCGTAGTCGCGTTCAGTTATCGCTGGATCGCGCGCATGGGAGCTGGCCGGGTCACCTGAGCCGCTGGCTCACGTCGCCTCAAGCCCGTCGATCGCGCACCAGAGCGGTCAGCGCCTCCAGGGTAGGAGCGGCCTCGCTCAACTCCCGCAGATGGTCGGCCGAAAGCCGCCACAGCACCCCCTCTGCGGCCGGAGTCAGGCAGAGCACCACGCGACGACGATCCTCGGGCGCCGTTCGGCGTTCCAAGAGCCCGGTTCGGACCATTCGATCCGTCAGTTCGGCGGCGCTGTTGGGGGCGAGGAGGAGCTGATCCGCGAGATAGCCGACCGTCGGCGCCACGCCGGGCGGCGCCCCCTTCACGCTGAGTAAAGCCTGGTGTTGCTGGGCGGTCAGGCCTGCCTCCCGGGCGCTGTGTTCGCTGAAGGCGAGAAACCGTCGCAGGGCGCGCCGGAAGGCAGCCAGACGGACATAGTCCTCCTCCCTGAGTTCGGGTTGGGTCGGTGTGGCGCCAACGAGATGCAGAGCCTCTGACGCAGGGATGAGAGGATCGTCAGGTTCACCCACGGCTATGCCCTTGAATTACATCGTAGTCCGATATACTCGTTTCCCGATCATAATGCCAACTGCGGCGCTCGTCCCCTCCTTCTGCTTCTCGAATGTGATCCATGTCCCGCACGCTACCCCACGGCGCATGCCGCTCTGCCTCCAAGCTTGGGGATTACACTACAGACTTCCGTGTGCTCATCCTGATGACCCTGGCTCTTGTGGTGGGCGCTGGCGGGCTGGCCGGCGCCTGGATTCTGATCAAGCTGATCGCGCTGGTCACCAACCTCGTGTGGTACGGCCGACTAAGCCTCACCACCGTCGCTCCATCGCAGGCGCCGCTTGGCCTCGGGACCGTGTTGAGGCCGGTGGTCGGCGGCCTCGTCGTCGGACTCATGGCGCGGTTCGGTTCAGAGCGCATCCGCGGACACGGTATTCCAGAAGCGTTGGAGGCGATCCTCACCGAGGGCAGCCGTATGCATCCCAAGGTCGCCGTCCTAAAGCCAATCTCCTCGGCCATCTCCATCGGAAGCGGCGGGCCGTTCGGCGCAGAGGGCCCGATCATCATGACTGGCGGGGCCCTGGGCTCGCTGATCGGCCAAGCTTTCGCCTTGACGGCGGCAGAGCGCAAGACGCTCCTGGCGGCCGGCGCTGCGGCTGGCATGACCGGCGTCTTCGGTACGCCCCTTGCGGCGGTGGCCATTGCGGTGGAGCTTCTGCTGTTCGAGTGGAAACCGCGCAGCTTTATCCCGGTGGCCGTCGCCAGCATCGCCGCCAGCGCCCTTCGCCCCCTCCTTTTCCCACACGGCCCGTTGTTTCCGTTCCCCATTATGCCGCACCTGCCATCATGGGGCCTGATCGCCTGCGTCGCCGTCGGCCTTGTCGCCGGTCTGCAGTCGGTGATTTGCACGCGACTCCTCTATGCCGCCGAGGACGCCTTCGAGCGCCTCCCCCTCCACTGGATGTGGTGGCCGGCGATCGGCGGACTGGCGGTTGGGATCGGAGGCTTCATTCAGCCGCGCGCGCTCGGCGTCGGGTATGATGTCATCGGGGATCTCATCAGCGGCCACTTGGCCGTTTCCGCGGTGACAGGCCTTCTCCTCGTCAAAGCGGTCATATGGTTGATCGCCCTGTCGTCAGGGACTTCTGGCGGAGTTCTCGCACCTTTGCTCATTCTCGGAGGCGCCCTGGGTTGGCTAGAGGGTCAGGTCCTTCCGGGAGGGACAGGACTTTGGGCGATCATCGGCATGGGCGCGATCATGGGGGGCACGATGCGTACGCCTTTCACCGGCGTACTGTTCGCGGTGGAACTCACGGGCAACGTACATCTCCTCACGCCCGTCCTGGCCGCCGCGACCGCTGGATATGCGGTCACGGTTCTGGTGCTTCGACGCTCGATCCTCACCGAGAAGATCAGCCGGCGGGGCGGACATCTGACGCGCGAATATGGCGCCGACCCCCTGGAGCTGGCACGGGTAGGGGAGATCATGACCGCGACGCCGTCTACCCTGCCGTCTGAGCTTTCTCTGGACGCGGCGCGCGCATTTCTCACAGGCGAAGGCGCCCATCGTCGGACATGGCCTGTGATCGCCGCCGACGGCGCCTTCGTCGCCATGGTTTCGGCCGCCAAACTGGATGCCTTGAAGGGCTGCGAAGCCGAATCCAGAACCCTCGCCGGTCTTGCTTCGAAAGATGACGCGCGGACCCACCCTCACGAGCGAGCGGCGGACGCCGCAGCCAAAATGATCCACGCGGGCGTTGGCCGCTTACCCGTGGTCGACCCCAAGAACGGCCGACTCGTCGGCATCGTCAGCCGCACCGATCTCATGCGTCCGCGAGCAGCCCAGCGCGCGTCCGAGACAGACCGTCAAGTCTTTCTGCTAAGGCGCGCGCCTCGCAGGGGCCAGACGCGCCTCGCCGGAAAAGGCCGCATCGTCACCGATCCGCTCCAACTCATAGAGCGCAACACCGCCGACTCGAAGAACGGGTAAGGGCAGACCCTGGCGAACCAGTACGCGCCCCGATGCGGTCGCGGGCGCGCCCTCCGCAAGCGGCGGAGACCGCTTCATCATCGCGCTAGGCCTTGAAGGCGGATCTATCCTGAGAACGAGATAGGTGGCCGCCTCATCGAGGCCGGACAGCTTCAGTGGCGCAGGGGTTGCGGTCATAGACGGGGCCAATTGGGTGAAGCAGACCAGCGCCCCCTCGGAGTCGGTCGCCATCAGCGCGGAGGCTCCTGGATCGGGGTGGGGGAGGCGGATCAGGCGGCCTGAGTGCAGGCGCCGGCGATGGCGCTTATGCAGGGCGATCATCCAGGCAAGCCTCTCGCTCTCACCAAGGCTGAACCTACGCGGGTCAGCCTCAATGCCCATATGGCCGAAAAGCGCGGTGGCGGCGCGCAGGGCCATCCCGGATCGACCTCCGGTGATGGGGTTGATCGCTGCGGGCACATGCGCGCCCATGACCCCTGGTGGAAAGAAGATGGTGAAGGCGCGTTGCAACGCCTGACGCACGAACGGATCATTGTTGTCAGAGGTCCAGATTCGGTCAGTGCGTTTCAGGATTTCGTAGTCCGCCCGCCCCCCGCCCGAAGCGCAGGATTCGATCTCGACACCAGGATGGGTGGCGCGCAGGCGGTCGATCAGAGCGTAGACGGCCTGGGTCTGAGCATGGACCGCCGGTCGTCCCGCACTCGCCGCGTGTGTGAGGTCCCGGTTCATGTCCCATTTAAGATAGGCGATGGGATGAGCGCGCAGCAGGGAGTCGATCTGGGCGAAGATCGCGTCGGAAACTTCGGCGCGGGTCAGGTCGAGCACATATTGCCCGCGTCCCAGAGGTTGCTCTCGTCCAGCGACCTTGAGACTCCAGTCGGGATGAGCCGCCAGGAGCTCGGAAGCAGGATTGGCCATCTCCGGCTCGACCCACAGACCGAATTCCATGCCTAGCGCTCGCACATGGTCGATAAGAGGGGACAGACCTTCGGGATATTTCGCCGGATCGGGGCGCCAGTCGCCAAGGCTCGTCGTGTCGTCATGGCGGCCAGCGAACCAGCCATCGTCGAGCACGAAACGCTCCACTCCCAGGGCTGCAGCCCGGTCCGCCAGAGCCTTCAGTTCGTCCAGATCGTGCCGGAAATAGACCGCCTCCCAGGTGTTGAAGGTCACCGGTCGCGGCCGGGCGGCCAGACGTCCGCCCATGATGACATCCCGCACAAAGGGATGCAGTCGCGCAGATAGGCCGTTCAGCCCACGGTCGCTACGCGCGGCGTAAAGAGTGGGCGTCTCATAGGCTTCGCCCGGCGCAAGAGTCATCTCGCCGGGTAGGAAGAGCTCGCCCGCCTGGGCCTGAAGGCGCCCGTCGCGGAGCCGCTCGAGAACAAGGCGCGTCGAACCGCTCCAGGCCAGATGCAGACCCAAAACCTCGCCCTCGTCCTCCCCAAAACCCGGCGCTCCGACGACGGCGAAGGGCGGCGCGTGGTGGGAAGTGCGGCCCGTCCGATTGTCCTTAAGCCAAGTCCCTGTGGTCAGACGCGCGCGCACCGGGCGCATCTCGCCTGCCCAGCGGCCATCAAACATCAAGGCTTCGTCCTCATCGAGCGGCAGGGCGGCAGAGGCGACCCAGTCAAGACAAAGGGTCGAACCGCCGGTGTTTTCTACGCGTGTCTTGAAAGCCGCGACGCCGGTCGCTGCATCGAGAGTTACCTTCACACTCAGATCAAGACCGGCGAGGCGATCCATTGCTCGCCATTCCACCGCGTCGGCGCCTCCTCTGACCCCAGTGACACGGGGATCGGCGAGGAAGGTCCCGTCGTCGCGACGGATCTCCAGAGCGGGAAAGCCGGTGAAGCCCTGGGCCGCGCAGGGATGCAGGCTCAGCGCCTCGCCAGCATCCAGCATGCCTTGAGGAATGCCTCGGTCCGCGAGCCGGACGGCCGCCTCCGCCTCCATCGCCGAAAGCTCCGCACCCCACCACACGAGCCGCGCCAGACCGGACTCAAAGGCGAAGATGAGGCTCTGACCGCCGCCCGACAGACGGACGAGGGGTGGGATCACGCCGAGACGCCCTCCTCATAGGGCGCCATGTCCATGCCCGGATAGCGTACGGCGACGTCGGCAAGGGTCTGGGCGTTCCAGTAGGGACTGCCAGGCGGCGGCCAGCCGAAAAGGTCCCGCTCACGCGCGGTCATCCGGACCATGGCCTCGGTCATACCTTTCCATTCCCCCCGATCTGGCCAGGACATCTTCCCGCGCCAGGGGTATCCCTTGGCCTGAAAATCAACGAGCATGGCAAAACGCGAGCGGCCCGGCGCCGTGAAATCCGAGCCGCGATGCATAACGTCGGTCTTGTAAATCATCAGCGACCCAGCCGGCGCAGTCGCTGCGATCTCCTTATCGAAGAGTTCGCCCATCGGAAGCTGGCGCGGCGTTAGCGGCAGATGGCGAGTGTGTTCGAGGGGCACGAGCTTGGTGGGGCCATCAAGCTCCGTCACATCAGAAAGCAGCAGAAAGGTCGTCATCTGCGGCAGGAAACCGTCGGTGCGCGGCACGACAAGCGTGTGGTTGCCGAAGTCGCGATGGTGAGGCTGGTCGTAGTTTACCGCGCCGGCGTATTTGGCCCAAAGCTCAACCTTGTAGACCTCCACGGCCTGGGTCTCCAGAAACCTCTCGGCCGCATCCACGAGATCGGGATAGACGGGAAGGCGATTGAGCGCCCATGAAACATAGGGGAAGAAACGCAGACCGGCGAATTGGCTGGCGGCGAACTTCGGATAGGCCTGCGGATCGGCGAAATAGGCATCGGGCCGGGGATAGTAATCCCACATCGCCTCCTGAGCCGCAGCCAATGTCTCCGGGTCAAGAAACCCCTCGACAACTGCGAATCCGCGATCCCAGACCTGGGCCAATTGAGCGTCGGTCAAGCGCATATGGCGCCTCCTTTCATAGTCGGGCGACGAAACCGTCGAGGCCCGGCGTATCGACCTGCAGGGCGAACAATGATCCCGCAAGGCGGTCGCCCTCATGGGTCATCATCGCCGCCGTGGTGATGTAGAGAGTCGTCAGATCCTCGCCGCCGAACGCGCAGGTCGTGATGTTGCGCACTGGCGCCTCGATGATCTGGTTGAGCGAACCGTCGGGATTGACCACCACGATGCAGCTCCCGCCGAAGCGGCAGTTCCAGAGCCGGCCCGCGGCATCGACGGCCGAACCGTCGGGTGCGCCGCGCTCAAACCCCATAAGAAACTCCCGTCGTCCGCCGATCGCTCCGCTTGTCGGATCATAATCATAGGCCCAGACGCAGTTGGCCTGGCTATCGCCAAAATAGAAGACGCGATGATCCGGCGACCAGCAGACAGTATTGGAGATGCCGATGCCCGCGACCTCGCGGTTCACCGCGCCTCCGGGCCTCAGGCGAAAGAGCTCGCCCTGACCGGGCTCGCAGGCCAGCGCCTCGCCGCTGGGTCCGACATTCTGGCCCATAGAACCGATCCAGAAATCTCCATTTGGCGCCGCGCGACCGTCGTTGAGGCGCGCTCGGGGCCAGGTCGACAGCGAGAAACCGTGGTCGCGGCGGCGATCGTCGCGCCAGCGCCAGAGAATGAGACGCGAGCCGAGCGCCACAAGAAGATCCTCGTCCGGCGAGTCGGTCAGGGAGAGGGCGGTCACGGGTTCCTCGAAGAACCACGAGCGCACCTCACCTTCCGGCCCCAGCCGATGGATCAGGAAGCGGTTGACGTCGCACCAGTAGAGCGCCCGCTCCGCAGCGCACCAGGTCGCAGCCTCGCCGCAGCGGTCGCCGACCGGAGCGACGCATATCAGGGGACTAGTCACGGTGATTGCCTATGGACCCCGATGCCTGGGCGATCAAGACGAACAAGAGGCGTTGCCAACGCCGCCTTGGCGACTAAGGTCTCGAAAAACAAGCGCTTCGGCGACCATCGTAAGGGAGAGGGATGTGGCTGAAGCGGCATGGAGCGAGACTCTCGAGAGCTTGGCGGCGGATACGTTGAGGCCGACTGATCCGCGCCCCTCTTTCAAGCCCAGCCTAGCCCACAAGTTCCTCTACAGCCTCGGCCAATTCGCCCAATCCGGGGCCTTCGACACCGCCATACCGTTTGTCTTCTTCTATTACACCGTCGTGCTCGGGCTCTCCGGCGGGGAGGTGGGCCTGGCCATTTCCGTCAGCCTGGTATTCGACGCCATCGTCGATCCCCTTGTCGGCTCGATCTCAGACAATCTGCGAACGCGCCTCGGACGACGATTGCCCCTGATGCTCGCCGGGGCGCCCCTGATCCCGCTGACGCTTGGCATGCTGTTCGCCCCGCCCCATGGTCTCAGCCCCGCAGCCCTGACCGTTTGGCTGGCCGTCAGCTGCATCCTCGCCCGGAGCGCGGTGTCTCTATTTAATGTGCCCTATTTCGCCCTCGGCGCGGAGATGACCGAGGACTATCAGGAGCGCTCGAGCGTGGTCGCCTGGAGGGCTATCGTCGGCATCCTTGCGGGGCTCGTGATCAACGTCGCTGCCTTTGGCCTTTTCTTTGTCGGTAGCGCTGGCCTTCAGCGCATGTCCGCCTATCCGGGATTTGGCTGGATGGTCGGATGTCTGGTCGGCGTCATGACCGCGATCTGCGCGCTAGGCCTGATGCGCTACGCCGCGCGGCTTCCGCAGCCCGCCGAGCGCCCCAGCCCCCTGATCTCCGGCCTGCCAGTGGAGATCGCGGATATCTGGCGCAACGCCTCGTTCAGGCGGCTCTTCATATCCGCAGTGGTATTCTACGTCGCCGTGGGTCTGAATGCGACCTTCGGCAACCATACGGCCGTCTTCGTCTGGCGACTGCCGACGGCTCAAATCCAGTTCCTCGCCTACGCCTTCCTGGCGGGGCTGTTCCTTGGCGCAGGGGCCGCACCGCAGGTCTCCAGGCGTCTTGAGAAGAAGACCATGGTCATTATCGGGCTTTGGACGGTGGTGTTCGTCTGGGCGGTCCTGCCGGGCCTACGCGTCCTACATCTCTTTATGCCCACCGGGTCCGCCGCGACAGTTCCGCTCATGGTCAACAGTTTGGTGGCCGGCCTTGGCATGGGGCTCGCCGTCGTCGCCTACCCCTCAATGATGGCCGACGCCGCCGATGAGCACGAATATCTCTACGGGAGCCGTCGCGAGGGGCTGTTCTTCGCTGGGCTCGCGTTCGCCGCCAAAGCGGCCGGCGGTCTCGGTGTCCTCGTGGCGGGGTTTGCCCTCGATCTGATCGGCTTTCCACACGAGACTGGCGGGCTGATCCCGGGTGCGGTCCCTGAGCCTGTCCTTCAGCGACTAATGCTCGTCTACGGACCAGGCGTCGCCCTGCTCTGTCTTGGCTCCATCATCATCTTCTCTCCCTATGGCATCAGCCGGGCCCGACATGCCCAGGTCGCAGCCGCTCTAGCGGAGCGTCGAACATCGTCCTGATCGAGATCAAGGCGGTCACCCGACGACCGAGACACTACCGCTCCAACGGATCACGAAAGGGTGAGTCATGGGCCGTTTGGACAACAACTCCCTAAGGGACAAAGGGGTGAAGGCCGAACCGTCGAGGTCGCCGGGGCGATCGCCGTTCGCGCCAGCTTCGACGTGGTCTGCGTCGTCCGATCGCCTCTACGGCGCCCATCAGGCCGCGAAACACTCCTGGCGCTTCGTCGGTTGGCTGGGGCTCTGTCTCGTTCTGGCGTTTCATCCAGGCTCGGCTCGGGCTGTCCCTGCCTTCGCTGTACAAACCGGCCAGCCATGCCAAGCCTGTCACGTGGGCGGCTTTGGACCCCAGCTCACTCCGTTTGGACGAGAGTTCAAACTTCACGGTTACACGCTTCGGGCGGTCAAATGGAATGTTCCGCTCTCAGGCATGGTGGTGAGCTCGTTCACTAATACTGGCGCCTCGCAAAACCCGCCGCCGAAGAACTTCGCCCCAAATAACAATCTGGCCGTGGACCAAGTCAGCCTGTTTGTCGCCGGTGGCTTGGGCGACCATCTCGGCGCCTTCATTCAGACGACCTATGACGGGGTGGCCCATGCCTTTCACTGGGATAATCTTGATGTCCGCGGCGTCACCACCGCCAATCTCGGCAAGCATTCCGCGGTGCTAGGGGTGAGCCTGAACAACGCCCCGACCGTGGAAGACGCCTGGAACACCACCCCGGCCTGGGGCTTTCCCTATACATCGTCCACTCTTGTCCCGGCTCCATCGGCCTCTCCTTTGCTTTCGGGAGGCCTGGCCCAGGAGGTCATCGGCGGCACGGCCTATGCCTGGATCGATGACGCCTTCTACCTCGAAGCAGGGGCCTATGGCTCTCCGACCGCCAAGGAGCTGACCCGGCTGGGCGTCGACCCCACCAGCCCAGGTTCGATCTCCGGCTTGGCGCCATATGCAAGAGTCGCCTACCAAAAGGGCCTGGGCCAGGGCGTCCTGGAAATCGGGGCCTTCGGCATGTCGACCCGCATCTATCCTGGCCTCGACCAGTCTTTGGGACTCACCGATCTCTACGACGACGTGGGTCTGGATTCGTCATGGTACGTCATGCGCTCCAACGGCGACGTCTTTACCCTTCAGGGCCACCTCATCCACGAGGACGCGTATTTGAACTACACCTGCGCCAGCGCAGCGTTGGCCGGATATCTGGACTGTAATCGGGTCACCGGCCTGAACGACCTCCGCGCTGACGCCAGCTACTATTTCCGCAACCAGTTTGGGGCCACGCTTCAGCTCTTTCGCACATTCGGCTCCGGCAATGCCTACCTGTACCAGATTGTCGACGGAAACCGTGTGGCGCGCCCGGATACGGAAGGCTTCACGGTTCAGGTGGACGCCACGCCCTGGGGGGCCGGCAAGTCGCCCTTCGGGCCGCGCTTCAACGCCAGGACGGGTATTCAGTACACCTACTACGCTGAGTTCAACGGCGCACGCAGCAACTATGATGGGCTGGGCTCTCAACCTTCCAACAACAACGCATTCAGGGTGTTTCTATGGATCGCATACTGACCTTCGCCGCCGCGTTCGCTCTCATTGCGGGCGCGGCTCAAGCCGGTGGCAACCCTATCGCCGGGAGAACCGACTTCAATACGCAGTGCGGCATCTGTCATGCCGTGACGCCGGGATCAGGCTTCAAGATGGGCCCCAACCTGCACGGGGTGGTAGGCCGCAAGGCCGGAACCCTCGCCGGCTATGCCTATTCTCCGGGCATGAAGGCCGCAGGATGGGTTTGGACCGAAGCCAAGCTGCGCGAATACCTGCCAGACCCCCGCGGCATGGTCCCAGGCACGAAGATGACCTATGCGGGTCTTCATAATCCCCAGCAGGTCGATGACCTGGTCGCCTTCCTGGCGACGCAAAAGTAGCTGGGAGCGGCGGCCTCAGACTTTCGGCGGGCCCTCGTCCTCGACGGGGGCCTTGCCGGCTGTCGCGCCGACAGCGCCGTGTTCCGGTCCTGGACCCATCCAACCGTGCGCCAGCAGATGATAGATTGGCTCGGCATTGATGCGCCCCGACACCCATCGCGCCAGCAGGGTGGAGACGAGGAGCGGCCCGACCAAACCGGGTGAACGGGTCATCTCCATGAGGATCACCGCGCTGGTCAGAGGCGCCTGGACCACACCCGACAGATAGGCCGCCATACCAATGACAACGGCGTCGCGGCCCTGGAACGCAAACAGGCCGCTGCGGGCGAAGGCCCCGCCGATCCCAGCGCCTGTGGCCAGGGACGGGGCGAAGAGGCCGCCTGGCCCGCCCGCCGCCGAGGCGGCCAGGGTGGCGATGAACTTGCTGATGGCCAGACTGAAGCCGCGACCCGGATGATCGGTCAACAGAGATTTGGCCTCGGCGTAGCCGGCTCCGAAGGTGATGCCGCCAGAGGCCCAGGCGGCCACGGCCGCGATCGCCCCGCAGATCACCGCGAATGTCACCGGCCGGGCCCGTCGAAAGTCATTGAGTGGGTTTGAACCCGGTCCGATACAAATCGCCAATAGGCGAGAAAATGCGCCTCCAGCGAGGCCGCCGACGATGCCGATCATTGGTGCGGCGAGCCAGATTGTCGGACTCACAGGGCCAGAATCGAACACCCCGAAATAGGCATAGTCGCCCTGTAGGGCATATGAAGCGAAACCGGCGGTGACGACCACGAGGATGACGGTGGCGTGGGTCCGCTTTTCAAATGCGCCGGCCAGTTCCTCTACAGCGAAGATCACGCCTGCGATCGGGGCGTTGAAGGCCGCGGCCACCCCCGCCGCCCCGCCCGCCAAGATCAACGCTCGTCGCCCAGGTTCGCCCTTCAAGCCCCGCGTCAGGGAGCGCATCAGACCGGCGACGACCTGCACTGTGGGGCCCTCGCGGCCGATCGAGGCGCCGAACAGGAGGGAGACGACAGACAGGACCACCTTCCACGCCGCCGTGCGCAGGGTGACACGTTGGCCGCCCCAGCGGCCGGTCCAGCGGCTTTCCGCCGCAGCGATGACCTGGGGGATGCCGCTACCGGTGGCCGCAGGCGCAAATCGGCGCGTGGCCCAGGTTACGAAGCCAAAGCCGAACGGCATGGCCAGCAGCACGGCCCACGGGGCGGCCCGATACATGGTCTGATGCCAACGGATGGCGAGATCGAATAGCCTTGCATAATAGGCTGCCGCCAAGCCGCTGAGGATGGCGACGGCCAGGATCTGCACCAGCCTGCGCGTCTGGCGCAGCTGCAGGACCGCCCGATGCGCTTCGCGCCAGGCATGACCCCGGCCAACCTTCGATTGACGCCGGAGAGGGGATTTCAGAAGGTATGCCACAAGCGTGGTCTATGCGTCCGCACGCTTTTTAGAACAAGGCGGTTAGAGCGCCGGTGTTCGCGATTACAACAAAAGGATGAGTGTCAGGATGAACCAGGGTCCAGCGGACCGATCCGCAATCAGCGGAGTCCTCAGAAATCAGGGCCCCGGTTTCGCGATCGAGGTCCTTATCAATCTGGTCCTCCCCTACCTGATCTACGACCAGCTTCAGGGCCCGTGGGGCGAGGTCAGGGCGCTGATCGTGTCCTCGGCGCCGCCGCTGATCTGGGCCGTCGTCACCTTCATCCGCACACGGCATGTAGACTTCATCTCGGCATTCGTCCTGGTTTCGATTGGCCTCTCGCTCCTGGCGCTGCTGGGCGGCGGCTCGGTCAAATTCCTGCAGCTGCGCGAACGCATGGTGACCTTCGTCATTGGCCTTGCCTTTCTGGGTTCTGCCGCGATTGGCCGCCCGATCATTTGGGAACTCGCGCAGGCGGGCATGAAGCGCCAGAACAATCAGGCGCTCGCGGCGGAGTTGGCGGCGCGCAAGGATGACCCGGCCGTAAAGCGCACCTTCATGGTCATGACCCTCGTCTGGGGCTGTGGGCTCTTGCTCGACGCCGCTCTGGCGGTGGTGCTGGTGATGCGCCTCAGCGTAAAGCAGTACCTAATCGCTGGGCCTATCCTGGGATATGGCTTCACTGGGGCCCTGGCCCTCTGGACCGTGCTCTATGTTCGCCGCCGCCGCCGCTCGGGTGATGCGCGCCGGGCTCGAGAGGCGACGAGCGCAGGGGCGAGTTGATGCGCACTGGCTCAATCATCGCGACATTCCGCAAGATTGCGCGGAGGCGAGCCGCCGCCTATCACTGGCGCGACATTTGGAGGAGGGGCATTTGAGTTCCTGGATTTGGCGTCGGCGCGTGGGACCGGCAGCGGCAATCTTGGGCTTGGGCGCCGCGCAGGCGCTTGCCCAGTCGACGACGCCGCCGGCGCTTTCAACCGATGAGATCATCGCGCGACACATCGCCGCCCGCGGCGGCCTCGCGGCGCTTAAGGCGATCAAGACGCTCCGCATGACTGGCACATTGCGCATCAGCGGCCTGGACGCCCAGCTTGGTTATGAGGAGGACATCGCCCGCCCGGACAGCGTCCGGATCAATGCCACGCTCCAGGGCCTGACCGCTGTCCAGGCCTACAACGGCGAGACCGGCTGGCAGATTCAACCCTTCCAGGGGCGCAAAGACCCCGAGACCTTGTCTGGCGACGACGCCAAATCCCTCCAGGAAGAAGCGGATTTCGAAGACCCGCTGATCGACGCCAAGAACAAGGGCGCGACGATCGACAATCTGGGGCTTAAGGACGTTGACGGCGGTCCCGCCTATGCCCTTCGCGCAACGCTCAGGAATGGCGACCAGCAAACCTTCTATCTGGACCCCGACGCCTGGCTCGCCTTCCGCGTCGAGACCCGCCAGGTCCTGCGTGGATCAGAGCAAATCACAGTCACCGATCTGGGGGACTACGAGAAGATCGAAGGCGTCTATTTTCCACTTGAGCAGAGTTCCGGACCAAAGGACCAGCCCGCCCAACAGACGATCACCTATACCAAGATCGACGTGAACCCGCCGCTCGCATCTTCACAGTTCGCGATGCCTGCCGGCGCCAAGACACCCGCCCCGACCGCTTCGGAGGACAAGAAATGAGCCGCGCACATCTCTCTCGCGCGTTCCTTCTCGCCGCCGCCAGCTTTGCCGCCCTGAGCAGTTCCGCAGCTGCCGCGGCAACCCTCCCGGTGACAGCCGCCTCCACCTTCGACAGTGCGATCTTGTCGGGCCTTGGCGCCCGCAACATTGGCTCGGCGACAATGAGCGGCCGGGTTTCAGCCATCGCCGGGCGCCATGAGAAGGACGGCTCGACCCTGCTTTTGGTCGGCGCCGCCTCGGGTGGGTTATGGAAATCGCAGGACGACGGCACGACGTTCCGACCCATTTTCGACAAGGAGGACGTCCAGTCCATCGGAGCCATCGCGCTCGACCCCAACCATCCCGACACCTACTGGGTCGGCACTGGCGAGAGTTGGATGCGCAACTCGGTCTCGGTGGGCGATGGCGTCTATAAGACCACGGACGGGGGCGAGACCTGGACCCATATGGGCCTTCCAGCCTCAGAGCACATCTCCAAAATCCTCGTCGATCCTTCGAACAGCGACACGGTGTATGTCTGCGTTCCCGGCCGGTTGTGGAGCGACAGCGCCGACCGCGGCCTCTACAAGACCAGAGATGGCGGCAAGACCTGGACCCTGATCCTCAAGGGCGCCAATCTCTCCAGCGGCTGCTCAACCCTGAGCATGGACCCTAGCAATCCCAACAAGCTGATTGCCGGCATGTGGGATTTCCGCCGCACCGGCTGGGGCTTTCGCTCCGGCGGCGAGGATGAGAAGGCGCCATCCGGGAGCGACCTCCTGGTCACGGAAGACGGCGGCGCCACCTGGAAAAGCCTCAAATCACCAGGCGATGGTCTTCCCGATGGCCCCTGGGGACGAGAGGCCGTGGCCTTCGCGCCTTCCGACCCGAAGGTCGTTTATGCCTTTGTGGAGAGCGCGAAGAGCGCGCTCTATCGCTCGGATGACGGCGGTAAGACCTGGGCGCCGCGGGACCGTAGCCAGTGGATGGTGTGGCGCCCCTTTTATTTCGCCAACTTGAAGGTCGACCCCAAGGACCCCAACCGGGTGTTCAAGACCGACTTCTCCCTGATCGTCAGTGACGATGGCGGAAGAAGCTTCACAACGCTGAGCCAGAGCATCCATCCAGACCAGCACGACCTTTGGATAGATCCCAGCGACACTAAACATATCGTCGTGGGCAACGACGGGGGCCTCTGGATCAGCCACGACGGGGCCAATCGCTGGTCCAAGGTCGACAACCTGCCGATCTCACAGTTCTATCATGTCAGTCTCGACGACAAGGATCCCTACCAGGTCTATGGCGGCCTGCAGGATAACGCCGCCTGGGTCGGCGACACCGCCTATCCAGGAGGGGTTACGAACGGTCGGTGGGAGAATATCGGAGGCGGCGATGGTTTCTGGGCCTGGCCCGATCCGGCTGATCCGGACGGCTTTGCCTACTCCGAGAGCCAGGGCGGGTCAGTGGTGCGCGTCAACCGTCACACCCATGAGATGCGGGACATCCAGCCGCAGTCGGACACAGCCGAGAAACTGCGTTTCAACTGGAATACGCCTCTGGTGGTCAGCCCCAACGACAAGGGCGAAATCTATATCGGCGCGCAGTACCTGTTCCGCAGTCGTGACCACGGCCAGACCTGGGACAAAATCTCGCCCGACCTGACCACTAATGATCCCTCCAAACAGCAGCAGGAGAAGAGCGGCGGGATCACTGTCGATAACTCTGCCGCGGAAACCTACACGACCATCTAAGCGATCTCAGAATCGCCCAAGGCGGCCGGTCAGATCTGGGTGGGAACCGACGACGGCAATGTTCAGCTCACCCGGGACGGCGGCGCGCACTGGAACAATCTCACGGCCAAGATCGGCGTTCCAGCCCGCTCTTGGGTCTCCTGGATAGAGGCCAGTCCTTATGACGCGGCGGTGGCGTATGCTGCGTTCGACAGGCACGTGTTCGGCGACTTCGAGCCCTATATCTATCGCACGAGCGATTACGGGCAGACATGGACCCGGATCGCCTCACCCGCACAGGGGATGCGCGGTCAGGTCTGGGTGATCAAGGAGGACCCCGAACGCCCGGGCCTCCTCTATGCCGGTACCGAGTTCGGGCTTTGGATTTCACCGGACGGCGGCAAGCGATGGGCGCAGTTCAAGGGCGGCGGCCTGCCTGATGTCCCCGTTCGCGATATCGCCTTCCAGAATCGCGACAAGGATCTCGCCATCGCCACCCACGGCCGAGGCATCTGGATCGTCGACGACCTGACACCCCTCAGGGGTCTCACCGAGGCGGTGATGGAGAAGCCCATCTCCATCCTGCCCGCGCGCCCGGACCAGGAGCGCATTGAGGGCAATGGGGGCTGGTCGAACGGCGATGCCAGCTTCGTAGGCCCCGACCCTACCGACGGTGCGGTCATCTCCTATTATGAGCCACACCGGCATCTGTACGGCAAGCTGAGGGTCGAAGTCCTCGATCCGTCAGGAAAAATCCTCGATACCCTGCCCGCCTCCACGCGTCCGGGGATCAACCGTGTGACTTGGGGCATGCGCGACGCGCCGCCGCGTGTTCCACCCGCCGCCCAGGTCGCCTTCAACGCCTCCCAGGGCCCACGTGTGTTACCCGGCGTGTATGAGGTGCGAATCACCAGCGGAGATCTGACGGTGACGGCGCCGTTCCAGGTGACGCTAGACCGGCGCGATCACTTCGACCTTGCCGCGCGAAAGGCCCAGTACGAAGCGTTGACGCGGATCAGCGCTCTCTTTGGGCGAATGACGGACCTCGACGCCCAGATCGTCGCCGTCGCCGCTCAGACGGCGGCCAGGGCCGCCGCGCTGCCGCCCGCCGACCCGCTAAGGGGCCAACTCCAGACGGTGGCCGGGGAGGCGGAAGCGCTGCGCAAGCGGATCGTCGCCACCACCGAAGGCGGGGCCATCACCGGCGAACTGCGCCTGCGCGAATATGCCGACGACGTCTATGGCGCGATCAGCTCCTATGACGGGGCGCCAGCGGCCTATCAGCTCGCTCGTATCGACGAACTGACCCGGCAGCTCGAGAAGGTGCAGGGCGATTTCGACGCCCTGCGCAATGGCGATTTCGCCAGGGCCAATTCGGCGCTGAAAGCCAAGGCGCAATCGCCCATCGCCATCCCCAGCGTGGCGGCCGAAAGGACTGCGGCCGGTTCGGGAGCTGGAGGGGACGCGGGTCAGGCTCTTGGAGCGAGGGGCTGGATGTTCTCATTACATCCGGCGGCCACGGCGAACATCGCCGACGAAGGTGAACGCGACTAGAGCAAACGCCGAGCTGATCGATTTGTTGTCCAAGTCGCCATTCGCTCGAGTTTCAAGTGCTGACGCGCCGCTTGGCCGCCCAGACAGCTTCCACCTGGTCGGCAGTCGACCTAAACGCTGGCCAAACGTTCCACTAGGTCGGCGAGCCGTTCCGCGGCGTCCGGACGGGCCCGAGCGGCGGCGGCGGCGGCCATGGCGGTCAGGCGTGCGGGCTCGTTCAACAGCCCTTCCAGCATCGGGCCGAGACGGTCCAACTCGCCCTCGCGCAACACGAGCGCCGCCCCCGCCTCGGCCAGGAGCCGAGCATTCTGGCCCTGGTCGTCGTCGAGCGCCACGCCCAGTGGGATGAGAAGGCTGGGTCGTCCGACAGTACAAACCTCCGTAACCGTGGAGGCCCCGGCGCGCCCAATGACCAAGTGGGCCTGATGCAGCCGTCGCGCCATGTCCGCAAAGAAGGATGCTGTCTCGGCCTCCACGCCGGCCTCTGCATAGATGGCGCGGGCCGCCTCAAGACATTCGGGGCGCGACTGCTGGCTCACGATCAGACGGCGACGCAGGGGCTCTGGTAGGGCCGCGATGGCGGCGGGAATGCGCTCTGAGAGGAGGCGCGCGCCCTGGCTGCCGCCGGTAGCGAGAATGTGGATCCGCCCCCTGGGCGCCTCGTAGCCGCGCCCGGCCAGATCGGCGATCTCAGGGCGCACGGGGTTGCCGGTGACAGTCATTCCGGCGATGGCGCGAGCCGGCGCTTTGGCCAGGGACTCAAACCCGCAGGCCACGGCGGTGACGTGGGATGCCAGAAGGCGGTTGGCGCGGCCCATCACCGCGTTCTGTTCATGGATCAGAGTCGGTCGGCCAAGGCTCACCGCCGCCAGCATTGCCGGTAGAGAAGGGTAGCCGCCAAAACCCACAGTCAAGTCAGGCGCCACCTCGCCGATCAGCCTGCGGCCGGCCCGCACGCCCGCGGCCACCGTCAGGCCCGCACGCAGCAAGGCCGCGGGGTCGCGGCCCCGCCATGTGGCGACGGGAAGCGCGACCACACGCTCGGCGGGGAAGGCCTTGGCGTGCTCTGCGGCGCGAGCGTCGGTAGCAAGAATGAGACGCCAGCCGCGAGCGCGCAAAGCAACGGCTAGCGCCTGGGCCGGGAAGAGATGCCCGCCGGTTCCGCCAGCCGCCAAAACGATGCTCTTCACTTCAGGACCGATCAGGCGAAGTCGCCAGCCCGAGCCAGGGGCTCAGAGGCATAGGCGCCGGGGCGACGGCGCGTAAGGGCCAGCGCCATGCCGACGGTCAATCCCATGCCGAGCATGGACGACCCGCCATAGGAAATGAATGGCAGGGTCATACCTTTGGTGGGGATGAGGGCCAGGTTCACAGCGACATTGATGAAGGCCTGCAAGCCAACCAGGACAAATAGGCCCGCGGCGGCGATCTGCTCAAACGGGTCGGCCAGCCGCATGGCCTTGTAAAGCCCTCGCAAGACCAGGACAGCGAATAAGACGATGAGCAAAAGCGAAAGCCAGAGGCCGTACTCCTCCGCGGCGGCGCTATAGGCGAAATCGGTGTGCATGTCGGGGATTTCCAGCTTCATGACCCCTTCTCCGGGGCCTTTGCCGAACAGACCGCCCGCAGCGATCGCCTCGGCGGCGGCATGCACCTGGGTCGGGCCGCCTGACTTATCCTGGTGCAGGAAGGTATGGACTCGGTTCGACACGTGCGGGAAGGCGAAATAGACCCCGGTCAGGCCAGCCGCTGAGACACCGCCCAAGGCTAATATCCAGCTCGTCGGCACGCCCGCAACCCAGAACGCAGCGCCGAAGGCCGCTGTGATGAGGATGGTTTGACCGACATCGGGCTCCATCAGGAGGAGCGCGACGGCCGCCAGATAGAGCACGAAGGCGATCGTTGTGCCCGGAACCTCCCCCTTGCGACCCTCGGAGAACATCCAGGCCGCGAGGACAATGAGCGCGGGTTTCATGAACTCCGACGGTTGCAGGGTGAACCCCGCGATGTCGACCCAGCGGCCGGCCCCCTTGGCGACATGCCCGACGAAGGGCAGAGTCATCATCGCCGCCATAGAGATG
Source organism: Pseudomonadota bacterium (assembly GCA_021808285.1). GTDB lineage: Bacteria > Pseudomonadota > Alphaproteobacteria > Caulobacterales > Caulobacteraceae > Acaudatibacter. Next base: position 20,166 of record JAKBBV010000024.1, on the reverse strand, counting down.
AGGTAGACGATCAAGGCCGCCCGCCTCACCCCCCTAGGGCTCAGCTGCGAGACAAACAAAAGAATGGTGACGCCTAGACCCGCGAAGATGCATTGCCGGATGGCGAAATGGAACGGTGATTTAAGGCCGAGGCGCACCGCCGCCGCGGGACTAGTGCCGAATTGCAAAATGACGCCCAGGATCAGCAGAACGGCCGTAGCTCCGAGAAGCCAGCGATCTGTTGTCCACCACCATAGGCCAAGGCGAGACCGGTCCGTGCGCTGGAAGGCGTGCTGACTTGAACTCATGCGCGGACCTCCCCCCTGTGGGGCGGCATCTGAGCGCCCAGATCCTCCGTCGCCAGGGCCTGTACAGCGACGCGGAAGGCCTCTCCGCGCGCTTCGAAATCCGTGAACTGATCGAACGAGGCGCAGGCTGGCGAAAACAGCACGACGGCTTCACCGCCAGTGCGGGCAGCCTCGGCCCGGGCATCGACGAAGGCCTCCTTGACGGCCCTGGCCAGATCACCGCTCAGAACGTAGGGCGTATGGCCGGCCAGGGTGGCGCCAAAGTCTACGGCCGCCTCGCCAATCAGATAGGCCCGAGCGATTGTGGGGAAGAGATCAGTCAGATCCTCGATGCCGCTCTTCGGGCGCCCGCCCGCGATCCAGAACACCCGGGGATAACTCGCCAACGCCTGCCGCGCGGCGTCGATATTCGTGGCCTTTGAATCATTGACGAAGCGCACGCCGCCGAGGGCGCCCACCGTCTCCATCCTGTGGGCGAGGCCGGGAAAGCTCATCAGCCCGGTCACGGCCTGTTCGGTGGTCAGTCCCAGGGCCGTTACCGCCGCATAGGCGGCTGCGGCGTTCTGCCAGTTGTGACGACCAGGAAGCGAGCGCGCAGCTGTCAGATCTGCGACCTCGAGAACCCGATCCAATCCGCAGGCGTCATAGAGTCGGCCTTCGAGAACGTAAGCCCCACGGCTGAGCGCCTTTCGCGCGCTGATCGGGTAGATGGTGCGTCGGTTAGCCGCCGTGATCTCGGTGCAGATCCTCTGCCCCCAATCGTCATCAACCCCAATCACGGCCGTGTCGCCCTTGCCCTGATTGAGGAGGATGCGCCGTTTAGCGGCCGCGTAGCCCGCCATGTCTCCGTGGCGATCCAGATGATCGGGGCTGAGATTCAGCAGGATTGCGGCGCGGGGATGCAAGCTCGAAGTCAGGTCAAGTTGGTAGGAGGACAGCTCCAGGACATATACGGCGCCGCCGTGCATCGGGGGCAAGCCAAGCACGCCCCATCCGATATTGCCGCCCATATGTACGTCCCGGCCCGCCTCAGCGAGGAGGTGCGTCACCAGCGCTGTGGTTGTCGATTTGCCATTGGTCCCAGTGATCGCGACCACAGTCGGCCGCTTATGCTCCGGCGCCTGTGCGATGGCGCGGGCAAAAAGTTCGATATCGCCGATGACGTCCACTCCCGCGGCCCTGGCGAGGGTTACGACCGGATGGGGGGTGGGATGGGTGAGCGGGACGCCGGGCGAGAGCACAACAGCGGCGAGGCGGCGGAAATCCAGCGAAGCAGGATCCGTCAGGGTCAGCCCCTCGCCGACCGCCGCCGCGCGAGCCGCGTCCCGCTCATCCCAACCGAGGACCCGCGCTCGGCCCGCCTCAAGCGCGCGCGCCGCAGCCAGACCCGACCGGGCCAGCCCAAAGACCAGCACCTCCTGATCGGCAAAGACGGGGACGGGGATCATGGGCCGACGGCCGCCTCACCTGAGTTTGAGTGTCGAGAGCCCGACCAGGGCCAGCATGATGGCGACGATCCAAAAGCGGATCACGACCGTCGACTCCGACCATCCAAGACGCTCGAAGTGATGGTGAATCGGGGCCATGAGAAACACCCGCTTGCCGGTCCTTTTGAACCACATCACCTGGATGATGACTGAGACGGTCTCGACCACGAACAGGCCGCCGACAATCGCCAAGACGATCTCATGCTTGGTGGCCACGGCGATGGCGCCGAGCGCCGCTCCGAGGGACAGGGCCCCACTGTCGCCCATAAATATCCGCGCCGGCGGCGCGTTGTACCAGAGGAAACCCAGACCTGAACCGACGATCGCTGAGCAGAGGATAGCCACCTCGCCCGCGCCGGGGACAAAATGGAGCTCGAGATAGTCGGAGAAACGGATATTTCCGACCATGTAGGCGATCAGGCCGAAGGTCGCGGCGGCGATCATCACCGGCACGGTCGCCAATCCATCCAGGCCGTCGGTGAAGTTCACGGCATTCGACGCGCCGACAATCACAAAGGCTCCGAACAGCAGATAGAACCAGGACAGGTCGAGCAGGGCCCTTTTGAATATGGGGAAAGCCACAGAGGTCGATAGGCCAGCGCCTTCGGGCGAGTGGGGGGCGAACAGGACCATAGCCAGGACGGCGATAACCCCGATCAGGCTTTCGACCAGCAGTCTGAGCCAGCCTGAGAGTCCGGCCGTGGTCTGCTTGGTCACCTTGGCGTAGTCGTCGAGAAAACCCAGGCCGCCAAAGCCGAGAGTGACCAGAAGAACCGCCCATACATAGACATTCTGCAAATCTGCCCAGAGCAAAGTGGCGACGGTAATGCCGGCGAGGAACATCAGGCCGCCCATGGTGGGCGTGCCCGCCTTCTCGGTGATGTGGCGCTGAATGCCCTCGGCGCGAATGGGCTGGCCCTTGCCCTGCTTCGCCTTCATCCAGCGGATGAATCGTGAGCCCATGGCCACGACCACAACCTGAGAGGTAGCTACCGCCATGACCCCCCGAAAGGTCAGATAGCGCAGCAGATTGAGGACGCCGATATAGTGATGACTTTGGGCGGCGAGGTGCTGATACAGCAGATAGAGCACTAGCTCTCCTCCCCCTCCAGAACGGGTGCAAAGGCCTTCGCTAGTCCGGCGACGATGTCAGCAGCCCGCGAAGCCTTGGAGCCCTTGACGAGAATGACGTCGCCCGGGCTGAGGGCGGCGATCAGAATCGGCGTCAGTGATTCGACGGACTCTGTCCAGGCCCCACGGCGAGACGGCGGCAAGGCTTCATAGGCGTGGCGCATTAGCGGTCCGGCGCAGAACATCAGGTCGATGTCGGCCGCGTCTGCGACGTCCGCAAGCTTGGCATGCTGAGCAGGGCCTTCAGGGCCGAGTTCCAGCATGTCCGTAAGGGCCACGAGACGCCGGCCTGCGGGGCTTTTCGCGCCCAGGGCCCTTAGCGCCGCGGCGACGGATACCGGGCTGGCGTTATAGCTGTCATCGATGAGCGTGGCTTCGCCTGTCGGAAGACGAATCTGAGAGGCAGCCCCTCGGCCGGTGAGGGGTTCGAAGGAGGCCAGGGCGGCCAGGGCGATTTCCAGGTCCACGTCCAGGGCGCGCAGGGTCAAGAGCGCCGCCAGACTCATGGGGCCCCAATGCGACGCACTTTGCCGCAAGGGATAGCGCCTTGCCCGCCCGTCGATCTCCGCCTCGACGAAGGCGCCGGAGGGTGTGGGCGTGAAGTGAATCAGCCGCCCTGCGACGCCTGGAGCGGAGCCAAAAGCGCGAACCTCGGCCCCAGCCGCCTCGGCCTGCGCATTCAGAACATCGAACCAGCGGTTTTCGGCATTGAGGACCGCGACTCCGCCGCGTTCGAGACCGGTGAAGATCTCGGCCTTGGCGCGCGCCACGCCGGCCTCTCCGTCGTCAAACGCTTCAACGTGCACCGCCGCCACTGTGGTGACGACCGCGACATGGGGCCGCACGAGCCGCGACAAGGGGGCGATTTCACCCGCGTGGTTCATGCCGAGTTCAAACACTGCGCGCCGTGTCTGGCCCGGCATGCGAGCCAGGGTCAGGGGCACTCCGATATGGTTGTTGAAGGAACGAACCGGTCCATGGCCTCCGCCCGCCAGGTTTAGCCCCGCCAGGATCGCCTGGGTGACGCTGGTCTTGCCCACCGAACCGGTGACGGCGGCGCGCCGGGCCATCGCGGCCCGCTCCCGGGCGGAAGCCGCGAGCGCCTCCAACGCCGCCAGAATGCCTCCCGTGACACAAACATGCGGACCATCCACTTCCCTCGAGGTCAGTGAGGCGACAGCTCCGCGTCTGAACGCGTCAGGGATGAAATCATGCCCATCCCGGGCCCCGGAGAGCGCGACGAAGAGATCGCCCGGCTGCACCTCCCGACTATCGATCGCGACCCCGGATACGGCGAAATCTCCACCCGTCAGGGCGCCGCCCACAGCCTCAGCGATGTCGCGGCCGCTCCATAGCGGAACCGCCCCAGCCGGTTCAGCCACGGCCGTCGTCCAGCCCCAGAGCGCGACGGGTCTCGGCGATATCGTCGAACGGCACGATGTCTCTCCCGATCACCTGCCCCTGCTCGTGCCCCTTGCCCGCCACCACCAGGATGTCTCCACGCTCTAGAGATCCTACCGCAGCCTTGATGGCCTGGGCGCGACCTGGCGCCTCGATCAGGCCCCGACCTCCAGACAGAATCTCGGCGCGGATGAGCGCGGGGTTTTCGCTGCGCGGATTGTCATCGGTGACAAAAGCGAGATCGGCGAGGGCCGCCGCCGCCGCGCCCATCAGCGGACGTTTGGTGCGATCGCGGTCTCCGCCCGCGCCAAATACGAGCACCAGGCGACCGCGAGCGTGCCCCCGCAGCGCCCGCAGCACTGTCTCCAGGCCATCGGGCGTATGGGCATAGTCCACATAGGCCACCGCCCCATCGGCGGACTCTCCTACCCGCTGAAGTCGACCGGGTGCGCCTTCAAGGCGGCCGAGCGCAGCGAAGACCTCGTCCGGCGACTCGCCCACCGCGAGGCAAAGTCCCGCGGCGACCAGGGCGTTGGTCGCCTGAAAGTCTCCGACCAACGGCAGATCCACGTCGTATTTGCGCCCAAAGGCCCGCAGGGTCAGACGTTGCCCCGAAAGGTCCGCTTCCCGAGCCAGAAGGCGCACCGACTGGCCGGCGGCGCCGACTGAGACAACGCTGAGGCCGTGGCTGACGGCGGTGGCCGCGAAGGCTGAATAGGCGCTCGAGTCCGCATTGAGGACAGCCGTCGCACCGCGGGGCAAGAGGGTATCGAACAAGCGAAGCTTGGCCGCGCGATAGGTGGCCATATCCCCGTGATAGTCGAGATGGTCCTGGGTCAGATTGAGGAAAGCGCCGGCGGCCAGTCTCACGCCATCGAGTCGCCGCTGGTCCAGACCGTGGGAAGAGGCCTCCAGCGCCAGGTGAGTGATACCTCCCGTCGCCAACTCGCAAAGCAGACGCGCGACGTCGGCGGCGTCCGGCGTCGTCAGGCCCGGCGGGGTCAGTTGGACCTCGCCCGCGCGTACGCCGAGAGTTCCCATGCTGGCCGAGGCCCGACCCAGCTGACTGAAGATCTGTCGGCAGAACCCTGCCACCGAGGTCTTGCCATTGGTGCCTGTGACGGCGACGCAGGCCTCGGGCTGGCGCCGCCAGAACGCGGCCGCCGCGAGCGCATAGGCGCGGCGCGGGTCGTGCGCTTGCACCACTGGGGCCGCCAATCCGGGGAAGCATCCGGCGCAAGCACCGCCGCCGCGCCCTGCTTTATCGCCGCGCCCACGAAGGCGCGGCCGTCAGCCTTCGCCCCGGGAAGAGCCGCAAATAAATAACCCGGCCGAACCTTGCGGCTGTCAGCCGTAACCCCCTCGATCACCGGATCCTCATCCAGATCACGCTGCACCAAGGCTGAGAGGCGAGCGCTCATCGTGCACGCCCGCCGGCGGCATCGGTGATGACCGGATTGATGGGCGGTCCAACAGGACCCGACACGGCCTGTATGTGGTCGAGCACAGAGGCGTCGACGACATCCTTGTTGCGCCCCGGCGGTGGCTCATCCGGTTCGTCTGCGCGTCGCGTCTGGCCGAGAAAGGGCGCAATGCGCTCAATGATGCGTCCGGCGATGGGCGCGGAGACAGCACCGCCCGTGGTGAAGCCGCCCGTCTCGGCCAGAACCTTGGGTTCGTCCATCATCACAAGCACGAAGTATCGGTCCTGGTTGAAGCCGCCATCGGTAGGGAATACGGCGGCGAACGAGGCGAGGTTTTTCTTGCCCAGGTCATAATGGCCATTGACCAGCTTCGTGGCCGTCCCGGTCTTGCCACCGACCAGATAGCCGGGGGCGCCAAGGTCGGCCGAACGGCCGGTGCCATTGGTGCCGTTGAGCCGCATCAGCCCCAGCATGACCCGCGAAGTGGACTCTTTGATCACGCGGCGGCCGGGAGCCGGGGACTCGCCGGGGTCGAGCTTTCTCAAAGTCAGGGGGCGATAGATACCGCCATTGAGGATCGCGCTCATCCCGGTAGCCAGGGCCAAGGGACTCACAGAGATCGATTGACCGAAAGCCATGGTAGCCACTGAGTTGACCGACATGCGGCTTACCGTCAGCGGCCGAGCGGATTCGATCAGTTCGCTGGGCGCCTTATTGAACAGTCCGAAGGCGTGGAAATAGTGATCCTCGGCCTCTCCGCCGACACGGATGGCCATCTTGGCTGCGCCGATATTGGAGGAGTGAGTGAACACCTCCCAAAGCGGCAGCGCACAGTCACCCTTGTCATAGTCATGAATGATTTGACCGGGCAGCACCAGCGGGGAGCAGACGTCGAAAACCGTCCGGATATTGACGGCCCCCGTGTCCAGACCTTCGGCCAAGGTGAAGACCTTGAACACCGAGCCGGGCTCATAGACCGTGGCTGCGGCATGGTTGACCATGTTGTCCGGCGGCGTGCGCTCCGGATGGTTGGGATCATAGGTCGGCCAGCTGGTCATGGCGAGGATTTCGCCAGTGCGCACATTCACCACCATGCCCACGGCGTCCTTGACCCCGAAGTGGACTGCGGCCTTGTCCACCTCGTCCTGAAGGGCTGCCTGAACACGCAGATCGATCGAGAGTGCGACCGGGCCAGAATCCTTGCGGATGGCGCCGTCAAAGGCGCGCTCAGCCCCCGAAAGGCCGCGGCCATCGCGGCTCGCCAGGCCAATCACCTGGGCCGCAGTCTCGCCAAGAGGATAAGCCCGACCCTCCTCGTCCTGAAAGTAGAGACCGGGCAGGGCCAGATCGTGAAGTTGGTCGCGAACCTCGGGGCTGAGATCGCCAGCGATGTAATATTCACCCCGATCTCGCCCCAGAACATTGGCGAGGCGCGCGCGGGGAACGCCAGGCAGGATGCGCGCGACCGCGTCCAGGGTCGCCGCGCGGTCATAGACTTCCTGCGGCCGGATATAGAGCCCATAGCGGATCAGATCGACGGCCAGGATGCGTCCGTTTCGGTCCACGAGGTCGGCCCGCACGGTCTCTGCCGGAGCGCCAGCGGCTCCGCGTCCTTCCAAACCCGACAGAAGGGCGGCCTTCGCGGCGAAGATACCCGCATAAACGAACGCGGCGGCGAACAGAGCCATAACGAAGAAGATCCGCAATCGCCCTGCTTCGCGCGCCTCGCCCGGCGCGAGGCCGCGGCTCGTCGCGCCCTCAATCGCAGCCAGGATGGCGCGCCAGTCGCGCCAGACCGGCGGCGCGCGGGAGACGTCCGCGCCGGCGAATGGGGGCTGTGCAATGCTCATCCCGCCCTCGCGTGGACAGGGGGCGCCGCAGGGCGAGGCGATGACGCTGATGAGGGCGGAGTCTCGACGGAGGTGGGCGTGGCCTCAGGATCGTCAGGCGCGGGGCTCGGCGTGAGCACCGGCGCGGGGGCCGCGGGCCGGCTGGCGATGCGCCCTAGATCGACCTCTGATATATCCTGTTTGGCGGTCTCCGCTCCCATGCCGAGATACTGGCTAGATAGCGCTTCAATGCGCGTGGGGTCGTCCAGTTTGGCCAGCTCGGCATGCAACAGGCGAATTTGCTGCTGCTCGGCCACGATCTGGCCCTCGATCCCCAAAGAATCGGCATCCTCAGCCCCCGCAGAGGTCTTGAAGGCATAGGTCGCCAGAGCGGTGACGACGATCACGCCGACAGCGGCGATGTCGATGACGCGGAACCCGCGCACCCGCCGGGTCAGGAGGCCGAACGGATTGATCACGCCGCCGCCTCCCAAGCCGGGGCCTCGGTGCGCACCGCCCAACGCAGCTTGGCCGACCGGGCGCGCGGATTGGCGGCGATCTCCGCCGCGCCGGGCGCCTGAGCGCCGCGCACGATCAGACGAAAACTGGGCGCCGGCCCGGCGATGCGCGGCGGCGCGTGGCGGGAGCCTGCCGGGACCTGGCCCGCCCTCGCCAACAGGAACGACTTAACGATGCGGTCCTCTAGGGAATGGAATGTCACCACCGCCAGCCTACCGCCCGCCTTGAGCACCTTCTCCGCCGCCGTCAGCCCATCTTCCAGCTCGACCAGCTCCTGATTGACCGCGATTCGGAGGGCCTGGAAAACGCGCGTCGCGGGGTGAACGCGAAGACCGCGACGGCCGCCAACGGCTTGCTCCACCACCTCCGCCAAGTCGAGCGTCCGCAGGATCGGCCTTTCAACTCGGCGGCGTACGATGGCGGCGGCGATGCGGCGGGCCTGCGGCTCCTCGCCATAGCGGCGAAAGAGATGCGCCAGAGCCTCTGAGCTCTCCCCGTTGACCAGATCGGCGGCGCTGAGCCCCTCGCGCGACATTCGCATGTCGAGAGGGCCATCGCGCCGGAGCGAGAAGCCGCGCTCGCCCTGGTCGAGCTGCATGGAGGAGACCCCCAGGTCCAGGGCGATGGCGTCGGCCCTATTCATCCCCAGCACCGCCGCCAAGGTCGAGAAGGGAGCCAGGACCAAGCGGAAACCCGGCTTCGCCCGCAGCTCTTCGGCAAAAACTTCCGCGGACGGATCGCGATCCAGGGCTAATACATCCGCGCCGGCGTCGAGAAAGGCGCGGCTATAGCCTCCAGCCCCGAACGTGCCATCTACGATAAGGTCACCGGAACCCGGGCGGATCGCCTCCAGCACCTCAGCGAGGAGCACCGGCGCATGAGGGCGACCGGCTTCGAGATTGCTGTCTGCCTCAGGCGAACGGCGCGGGCGAACGTTTCTCACGACGCCTGCGCCCGCAATGCGCGCTGCTGGGCGCGATAGGCGGGAAGCCCCTCGCGCGCGGCGGCAAGTTGACGGTCGCGATGTTCGCGGAAAGCATCGCGCGACCAGATCTGAAAGCGTTCGCCAAGGCCGACGATGGCCACCCAGTCGGTGAGACCAAAGCGCTCGCATAGGGTCTCAGGCAAGGTGATGCGACCGGCCGTGTCGAAGGCCAGACGGTTGAGACCGCCATAGACGCTGACCTCGAGTGCGCTTCGCAGCGGATCGCCAAACGGGAGCTCATCAATCAGGTTGCGATAGGTATCGAAGAGGGCCTGACCGCCACCTTCGAGACAGTCGGCCTCGATGGATGGAAAACAGAAGACGCCGTCAAATGGCCCGGCCGCGACCGCACGGAAATCCTGCGGCAGAACGATCCGTCGCTTGGAATCCAGCTGTTTCTCGGCTGTCGAGATGAACACCGCGCCGCAGAACCCTTCCTCGTTCGCTGTCGTGCGCCGAATCGCGCCTCCACCCTGGCGGAGCGAGCGCTCCGCGACACGAATGGGTTAACATGGGACGAATTGGGATACAATGACACAAACGGCCCAAAAATGAGGAGATCACAGTCAAACATCCACGCCCGCAGCGGTCGAAGCAGGTAGATCTTAGAACAAACAAAGTACAAAAAGGGGCGTGCGTGCGCGCCTGGACGCACGTGGACATGGGTCAAATCGTTAACGAGGTGAGCGAGACGGCCGATCAGGCCAGAGGATCAGGGCGCAGGCGCTTCGTCCGCCGGCTCCGGTCTCCCGAAGGCCGGCGGAATGTCACAGAACCAGCAGGTCTCGCCGTCGGCGCCGATCGGCATTCCCGGCGGAGGCTCGTATGCGGCGTCGGCCAGCTGGGCGAGACCGCCTTTCGCCTTATCAAGGATGAGGTCCTTAAGCCATGCCGCCTGGGCCTGTTCGGCCGGATCCTCACTGGTGCGGTGGGCCAAGGCCTCGCCCAGGCGATCGAGCTCCAGTCGGGCTGCGGCGGCCACAGCCGGAGACGCCGCAGGATTGGCGGCCAGTCCCGCGAGCTTGATCACCAGCCGGGTTTGGACGTCGCGTCGGACCTGAGCCTCCTCCCCCGCCAGAGGTCGGGCATCAAATGCCTTCGAGACGACCGCATCCAGCAGCTCGCCGAGATCCAGTTGTCCGGGGATCGCGGCGCTCTGATCGGCGACCCTGCCGAGGCGGCTCGGATCCAGCAGGTCGGAGAGGGTGATGTCTGCGGCGGCGGCGACGGCGGCGTCGAGATCGAACACCGGGCTCTGGGAGTCGCCAAACACCTCGATGTCGTAGGCGCGATCCTCCGCGCCATCGCGCCCGGCCGAGAGAGTCGACAGGAGCGTCGGCGGCAAGGTCAAAGCTGCCGGGTCCAGCGTCGCGAGCAACGCGCTGAGCGCCTGGCGCTGACGGTCCGCGGGCACAGGAGCCGCGGCATGGATCTGCGCGCCGCGCACCCCATAGGCGAAATCCACCCCGCCGATGGACTTGGAGACAGAGTCGACCTCGTAGCGATGGAACAGGTAAATCGGAACAATTACGCGCCGCAGGTCGGAAAGGGGGGCGCCCGAGGGGATGTTGTCCGGTCCGAAGCGATCTAGAGCGATACGCCTCACCTGCATCACATGGGCCAGGCTGGCGACGCTGTCAGGGCCGTCATCCCAGAGCGCTCCATAGGGCTGAGCCGAGCCCGTCGGGCGGGCATCTTCGTCCCGGACATAGCGCAGACCCTTGGCGTAGCCGTCACGGACGATCGCCTCCAGCGCGGCCTGTCCCGCCGCACCGGGAGGGACTTCGCTATATAGCCACTTGATCGCGAACTCATCCCACGGCCCCACCCCGACAGCATAGGCGTGGGTGAAATCGAAGGCGCCTCCCGGCCCGATCCCGATCCTTGGTGGTGGATAATCCATCACCGAAGCGCGGTCGTCATAGGTGCTGCCGGCGAAGTTGTGGGCCAGCCCCAGGGCGTGCCCGGTCTCATGCACCGCGAGTTGCCGTAGCCGGGCGAGCGACACGACGATGGGATCGTCCTGCGCCCCCGACCCGGTCTTGTCGGCGCCGACCAGGCCCTCGAAGATCATGCGATCCTGGCGCACCCGCAGCGAGCCCAAGAGGACCGAACCCTTGACGATCTCTCCCGTACGCGGGTCGGTGACCGCGTATCCGTAGGACCAGCCCCGGGTCTGACGGTGCACCCAGTTGATGATGTTGTAGCGCGCATCGAGCGGGCTCACCCCCTGGGGCAGGACCTCCACCTTGAAGGCATTTTCGAAGCCCGCATCATCGAAGGCCTTGGCCCACCAGCTGGCGCCGTCGATCAGGGCCTGGCGCACGGGTTCGGGCGCGGCGCGGTCGACATAGAATACAATGGGCTTCTTCACCGGCGATCGCGCGGCGGTCGGATTCACCTTCTCGAGCCGGAATCTTTCAGCCAGGCGATAGACCGTGGGCTCGTCGAGCTTGGCCCCGTAATTGGCCACGAGCTCGCTGAAGGTCCCGGTGCGCGGATCAGCCAGGCGCGGGGTGAAGCCCGGCGGGGGAAGCCGGATGAGCGACTGGTGTTCGATCAGGGTGACCGCGTGCGGATCGGGCGCAAGGCGCTGAAGCTCCCGGCCCGGATTATCGCCGACGAAGGTCTCATGGGCGTCGAACTCGAGATTGTCCGGAAAGGCCTGGACCTCGTCGACATCGGCGTAGGAGCGATCCTCGGCGAGGTGAAACGCCCCCTCCTTGGCCCGTTTCAGATAGTCAACCACACCGAAGGCGTCGCGAGTGAGGAAACCTGTGAGATCGACCAGGACTGCGCCGTCTGGACGCAAGGCGGCGATATCCCCTGACCAGACCACCGAAGGGGGGAAGGATTCACGCACGGCCTGTTTCTCGTCAGGCGAGCCGCCATCGGCGCGGAACGCGAAGTTCTCGAGCTCGGCGACCATGCGCGGGCCGGCCCGTCGGAATCGCAGGACGCGCGTGCGCCCGGGATTGGATCGGTCGATGCCGATCGGCGTCGATCCGATGCCGCTGCGCATATAGGTCTGGTAGAGAAACTCGCCGAAGGCGCCCTTCCCGTCCGGCGACAGGAGGGCCAGCACACGGCCTCCCCTGACATCGAGATAGAGTGGAATCAGGCCCTCCTTGCGGGTGAGGCCCTCTGTCGCCTTGGTGAATGCGTCCGGCGCATAGGCCTTGGCGGAGGACGGCGCGGCCGGGGCGTTGGCCCAGACCGACATCGCCGCGCCCATCGCCGCCGCACCGCCGACCAGGGCCCCAAGCAACCGACCCCACCGTCCAAGACCTCGTCCCACGCCCATCCCTCCGCCCAGGCTTCCCAGGCCCCCATCAAACCCAGGCGGCGGCGGCTGGCAAGCGCGGCGAGACCAGTCAGATCGCCCCCGACTGCGGAAACCTCAGTTCAGGCCCAGATCGTGCGCCACGGCGGGATGGGTGATGTGGCCCGAACGCACATTGAGGCCGGCGGCAAAACCGCCATCCTCGGCGAAGGCCTCCTCCACCCCATGGCCCGCGAGCCGCGAGATATAGGGCGCGGTGGCGGCGTTCAGGGCGTAGGTCGAGGTCAGCGGCGCGGCGCCGGGCATGTTGGCGACGCAGTAGTGGATGACATCGTCGACCACGAAGGTCGGATCGGCGTGCGTGGTCGGATGGCTGGTCTCGAAGCAGCCGCCCTGGTCGATCGCCACATCCACGAGGACAGAACCCTTGCGCATGGCCTTGAGATCGGCGCGGGTCACCAGCTTGGGGGCCGCCGCCCCGGGAATCAGAACGCAGCCGATCACGAGATCTGCGGTAGGCAGGGCCTCTGCCACAAGGTCGTGGGTGGAATAGCAGGTCTTGAGGCGTCCGCCGAACTGATCGTCCAGCTGCTCGAGCCGCGCGGCCGAGATGTCGAACAAGGTCACATCGGCGCCATGGCCGACGGCCATCTCCGCGGCGTGCTTGCCGGCGACGCCGCCGCCGAGGATCAGCACCTTCGCAGGCAGCACCCCCGGCGCGCCGCCCAGCAGGAGGCCGCGCCCGCCTGCCGGCTTCATCAGGTGATAGGCCCCGACATCCACGGCCATTCGTCCGGCCACCTGGCTCATGGGCGCCAGCAGGGGCAGCCGCCCGGCGCGATCGGTGATCGTCTCATAGGCGATGGCGGTGCACCCCGAGGCCATGAGCCCCTTGGCCTGGTCCGGGTCGGCGGCCAGGTGGAGGTAGGTGAAGAGGATATGGCGCGGCTTCAGCCGGGCGATCTCCACCGCCTGGGGCTCCTTGACCTTGACGATCATATCGGCCGCTTCGAACACCTCATCGGCATTGGGCAGAACGGTCGCGCCCACGTCCGTATAGGCCTGATCCGCCAGGCCGATTCCCGCGCCGGCCCCGGCCTCGACAAAGACCTGATGGCCCTCTGCGACCAGCCGATGGGCGACCCCAGGCGTCACGCCGACGCGGAACTCGAGGGTCTTGATCTCCTTGGGAACACCGATACGCATGGTCGACAGATCCTTGATCTCAGGGGCCGACCGCGAGGGTCGGCGAATGGCGCGCCCTATAGCCGATGACTGATCCCCGGGCGAGGGCCGGCAGGCGCCCCGTTCAGGCGGCGGCTCGCCGCAAACGGGGCTCCTCCACCAGAAAGATCAGCAAAAACAGCGAGACCGCGAGCAACACGGCCGAAAACCCGAACAAGGTCTCATAGCCCAGCGTCGCGGCGATGAGCCCGCCCAGTAGCGGCGTCAGAGCATTCATCGTCCCCTGCCCGGTGGCCATCAGAGCCAGCCGCATGGGAACATCCTCCCGGGCCCCGAATTCCAGAACCATGGTCTGGGAGCTCATGAGAAAGCCCGACTGCGCGCCGCCCAGAGCGAAGAAGGCGAGGAGGATGAAGCCCACCGACCCCAGGGACATGCCGGCCAAATGCACGACCGGCAGTGAGGGCGCCGCCATCAACAGCGCCGTTCCGGCGATCCAGAAGGCGAGCGACAGGATGAAGGTGAACCGGAAGCCGAAGCGGTCCCCGGTCAGACCCCAGAGAAGGTTCGTCGACGTATCCGCCCCAAGGGAGATGAGCGACAGCAGCCCCACCGTCTTGCCGTCCAGAGACATGGAGCGGCCGGCGAACAGCACATAGAACGGAACCCCGATCCGGCCCGCCGTGGCGAGGGTCTGGGCGATCATGAAGTTCATGAACCCCCGATCCTGAACGAACAGGCTGGGGAACTCCCGCAGACGCGCGGCCAGGCGGGTCCGTGGCCGCACCCGGGGAGGCGACGGCTCGACCATCAGAAGACCCAGAGCCAGCAGGCCGGCGCTGGTCAGGAAGAACGCGATCAGGAAGGTGACGCCGTAACCGTTGCCGAACACGTTGCGCTGAACCAGATAGTCGCCCGCCCACCAGGCGAGCCCCGCGGCGATGGAGCCGCCGACCATGTTGCGCACGGCCTGAAGGGCCCCGCGTCGGGTGATGGGGATGACCTTGGCGAGCAGAAGCTGGAAGGCGACGCCCTGGGCGCCGGAGAACAGGCCAAGGAGAAAGAGCGCGCCCAGAACCACGAACAGCAGGGGCCTGCCGTGGAGAAAGAAGCCCGCGAGCGCCAGGATCAGAACCTGGACGCGCATCAGCACGCCCATGACCAGGGACACCGGCAGCACTTTGCGGCGGTGCTCGACGAAGGTCGCGCCGACCACCGGCGACACCACCCCTCCGAGTTGCTGGAGAGATTGGCCCAGGCCGACGAACAGGGCAGAGCCCCCTGACAGGAGGCTCAGATAGGCGGGCATGATGGTCAGGCTGTTGACCAGCCGAAACCCGGTCATGCCAAGGGCGCCGTGGATGAAATGGCCGGCGAAATTGCGCGGCAGATGATCCCAGACGAAGCGCTCGTAGGCGGCTTCGGCCTTCGCCAGATCTGCGGGCTCGGCCATGTCCGAAGGCTGGGCCGGATTCCGGGGCATGGACGGGGCGTCAGCGGTCAAGAAGCCAGGCCTCCGCAGTCAAACCCAGCCGCGCCGCCGTCCGCGCCCGAACCGGCGTCGCGAGCCTGGGGCCATGGCCATCAGCGACAGTCGCCCGGGCCACGGCCCGGGCGCCCTGGGAGACGATCAGAGAACCTCGAAGAGGCCGGCGCCGCCCATGCCGCCGCCGATGCACATGGTGACCACGGCGTGCCTCACATTGCCCCGGCGCTTGGCCTCCTGCAGGACGTGGCCCGTCAGCCTCGCGCCGGTCATGCCGAAGGGATGGCCGATGGCGATGGAGCCGCCATTCACATTGTACTTGGCCGGATCGATGCCGAGCTTGTCCCGGCAGTAGAGGCACTGGCTGGCGAAGGCCTCATTCAGCTCCCACAGATCGATGTCGTCGACCTTCAGCCCGTGACGCTCCAGCAAGCGAGGGACCGCGAACACCGGCCCGATCCCCATCTCGTCCGGGGCGCAGCCGGCCACGGCCCAGCCCTTGAAGACGCCCATGGGCGTGAGGCCGCGGCGCTCGGCCTCCTTGGCCTCCATGACCACGACCGCCGCCGCGCCGTCGGAGAGCTGGGAGGCGTTGCCCGCGGTGATGAAATTGCCCTCTCCACGCACCGGCTGGAGCGAGCTCAGACCCTCCAGAGTGGTGTCGGGGCGGTTACACTCGTCCCGGGTCACGGTGTAGTCGACGATGCTCTCGGCCTTGGTCGCCTTGTCCACCACCTTCATCTTGGTGGCCATGGGGACGATCTCGTCCTTGAACTTGTCGGCTTGCTGGGCGGCGGCCATGCGACGCTGGGACTCGAGGGAAAATTCGTCCTGGGCTTCGCGGCTGAGGCCGTAGCGCTTGGCGACGATGTCGGCGGTATCGATCATCGGCATGAAGATGTCGGGATACATCTCGGTCAGCTTGGGGTCGTTGTTGCCCTGGCCCACCCCCGTGCCGGGAAAGCTGATCGACTCCACGCCGCCGGCGACCACCGCATTGGCGCCGTCGTCCTTCACATAGCGGGCCGCCATGGCGATGGTCTGCAGGCCCGAGGAACAGAACCGGTTGACGGTCACGCCGGAGGTGGTGATCGGCAGACCCGCCAGAAGAGCCGCCTGACGCCCGAGATTGCCGGCCCCATGCGAGACATTGCCCATGAAGCAGTCTTCGATCGCGTCGGCTTCGAGGCCCGAGCGGGCGACGGCGTGCTTCACCGCATGCGCGGCCATGGAGACGGTCGGGGTGATGTTGAACCCGCCCCGCCCCGACTTGGCCAGTCCGGTGCGGGCATAGGACACGATGACAGCTTCACGCATGGGGCCTTCTCTCCCTGGCTTCGACTTTATGGGGCCTTCTATACGCTAGGCCTCGCCCGGCGCCAGGGCAAAGGCGCGCCCGGCGAGCGGTCGGGACACGGCGCGGCCTATTCGGGGCTGGCCGGCGCCCGGCCGATCCAGACCTGATGACTGTGCGCCACAAGTTCGCCCGAGGCGGTGAACAGGGCCGCGCCGGAGAGACTCTTGCGGCCGCTGCGCTCCACCGGCCAGGCGGTGACGATGAGCGTCTCGCCAGGCGCCGGACGGCGCAGCACCGCCCCGGTCATGGTTCCCAGCAGCCCCCCGCCGCCGCCCTGAACCACCCAGGCCACCGAACCTGGACAGTCGATCGCCGCCCAGACGACCTCCGCGGCGACCAGACCGTCCGCCTCCGCGAAGGCCGGGTGCGGCGTCCAGACGCCGGCCACCTCGCCCTCAGGGGCGCCCTCGACCTGACCGGTAAAGACCCGCAGACCATAACCGTCCTCAAGCCCCGGGCCGCAGGTGAAGCAGATGGGGTGGAAGGTGCGCTGAAGTCCGACGAAACGCTGTCCCGCCGCCTGGGCCTTCGCGAGGCTGGGCGGCGGCGGGGGCGGCGGCAGGGCGTCCAGCGCCGCGCATCGCGCCTCGCCGATCAGTCGATCGCCCTCGTCCAGCAAGCGCGCGCTCTGGCCATCGGAGGCCAGGGTCAGCGGCGCATCGAGCGGCACGGGCGCGCGCAACATCGCCGTCACCGGACCGGCGAGCGCCCCGGCCATCAGACCGCAGACATAGCCGCCATTGCCCGACTGCGGCGGACCGCGAAACTGGCTCGCGACCCGCACCTCCTGGCGCGTCTCCACCCCCATATCCGCGCGCGCCCTAGGCCCGGACCGCGGCGCGACCCTGGCCCGCCTCAAGGCGCTGCACCAGAGCCTCGTGCTGAGCCCACAGCGCCCTGGGCAGCCGATCGCCGAAGCGTTCATAGGCGGCCGGGATCAGGGCGGCTTCTTCGCGCCAGACCTCGGCGTCGACCTCCAGGAGGAGATCCAGGTCGGCGTCGGACAGGTTCAGATTGGTGCGGTCCAGATCCTCCGCCTGAGGCAGCCGCCCGATGGCGGTGTCGCGGGCGCCGACGCGGCCTTCGAGCCGCTCGACGATCCACTTCAGCACCCGGCTGTTGTCGCCGAAGCCCGGCCAGACATAGCGCCCCCTGGCGTCCTTGCGGAACCAGTTGACGAAGAAGATGCGAGGCAGGCGCGCGGTCGTGGCCTCCGCGCCCAGCTTCAGCCAGTGGGCGAAATAATCGCCCATATTGTAGCCGCAGAAGGGCAGCATGGCGAAGGGATCGCGGCGCAGCTCGCCGACCTTGTTCTCCGCCGCCGCCGTTCCCTCGGAGGCGACGTTGGAAGCCAGGAACACGCCGTGATCCCAGTCGAACGCCTCGGTGACCAGAGGCACGGCGCTGGCCCGGCGCCCGCCGAACAGGATGGCGGAGATCGGCACGCCCTCCGGGTCGGTCCATTCGGCGGCGATGGAGGGGCACTGGTCCGCCGGCGCGGTGAAGCGGGCATTGGGGTGGGCGGCGGGCTCGCCCAGGGCCGGGCTCCAGGGCCGCCCCTTCCAGTCGGTCAAGCCCTCGGGCGGGGTCTCGGTGAGGCCTTCCCACCAGACATCCCCATCCGCGGTCAGGGCGACGTTGGTGAACAGGCAGTTGGCGCCAAGCGCGGCGATGGCGTTGGCGTTGGTGGCGTAGCCCGTGCCCGGCGCCACGCCGAAGAACCCGGCTTCCGGGTTGATCGCGCGCAGCGAGCCGTCGGCGGCGAAGCGCATCCAGCAGATATCGTCACCCACGGTCTCGGCCTTCCAGCCCGGCAGGGTCGGCTGAAGCATGGAGAGGTTGGTCTTGCCGCAGGCGCTGGGGAAGGCGGCCGCGAGGAAGTGCGAGCGTCCCTGCGGCGAGGTCAGCTTGAGGATCAGCATGTGCTCGGCCAGCCAGCCCTCGTCCCTGGCCATGACCGAGGCGATGCGCAGGGCGTAGCACTTCTTGCCCAGCAGGGCGTTGCCGCCATAGCCCGAACCGAACGACCAGATCTCGCGGGTCTCGGGGAAGTGACAGATGTATTTGGTCTCGTTGCAGGGCCAGGGGACGTCCGCCTCGCCCGGCGCGAGCGGCCTGCCGACGCTGTGCACCGCGGGCACGAAGAAGCCGTCCTCGCCGAGCGCCTCCAGGGCCGCCTTGCCCATACGGGTCATGATCTTCATGGAGATGACCACATAGGGGCTGTCGGTCAGCTCCACGCCGAGCGCGCTGATGGGCGAGCCGAGCGGGCCCATGCAGAAGGGCACCACATAGAGGGTGCGCCCGCGCATGCAGCCCTCGAACAGGCCGCGCAGTTCGGCCTTCATGCCGTCCGGCTCGCGCCAGTTGTTGCTGGGTCCCGCATCGTTCGGATCGTGCGAGCAGATGAAGGTGCGGCTCTCGACTCGCGCCACGTCCTTGGGGTCCGAGGCGGCGTAGAAGCTGTTGGGGCGCTTGTCCGGATTGAGCGCCTTCAGGGACCCCGACGCCACCATCTGGGAGGTCAGTTCGCGCCATTCCGCGTCCGAGCCATCGCACCACCGCACCCGGTCGGGCCGGGTCAGGGCGGCGATCTCGCGCACCCACTCCGCCAGGGCCCGGTGGCGGGTCGGCGCCGGCTCAAGGCCTGGAATGAATTTCGCTGTGGCGGAGGCGTCTCCATCCGGCATCAGGTCACCCGTTTAGACATTGACGAAGAAGGGGCGGTCGGTTTGGAGCGCCCGTTTGTAGGGCGCCCGACGGTCGGCTGCAATAAAGGCGCAAGGTCGAGGCTCACCGGTCCAGGGTCAGCGGCCGTCGCCTGATCTGGGAACGCCGTTCCCGGCGGGAGGGTTCCCGGGGGCCTCGCGCCAGTCCCCCGCGGCGGCGGCCAGGAGGGTGACGATGTCGGCCAGACGCTGGCCTTGCGCGGCCACCAGATCCCGCCGCGAGGCGTCCAGATTGTCCTGCGCGTTCACCAGATCCGCATAGGGCGCGCCGCCCAGGCGATAGGCGTTGCGCGTGTCGGCGAGCGAGGCGTCGGCCAGGCGCTGGGCCTGGTCGAGCTGGCCGACCCGGCGATCGTCCTCGGCCAGAGCGCTCAGGGCGTCCGCCACCTGGGTGAGGGCCTGGACCACCGTGGCGCGATAGCGGGCCTCCGCCGCCCGGGCCGCCTCCACCGCCGCCCGACGCTTCGCGCGCAGGGTCCCGCCGTCGAAGATCGGCAGGCTGAATTGCGGGCCGAAATTATAGGCGGTGGCGGGGAACTCCGGCAGGTTCTGCGGCGTCAACGCCTCCTGGGTGATGCCGGCGACGAGCCTGACGTCGGGATAGAGATTGGCGGTCGCCACGCCGATCTGGGCCGTGGCGGCGTGCAGGTCGGCCTCGGCCGCCTGGATGTCCGGGCGCCGGCGCACCAGTTCGGAGGGCACGGCGAGGTTCAGGGTCGCCGGCGGCGCGAAGCTGTCGAGGGAGAAGTCAGGGCCGGTCCAGGCGTCCGGGCTGCGCCCCACCAGGCGGGCCAGGGCGTGGCGCTCGGCGGCCAGCTCGGCCTCCAGCGGCGCCAGGGCGGCGGTGTCGCGGGCGAGCTTGGCCCGGCCGGTGAGAAGGTGGGAGCGGGCGTCGCCGCCCGCCCTTTCCGCCGCATTGACGATGCCGATGTCGGTCTCGTCGTCGCGCATGACCGCGTGGAGGGCCGCGACCCGGGCGTTCAGATCGGCGATCGCCGCCGCGGCCTGCGCCACCTGACCCGAAAGGCTCAGATAGGCGGCCTGGGCGCGCCAGCCCTGCGCC
>JAKBBV010000076.1 GCA_021808285.1 Pseudomonadota bacterium | reverse complement strand
CTGCAACGCCCCCTAGAACCGCCCCGGCTCCCAGTCCCGCCCCAGTCGCACCTGTAACCCCAGCCGCTCCGCTGGCCCCGACCGCACCTGCAGCGCCGCTCGCTCCGCCAGCGCCGCTCGCGCCGCCGGCGCCCGCTGCTGGAGCCGGCTGATCACCCGTGAAGTCCGTATCGCTCACCAGGCTCTGGCTTGCGGCCTGGCAGGACAGGCCCGCCTGGACTGTGACCATCGAGCCGCTCTTGAGGTTCACGCCGCATCCGCTGGCATAGATCAGGCGGGCGTGAGCGCCGCGCAGAGACAGAATGCGGTCGCCCTTCTTCAGCGAGATCTTGTCATTGACCGGCGCAAAGCCCGCGCCCTGATCGACCATGACGACGCCATCCACCGAGGCCAGGCGCGCCACGGCTGTCTGGGCGAGTGTCTGGGTCGCGAAAAAGGCCGTGGCCGCCGATAGCGTCAACGCCAGCTTCGAGATCGACATAAGGACGCTCCAATCGCGGATTCGAGGGTACGTTCTAGCAGTATCCATGGCAGGGAGCAATCGCGAGCGGATAGATTTCGCCTATCGCGCCGGGTCTACCGCAGAGGGGCCGGAACGCACCTCAAGCGCGCGGAACCAGGCCTCGATGCTCCGCTCGTGATCACCGGGCGTCGGCGTCAGGCGCAGCCACTGGGCGCCGCACCCTTCCGCGGGAACCGTGAAGCTGAGTTGGAACGGGCTCCATGCCCCTTGGGACGCCGGCATCGCCGCCTCGCCCAAGAGCCCCGCCTTGCCCTCGGCGCACACGACGCGCCACCGCAAGGCCGGATCGGAGGCGTCGCGCGTCTGGACGGACCCGCTCAGTCGCCAGACGCCTGGTCCCAGCGTCAAAAGCTGCTCGGCCAAAAACGGATTTGCGAACCCGTCATAGGTGACGTCCAGAGCCGAGTGGCCGTCTGGCGCGACGCCGCGGAGGGCGTCCCCGCCTGCGCCCGCGCCCAGCCGCCAGTTGAACGGCGGGGGACCGGGGAGACCGGTGAAGTCACCGTCGTACAGCGATGTCGCGTGAGCCAGACCCTGCGGCGGCAGGAGCTGCAGCCAGTCGAGATAGGCCTGTTGGTCAGCATGGTCCTCCGCCAGTCGCCTGTCGAAGAACGGCGAGAGTTCAGGTTCCGTCGGTGGCGATGAGGTTCGCGCAAGCCCGGAGAGCACGGCGAAATCGATCGCCGAATTTGGGCTTCGAGCCGCGAGGAGCTGGAGGGCGTCGGTCCTCCAGGGCGGGTTCTGGGCCAGGCGTGCGGCGAAGGCGTCCGGGGAGGTCCGCGCAAGATCAATGACGAGGGGCGCCAGAGCCGGCAGGATTTGAGGGCTGATGCGCAAGGCGGCGTCCAGGTGACCGAGGCCGGAAGCCGTATGTCCCGCCTCAAGCCCGTCCTCCGCCAGCCAGACATGGGCGACGGCGTCCAGTGGAGTGAGTTGGCCGACGAGGGCGATGGCCCGATGGGCCGCCACATGATCGCCGCCCAGATCCTGAACCAGACCGATGTCGCGAAGCGCGTCCAGCCTGAGCGGCTCGCGGGCGATGGCGGCGCGCGCCTCGGAGAGGATGAGGCGGGCGACTCCGGGCCGGGTGATCTTCGGCAAGGCCGCATCCGCCATAATGGCCAGCATCAGCGGGTCCTGCGGGTCCAGGGCGGCGGCGCGCGGCGGATCGGCCTCGCGCGCGGCGCCGAGCACCCCGTCGCGTAGGGACAGGGCCGCGAGAACGATGATGAGAGGGCCGATAAGGAGGAGGCGGAAGGCGGCCGAGAGGGAAGGAATCCCCCCCGCGCCCCGCGCCCTAGCTCGCGCGCTTCCGGCCGCCATAGGCGTAGTGATATTCGTATTCATAGCCATAGGCGGCCATGCGGGCGTTGAACTTGCACAGCACGCCGCCGACGATGCGGGCGTCCACGGCCTCCAGGCGGCGGATCGCCTCGCGCGCGGCGGCCCGGCGCACCTTCACCGCCTCGACCACGAACAGCACGCCCACGACGGCGGCCGAAAGCGACACCGCGTCGGAGAGACCCACCACGGGCGGGCCGTCGACGAGGACCAGATCGAACTTTTGCTGCGCCTCTTCGAGGAAGGCGGCGAGGCCTGGCCCGGCGAGCAGCTCGGAGGGGTTGGGGGGCAGGGGGCCGCAGGTGACGACGCTGAGATTCGGCTCCTTGGTCGGCTGGACGATCTCGTCCAGGGTCGCCGCCCCGGCGAGGCGACGGCTGAGTCCGTTGGCGTTCTTCACGCCCATGAGGCGGTGAAGCGAGGGATTGCGGAGATCTCCGTCCACGAGCAGGACGCGATTGCCCAGGCGCGCGAAGCTGCCGGCCAGAGCCGCCGCGGTGGTGGTCTTGCCCTCCGAAGACCGCGAACTGGTGACCAGCAAGGTTCGCGGGGCCCCGTCCGTGGTGGAGAACTGCAAGCCCGTGCGGATGGCGTTGACCGCCTCGGAGATGCCCGAGCGCGGATCCTGCAAGGCCAGAGCGGGGCTGACGCCGCGTTCGGTCGCCGGCACAGCGCCGAGGGCGGGAATGTGCAGCTTGGTCTCCACCTCCGAAGGCGCATTGACGCCCTGGTCGAGGGCTTCGAGCAGGAAGGCCGCGCCGATACCGCCGATCAGGCCAAGTGCGAATGTGACCGAGAGGTAGATCGGGACATTGGGAACGGCGGGTTTGGTCGGCGCCAGGGCGGTGTCGACGATAGAGATATTGTTGGTGCCCACGCCGCCGGCGATCCCGACTTCCTTGTAACGTTGCAGAAGCCCTTCATAGAGGCTGCGGTTGGTGTCCACCTCTCGCTGAAGAATATTGTACTGGATACTGCGATTATTGAGGTCGATCATGGCCGATTTGAGCTTGTCGACCTTGTCCTGTAGGGCCTGTTGCTGTGCAACCGCGGTTTCATATTGGTTCTTGATCGACTTTTGAATGGCCAGGATCTGGGCCGCGATCTCGCTGTCCATCTCCGCGAGCTGGGCCTTGAGCTGGCGCATGGTCGGATGGTCAGGCTTCAGCGTCGCCAGGTTCTGCTCATATTGCGCGGCGATGATGGCGCGCTGTTGCAGGAGCTGCTGGATGGTCAGGTTGGCCAGCACCTCCGGCAGGTTGCGGCCCGGCGTCGTCTGCGCCTCGCGCCACTGCTCCTCAGCCGCGATGCGGGCGTTGGTGGCCTGGGTCAGATCCTGGTTCAAGGCCGAAAGGTCCGCGGCCACGAGGGACTCGGTGGAGCTGGTCGGCGGCCCGCCCTCACCCTGGGGAATGGGCAGGGAGATGATCTTCTGGTCGGCGGCGTAGGCGACGGCCGCCCGTTCGCTGGCCTCCAGCTTCTCACGTTCCTCGTTCAGGTGCTGTTCCAGGAAATCGCGGGCGTAGGACGCGGCTTCGAAACGACGGTCCAGATTGGCGCTGATGAAGTTCTCGCCCAGGGCGTTGGCGACGGCGGCCGAGAAGGCCGGACTGCGGCTATCGAATGAGACCCTGACCAGGCGCGACCCCCGCACCGGAGCCACAATGATGTGTTTCTGGACCAGGCTCACCGCGATCTGATGACGCCGGCCGCGGCGGTCTGCGTCAGTGAGATTGCGGAAGGCCTTGGCGCGCCAGCCCATCCATTTCATGTCCTGGTCGCTGGAATCGATGCGCAGGGCGTCCACAACCTTTTCCGCGAGGAAGCGCGCTTTCAGAAGGCCATACTGGGTCTGGTAGAACTCATCGCCTGTCTGCAACTCCTCGGGCTGCAACCCCTCGGCCCCGCTCACCACCTTCACCGACTCGCGGTCGATCTGAAGGGTGACGGAGGCGCGATAGATCGGTGTCGCCAGCAGCGTATAGAGCACGCCCAGGACAAGGATGACGGCGAAGACGACGCCGATGACATAGCGGCGCTTCCAGAGGACCTGACCCATCTCCGCCAGGTCGAAGGTGAAGACGTCGCTGTCGCGCGCATCCGCCGCGCCGGCGAAGGGCGCGAAAGCCGCGCTCCGCGCCCCGACGGGTCGCGGACTGGGCTCGCCGGACGGTCGCCAAGTGGAGATTTGATCTTGAGCCATGTGTCCTTCAGATGTCGATGAGACCCGGATACGCGCGACCCGACGGCGCGCGCCTCAGAGTTTCGGAATGATGGTGGGCAGGACGTAAATCAGAGGCGAAATGGGCGCGAGATAATCCCGGACGAAGGCCTTGGTCGATGAGCGCTCGACGACGACCACATCGTTGTTGAAGACTTCCGGGTCGGGGTCCTTGCCCTGATTGACCCGGTCCAGGTTGTACATGGCGGCGAAGGTCCGTCCCCCCGAGGAGCGGAACACCGCGACGTGGGCGTAGTCGGCATACTGGTCCGCGCCGCTGGCCAGAGCGACGGCGCGAATCAGCGTCGTACGGCCGAAGATGTCATAGACGCCGGGCTTGGCGACCTCGCCCTCGACGGTGATCTTCTGGCTCTGAGGCTTGGTGACGACCACGGCCACCTGGGGGTCGCGCAGATAGTTCTCCCCGAGCTTCTCAGCGATCTCGCCGGCAAGTTCCGACGGCGTCTTGCCGGCCGCCACCAGGGGCCCGGCGATCGGCACATCGACCCGTCCGCTGGCGTCCACATCGAGAACCGTGGTCAGGTCCTTGTCCTGATAGACGAGCAGTTGCAGCTCATCGAGAGGTCCGATCCGGTAGGCCTCGGGCTTGAGGCCGTTGTTGGGATCGGGCGGGGGCAGCACCTTGGCGAAGAGAATTTCGGCATGACCGGTCGTCGCGGTCATGGCGAACGCGCCCAGCGCGAGAAGAGCGCTGAAGACCAGGACGGCGGAAGACGCGCGGGGAGACGACATCGAACCTCTTTTCTTTCGACCCGCTTAGGACACGTGAAACAGCCGGGAGACAAGTCCCCTTACGCCGCGTCTCTGGCGAGATTCGCTTCCGGGCGGGGGCGGAACCGTGGCCGGGTCAGCATTGTTGAGGATCGCGTCGGGACGTCCGTTCACCAGCCGATCCGCCTCTTCCTCTCCCAGACGAAGCGCCGCCGCCTCCCGTCCCTCGCTCAGCAGGGGCGCCCGATTGCCGAGATTATGGGCATCGGTAGCCAGGATATGGACCAGGCCCTCATCCAGCATCCGCTCGCCCCAATAGCGCGGCCGGCGCCCGAATCGTCCGGTCAGAGCGCCCGCGGTGATCTGCATCCACGCGCCGGATGCGGCCATCCGTCGCATCGTCTCATAATGGTCCTCGATCCAGCTCAGGCGCTCAGGGTGGGTGACCACGGGAATGAAGCCGGCGTCGAGCAGCTCCTCCGCCGCTTCCGCCAGCCGCGGCGGGGCGATCCGATGCGGGGGTTCGAACAGGAAATACCGGGAGTCGGCGAGGGCCAGGGCCTCGCCTCGCCGCAGCAGCGCCGGCAGATCGGGAGCCAGGTGAATGTCGGAGCCGTGGGTGAGCCGCAGAGCGACGCCCGCCTGGTCCAGCTCGCGTTGAAAGGCGGCCACGGCCGCGCGAATGCCGGGCCCCCGATTGTCATAGACCCCTGGCGTCAGGTGCGGCGTGCAGGCGGTGGTCTTGACGCCATCCGCCGCCGCGATCCGCGCCATGGCCAGGGCGGTGTCGAGGTCGGGCGCGCCGTCGTCTATCCCGGGCAGGATATGGCAGTGGAGATCGATCATAGCAGGGAAGGGGAGCCTAGCTTCGGGGGCCCGGACGGGGGTTTCTCCCTAGCATCTCAGCGACCGCGGCGTCACTAGGTCGAGCGCGGGCTCAGACCTCGGACCAGCTCGACAGGTCGAAGGCCCTTTCCCGGGCCAGGCGGTAATAGGACCTGCCGTCGTGGCCGGCGCCGTCGGTGATGAGGATGGCGCGGTCATTGACCGGAACCAGCCGCGCGCCCGACACCAGGGCCGCCGCGCCCTCGTCGAGCCCGACGCCCAGCAGGCCCGGATGAGCGACCACGGCGGAAACCAGGTCCGTCTGCCGCCGCCGGCGGATCACATGCTGGTCGATGGCGCAGTGGGTGATGAAGCCGAAGCCGCGCTCATGCCCCGGCGAGTTGAGGATGCCGTTGCCCATGGGCGAGCCGCGCAGGACATAGGAGCCCAGGATCGAGGCCCCGGCGGAGGTCCCGGCGATCAGGCCGTCGCGCTTGAGCAGGGCGGCGAGGGCGTCCACCACCCGGGTGCCCAGATAGGCATCCTGCAGCCGCCATTCCCGGCCGCCGTCGATATAGACGGCATCCGCCTCCTGGATCGGCGCGACGAAGGCCTCGGTATCGGCGATGGCCCGCAGGCGGGTGTGAACCGTGGCGATCCGCCGGGCCGGTCCCAGGAACCGCGGCGGCCCATACCGGGTCATTTCGAGATCGTGCAGGGCGGTGGGGATATAGACCCAGCGGGGCGAGCGACCGGCCTGCCTGGCGATGAACTCCGGAACGCCCGGTCCGTAGTCGCCGCCGCCCATGAGGATCAGCCGGCCCGGGTCTGGCCCCATGGACCGGGGCGCCGGGGTCTGAGCGGTGAGGGCCGCGCTCAGCCCGCCGGCCAGGACCGCGCGGCGAGAGGGCCCCGCGGATCGGCTCACCCGCCCCGCTCCAGGACGCGAAAGACGAAGGCGTGATCGTCCCGGGGGCCGGCGGGGAAGGCCTCGCGCCCAACCTCGCGCCAGCGCGCCTCGTCGAAGGCGGGGAAATGGACCTCGCCCTGCGGCGCCGCGTCCACTTCGCTCAGATAGATTCGGCGGGCCTTGGGCAGGGCCAGGGCGAACAGATCCGCCCCGCCGATGACGCAGACTTCGTCCACGCCATCCTCGGCCGCCTGGTCGCGGGCGATTCCCACCGCCTCGGCGAAGCTGTCGCAGACCACCGCGCCCTCGGGGGCGAAGGCGCCGTCGCGGCTGAGCACGATGTTGAGGCGGCCGGGCAGGGGGCGCAGGGGCAGGCTGCCCCAGGTGCGGCGGCCCATGATCACCGGCTTGCCGAGCGTCAGGCGCTTGAACAGGGCGAGGTCGGAGCCGAGCCGCCAGGGCAGGCCCCCCTCGCGGCCGATGACGCCGTTCCTGCCCCGCGCCACGGGGCCGAGCGTCAGGGTGGGGAGCATGCCGGCGTCGTCTCCTCCCCCATCCTCAGACCGCGACCTCGGCCCTGATCGGCGGATGGGCGCGATAGCCCTCCAGGGTCACATCCTCCGGCTCGAAGGCGAAGAGATCCCGGCGCGGGGCCAGACAGAGGGTGGGCAAGGCGAAGGGCTCGCGCGCAAGCTGGCGCTCAGCCTGCTCCACATGGTTGAGATAGAGATGGGCGTCGCCCAGGGTGTGGATGAACTCGCCCGTCGCCAGACCGGTCGCCTGGGCGACCATATGGGTGAGGAGGGCATAGCTGGCGATGTTGAAGGGCACGCCGAGGAAGATGTCCGCCGACCGCTGGTAGAGCTGACAGGAGAGGCGTCCGCGGGCGACGTGGAACTGGAACAGGCAGTGGCAGGGCGGCAGGGCCATGTCATCGACCTCCGCGGGATTCCAGGCCGAAACCACCAGCCGACGGCTGGAGGGGGAGACGCGGATCGCCTCGACCACGGCGGCCATCTGGTCGATCACCCGGCCGTCCGGCGCCGCCCAGGAGCGCCACTGCTTGCCATAGACCGGGCCCAGCTCGCCGTCCTCGTCCGCCCATTCGTCCCAGATGGTGCAGCCGCGCTCCTGCAGCCAGCGCACATTGGTCAGGCCGCGCAGGAACCAGATCAGCTCCGTCACCACCGATTTGAAATAGACCTTCTTGGTGGTGAGCAGGGGAAAGCCCCTGGCCAGATCGAAGCGCATCTGTCGGCCGAACACGCCCAGCGTGCCGACGCCGGTGCGATCCGCGCGCCGCTCGCCCGTCTCCAGAACCTCGCGCAGAAGGTTCAGGTAGGCCGCTTCGCCGCTGTCGTCAGGGAGAGCCATCACCCTCATCTCATCGCGCGATTCGGTCATCATGCGATTTAGCGTCCGCGATGAGACCAAAGGCCGCAGATCAGCCTGCGGGACCTCGACCTCACCCCTAACCCGCCGCCGCCCCGGGCGGTAGGCGCGCTGACCGGATGTCCACAGCTCCTTGGGGGAGTTTCGGGGACGCTATATTTAATTCGTCCCGGTCGGCGGCATCGGCTTGGGCGGGAAGGGAATTAAATATAGCGTCCCCGAAACTCCGAAACTCGTGCTAGGTTCGTCGCCGCGGAACGGGAGCGGCTGATGGCGAGGATTGCGAGAGTGGTGGTGGAGGGGCTCCCGCACCATGTGACGCAGAGGGGCAATCGCCGCCAGCCGGTGTTCTTCGGCGATGAGGACTACCGGGCCTATCTGGGTCTTCTCGCCGAGGGCTGCGCCGAGGCCGGAACGGAGGTCTGGGCCTACTGCCTGATGCCCAACCATGTCCATCTTATCCTGGTGCCCCATACGCCCGACGGACTCCGGGGCGCCCTGGCCGACGCTCACAGACGCTATACCCGTCGGGTCAATCAGCGAGAGGGCTGGAGCGGCTATTTGTGGCAGGGTCGTTTCTCCTCCGCGCCCATGGATGAAGATCATCTGCGGGCGGCGGCGCTTTATGTCGAGCTCAACCCTGTGCGCGCCGGGCTCGTCGCCTCGGCGCGGGACTGGGCCTGGTCCAGCGCCCGGGCGCACCTTGAGGGGCGCGATGACAGGGTGGTTCAGGTCGCCCCTCTTCTCGATCGTTTCGGGCCCTGGGCGGCGTTTCTGGACCAGGGCCTTGGCGAAGCGGAGCGCGCCCGTCTGCGCTCTGCGGAGCGGACGGGGCGGCCCTTGGGTGGAGCCCGGTTCATCGCCGGCCTCGAAGCCCAGCAGGGACGGCCGCTTTCCCCCCGCAAGCGCGGCCCAAAGCCGCAGAGTGTCGGGGACTGAGTTTCGGGGACGCTATATTTAACTCGCGTCTCGCCCAAGCCGATGCCGCCGACCGGGACGAATTAAATATAGCGTCCCCCAAACTCCCCCCGAAACTCCTGACCCTTGACCTTCGCGGCGTTTGCCTGTGGAAAGCGCCCTCC
>JAKBBV010000075.1 GCA_021808285.1 Pseudomonadota bacterium | reverse complement strand
GGCGCCTCGCGATGGGGCGTGGCCGCCTTTCTGAGCTTCGTCTACGCGCTCAACTATCTGGACCGACAGTTCCTGTCCGTTCTCGCCGAGCCCGTGAAGGCGTCACTGAAGCTGAGCGACACTCAGTTGGGCATGCTCACCGGCCTGATGTTCGCGCTCTTCTACACCGCCTTCGGCTTGCCCGTGGCGGCGCTCGCGGACCGCACGCGGCGCAACCGGGTCATCGCCGCGGCCTGCGCGCTTTGGAGTCTGGCCACCGCCGCCTGTGGGGCCGCGACGAGCTTTCTGGGTTTGGCCGCCGCGCGCATCGCCGTGGGCGTCGGCGAGGCGGGAGGCTCCCCTCCGGCCTATTCCCTGCTGTCCGACTATTTTCCGCCCCACAGCCGGGGACGCGCCCTGGCCCTCTATGCTCTAGGCGTGCCCGTGGGCTCCATGCTGGGCGCCGCCAGCGGCGGCTGGATCGCCTCGCGGTTTGGCTGGCGCACGGCCTTTTTCGCCCTGGGGGCCATAGGCCTTATCGTGGCGCCGCTGATCCTACTGCTTGTGCGCGAGCCGCAGCGAGGACGCCTGGATCCTCACCCGCAGGGCGCCGGAGCGACCCCCTCCTGGCGCGCGCTCCTGGCCATGTTTCGCCGTCCGGCCCTTCTGGCCACGGCGATCGGGGCGGGACTCAGCGCCTTCATCGGCTATGGCGGCCAGAACTGGGCCCCGGCCTTCCTCATGCGCGAGAAGGGCATGACCCTGCAGGAGCTTGCTCTTTGGTACAGCCTCACAATCGGGATCGCCGGTGTGGCCGGCACGGGGTTGAGCGGCTTGCTGGTGGACTGGCTGGGTCGACGACGCCCCGCCGCCTACGCCCTGGTTCCGGCCGCCGCCACCCTGCTCGGCCTGCCGGTGTTCTGGGCCTATCTGCACGCCCAGGGCTGGGTCGCCGCCCTGGTCTGTATCGCCGGCTCCTCCCTGCTCCTGATCGTCTATCTGGCCCCGGCCCTGGCGGTGCTGCAGAACGCCGTGCCCGCGCATCAGAGAGCGACGGCGGGGGCTTTCCTGCTCTTCATCCTCAACCTTATCGGTCTGGGCGGCGGACCCCTCTATGTGGGACGTCTGAGCGATCACTTCCGCGCGAGGATGGGTCAGGCCTCGCTCACCGCCGGACTGGAAGGCCTGGTTCCGGTCTTTGTGATCTGTGTGCTGACCTATCTCCTGGGCGCCTGGCTCCTGGAGCGCGAGGCGAAGGCGCGAGCCTGATCTCCGCCCGGCGCCCCCCAAAAGGGCGGACTTGCCGCGCCCTGTCGCGTCGCTATGGTCGCCGCCTGCCCGAAGATGGGCAGAGGGACGGATCGGGGAGGCTGACATGTCGATGCGGCGGAAGTGGTGGATGTTGGGCGTCGCCATCGGCGCGCTGACCGGGTTGGGGGCGAGCCTCGCCCATGCGGCGACGGACGCGACGACGACCGGATCCTCGACCTTCGCCGGATACGGATCCCAGACCTTCCAGGGGCTGGACTGGCGCCTGGTCGGGCCGTTCCGAGGCGGACGCGCCACCGGCGTCACCGGCGTCAGCGGCGATCGGGACACCTACTATTTCGGCGCCGCCGCCGGAGGGGTCTGGAAGTCCACGGACGCCGGCGTGAGCTGGAAGCCGTTGTGGGACCATTTCCCCGAGGCCTCGCCCGCCGTGGGCGCCGTGGCGGCCGCGCCATCCAATCCCAGCATCGTCTATGCCGGCACCGGGGAGATGAACATCCGCGGCGACGTGGTGGCCGGCAACGGCCTCTACAGGTCGGACGACGCGGGCAAGACCTGGCGCTTCATCGGGCTGCGCCATAGCGGCGCCATCGGACGCATCCTGATCGATCCCAAGAACCCCGACATCGTCTTCGTCGCGGCTCTGGGAGACATCTTCGCCGACAATGACGAGCGCGGCCTCTTCAAGTCCACCGACGGCGGCAAGACCTGGCGCAAGGTGCTCTATGTGGACGCAAAGACCGGCGCCTCGGACGTGCGCTTCGATCCTCACGACCCGAAGATCATGTGGGCGGGCCTATGGCAGGCCTACCGCAAGCCCTGGATCATGGAGAGCGGCGGCGCGGGGGGTGGGCTCTACAAGTCCACCGACGGCGGCGAGACCTGGGCGCGGCAGAGCGGCCATGGCCTGCCGGAGGGTCTGATCGGGCGGGTCAATATCGCCCCCACCAGCGATCCCAAGCGTATCTACGCGATGATCGAGGCCAAGAAAGGAGGGCTCTATCGCACCGACGACGGCGGCCAGACCTGGGCCCTGATCAATGACAAGAACGACTATCGCCAGCGCGCCTGGTACTTCAATGGCGTATTCGCCGATCCCAAGGCGCCGGACACGGTCTATGTGCTGAACACCAATCTCTATCGCTCCACGAACGCGGGAAAGACCTTCAAAGTCATCAAGGTCCCCCACGGCGACACGCACGAGCTGTGGATCGACCCCACCGACCCCAAGCGGATGATCAATTCCAATGACGGCGGCGCCATCGTCACCGTGGACGGCGGCGAGACCTGGTCGAGCGAACAGAACCAGCCCACGGCACAGTTCTACCATGTCACCGCCGACGACCGCTTCCCGTTCCATATCCTGGGCGCGCAGCAGGATAACTCGACCATCGACATCGCCACGGCCGGGCAATCCGGCGGCGTAGGCATCGAGGACTGGCGCGACGCCGGCGGCGGCGAGAGCGGCTTTGTCGTCCCGGACCTGCAGCATCCGGGCGTGATCTATGGCAGCGGCTACGGCGCCGAGCTGACCCGTCTGGACGAGTCCACGGGCGAGCTGCGCCAGATCACCCCCTGGCCGCGCAACACCATGGGCTGGGCGCCCAAGGATCTGGAGCACAGGTTCCAGTGGACCGCCGCGATCCTGCTCTCGAACCACCCCGACCACGCCCTCTATTTCGCCTCGGAGGTGCTGTGGAGATCCACCGATCAGGGCCAGAGCTGGTCGATCATCTCGCCGGACCTGACGCGCAACGACAAGGCCCACCAGCAGTCCTCCGGCGGACCCCTGACCAAGGACAATACCAGCGTCGAGACCTTCGGGACGATCTTCGCCCTGGCCGAGTCCATGAAGGAGGATGGCCTAATCTGGGCCGGCAGCGACGACGGGCTGATCCATCTGACCCGCGACGGCGGCGCCCACTGGGCCGATGTCACCCCGCCCGGTCTCGCGGCCGACACCACTGTGGAGTCCATCGAGTCCGACCCGCGCGACCCGGCCACGGCCTATGTGGCGGCAGAACGCCGGCGGCTGAACGATGACGCCCCGATCGCCTTCGTCACCCACGACTATGGCAAGACCTGGAGGAGCCTGGTCTCCGATCTGCCCCCGGGCGCGGCCCTGCACGTGATCCGCACGGATCCGGTGCGAGCCGGACTGCTCTATGCGGGAACGGAGATCGGCGTGTTCGTCTCCTTCGACGACGGGGATCACTGGCGCTCGCTGCAGCTCAACCTGCCGCGCACCCCGGTGCATGACCTGACCGTCCATGGGGATAGCCTGGCCCTCGCCACCCATGGACGCGCCTTCTGGATGCTCGACGATCTGGCCCCGATCCGGCAGTGGGCCGATGCCGACGCCAAGGACAGGATGCACCTCTTCGCCCCGGCGAGTGCGAGCCGCACGGTGTTCCCCAACCGGCCCGGCGGCCTGCGCGCACCTGGAGGGGCCAACCCCCCGGCCGGCGCCGAGATCGTCTACAGTCTGGCCTCCGGCGTGGGGACGCCGCCTCCGCCGCCGGGCGAAAAGGCCCCCGAAGCCGACACGTCAGCCGACAAGTCCAAGCCGGCGCCCCCCGACCCCTGGGCCGGACGCCTGAAGCTGGAGATCCTCGATTCCCACGGCGCGGTGGTGCGCACCTATCCTGATCCCAACAAGGTCAAGGATATGGGCGAGCCCGCGCCCAGCGAGGACGAGGAGGGGCCGCGCGGCGCCCATGCGCCCAAGCTCCCCCATCTGTCGGGGCTCAACCGCTTCGTCTGGGATCTGCGCTATGAAGGCGCCGTGGCCATCCCGCACGCCCCGCTCTGGGCGGGCTCGGTCCAGGGGCCCAAGGCTCTGCCGGGGCGCTATCAGGTTCGCCTCACCCTCGACGGCGTCAGTCAGACCGCGCCCTTCGAGGTCGTGGCTGATCCGCGCCTGAGCGTCACCCCCGCCGACCTCAAGGCCCAGTTCGACCTGCAGGAGGCCATCGTCGCCAAGCTGACCGAGGTGGACCAGGCGGTGCTGGCGATCCGCGACCTGCGCCGCCGGATCGACGCGGCGACGGCCAAGGACCCCTCCAGGGCCAAGGCCGGTCAGGCTCTCGACGCCAGGATCACGGCCATCGAGGAGGTGCTGATCCAGCCTCGCGCCCACGCCTCCGAGGACGCCCTCAACTATCCGGTGCGTCTGAACAACATGCTGGCGGCGCTGAACGCCCTGGCAGGCTCCTCGGACGCCCGGCCGACCGACCAGGAGACCGCCATGTTCAAGACCCTGTCGGGCGAGGCGAATGTCCAGCTCGCCGCCTGGCGGGCCATCGAGGCCGGGGACGCCAAGGCCTTCGCGGCCAAGGCGGGAGGCTGAAAGGCGCGCGCCGTCGGGGCCGGTCGGGGACGGCGGGTCACGCCGCCCCCTTGAGGCTCTTACATCTTGAGGCGCCTACATCCGGTGCAGGGCGCAGAGCTTGTTGCCGTCCGGGTCGCGCAGATAGGCGAGATACATCTTGCCCATGCCGCCTTCGCGCACGCCCGGAGGATCCTCGCAGGTCGTGCCGCCGTTGGCGACCCCGGCCGCGTGCCAGGCGTCGGCCTGGGCCGGAGAGCTGCAGGCGAAGCCGATGGTGCCGCCATTGGCGTGGCAGGCCGGCTCGCCATTGATCGGCTGGGTCACGGAGAACACGCCGCCATTGTGGATGTAGAACATGCGGTGGCCGTCCACCGTGGCCGGGCCCGCGCCCAGAGTCCCAAGGACCGCGTCATAGAAGGTCTTGGCCTTCTGCAAGTCGTTCGTGCCGATCATGATGTGCGAGAACATGGGTGAGGTCGTCTCCCTTGAATGAACACGCCGGCGCCTGGAAGCCCGGACCGGCGCACATTGACCATGGCGCGAACCCTGGCAATCCCCCGCTTTAGCCCCGGCGGGCGCGAGATGGCTGCAGCGCGAATTCACGGGAAAGAAACCGCATCAGATAAATCGTGAAAAAACAATAGGTTCAACCACAATATAGGCGTTCGTAGCGCCAGAACATGTGGCCAGTTTGGCCCCATTTCTGGTCACATCCTGGCCACGCTCCTGGTCACAAAAGGTCACATCCTGGTCCCGTATTGGTGGCCTTTGGCCACGTCCCTGGCCACGCCTTGGCCCACGCCTCGGCGACGTCCGTGCGACAGTCGCCAAGGCGTCCTCGCCGTTGACGCGGGTCGTTTGCGCGGCGGTCGAGCAGGCGGTCACATGCGGCTCCGATCCAAGGGACGATGTCGAGAGGGTATTATCCCCTTATAAGTTGCAAAATGTCAAATCCAGGCGGAGTCTGTCGTCAAAATCTGGGATCAAGATTGCGGTTGGCAATTCTCCCGGGACTTCCACCCCGCGGCGGGGCGCGCCGCCTCACCCTGGTCCCCATGGGTTGGCGTCAAAGCCCGCCGGGAGCGCCGCGTGGCGCCTTGCCTTGCGCCGCGTTCGCGTGCACCCATCGCCGCGACAAAGGGCGGGCCCGGATGATCGGGCCGCGCCGGAAGGGGGTCCCATCATGTCCATGTCGCGCCGCTCGTCCCGTCTGGCCGCTCTGTTGACAGGCGCCGGTCTCGCCCTGGCCCTCGCCGCCGCGAGCCCCGCGGCCGCCGCGCTCGATCCGGCGGCGGTCAAGGCCGAGGTCGACCAGAACGTCACGGCCGACTGGCCGCACCTCCAGGCGCTCTACGAGGACATCCACAGCCACGCCGAACTGGGCTTCCAGGAGGAGCGCACGGCCGCCGAACTGGCCAAGGAGATGCGCGCGCTCGGCTTCACCGTGACCGAGCATGTGGGCAAGACGGGCCTGGTGGCGATCTACAAGAACGGACCCGGCCCCATGGTCATGGCCCGCACCGAACTCGACGCCCTGCCCCTGGAGGAGAAGACGGGCCTTCCCTATGCCAGCCGCAACAAGCAGGTCTATGACGGCGTGGAGACCTTCGTCTCCCATAGCTGCGGCCACGACATCCACATGACCGCCTGGGTCGAAGCGGCCAGGAACCTCGTCGCCATGAAGTCGAAATGGCATGGGACCCTGATGTTCATCGCCCAGCCTTTCGAGGAGGGGGTGAGCGGGGCCAAGGCCATGCTGGCCGACGGCCTCTTCCAGCGCTTCGGCAAGCCCGACTACGGCTTCGCCCAGCACGTGGGGCCCGGACCGGCGGGCGAACTGGAATACCGGGCCGGCATCTACAACTCCAATTCCGACGAACTGGACATCCGCTTCATCGGCCGCGGCGGCCACGGGTCGGATCCCTCCCACGCCATCGACCCGGTGCTCATCGCCTCGCGCTTCGTGGTCGATGTGCAGAGCGTCATCAGCCGCGAGAAGGACCCCGCCGCCTTCGGGGTCATCACCGTGGGCGCCATACAGGGCGGCAGCGCCGGCAACATCATCCCCGCCGACACGATCCTGCGCGGCACCATCAGAAGCTATGACAACGATGTGCGCATGAAGATGTGGTCGGGCATCGAACGCGTGGCCAAGGCGGAGTCGGACATGGCCGGGGCGCCGGCGCCGGAGGTCAGGATCACGCGCGGGGCCGAGGCGGTGATCAATGACGCCGGTCTGGCGGCCCGCACCGGCGCGGTGTTCAAAGCGGCCTTCGGCGACAAGGCGAGCCAGTCCAAGGCCCCGATCACGGCCAGCGAGGACTATTCGGAGTTCATCATGGCCGGGGTGCCGTCGCTCTACTACTCCATCGGCGGCTATACGCCCGAGCAGTACGCGGCCTTCAAAGCCAAGGGCCAGGCCATCCCCTTCAACCACTCGCCCTATTTCGCGCCCGACCCCCGCTCCTCGATCCAGCTTGGCTCCGAGGCCATGACGCTCGCGGTCATGAGCGTGCTGGCCAAGTAGGGGAGGGAGCGCTCAGGGCGGAGGTTCGGGGAACAGGTTCGGCAGCCAGCGGGACGCCAGAGTGGCGGGAAAGGCCAGGCGCAGCGGGGCTCT
This sequence comes from Pseudomonadota bacterium, assembly GCA_021808285.1. Lineage (GTDB taxonomy): Bacteria > Pseudomonadota > Alphaproteobacteria > Caulobacterales > Caulobacteraceae > Acaudatibacter. The sequence continues at coordinate 1,977 of JAKBBV010000075.1, read as the reverse complement.
GGAGCTTTCTGAGACCACGGCTCCCACCTCGATAAGCGAGCCCACGACGCGGCGGGCCTGACGCTCCCCAATCCCCAGACGCGAGGCGACATCGCCCCGCGCCAGCTCCCCCCGGGAGAGGAGGGCCTGGAGCAAGATGTCGCTTCGCGGCGCCAGCGCGCCTCGGCGCATCTCCTCCTCGGCCCAGATCTGGACGCGAGTCTCCAGCCGCTCCGGCTCCATGAGTGAGCGCATGAACTTGACCTGGTCGATGCAGGTCTCAAGGAAGAAGCGGGTGAAGGCGACCAGCGCCTCCTCGCTGAGCGTCTCGCGCCCGTCGAGGTCATTGCGTCGCGGCAGATCGCACGCCGCCAGGTGGGCCTTATAGTCGGCCACCCGTCGCGCCAGACCGCGCGCCACCGACCAGAGCCCAGCGGTGTCGAGGGAGGAGAGCGTCATGGCGTGTGACATCAGCCTGGCGACCCGGCCATTGCCGTCAAGAAAGGGATGGATCCACAACAGGCGGTGATGGGCGGCGGCGATGGCGAGGATCTCCTCGCTCTTTCCAAGTCTCTCAAAGGCGCTTTCGAAGCGGGACATGAAGCGCGGCACATCGGCGGCAGCGATGGCGACATGGCGCCCGACTTGGACCTCGCCCTCACGCCACGCGCCCGGCGACACGCGAAGCCGCCTTTCGTTGTCCGTGTCCTTCACCCAGCACAGGCTGTCCGGGAGTTCGGCGTAGAAACGACGATGAACCTCCCGCAGGGCGTCCGAGCGGGTGGCAGGCCCGGCCAGTCCGCCCGCGTCGATCCAGGCCTGGACGGCCATGTGCGCCCGGGCCTCGATCTGAAGATCGCGTTTGTCCGGCTCAAGGCTGTAATCGTGTCGAAGCGCCCGCTCGATCGCGATAGGGTGGGTGTCGTGGCCCTCGATCAGATTGCTGTAATAGCAGTTCATCGCCCGTACGAGGCGGGCGAGGGCCGCGGCGATCTGAGGCCGCAGCGAGCCTTTCAGCGCCTCACTTCGCCGCGCGAGCTCCAGGGCGAGATCGATCAGATCCGCCCGCCCTCGGCTCTCCTCGGAGAGCTTCACCGGCTCCATGAGCGAGAGGGCGGCCCCGGTCTCCATACCCACGTGGACTCGCCCTTGTAAGTCCGTTTCCAAGACCGGAAATGGTCTCCCATAATACCTTATGTTTCAAGGAGAAAATTCAGGCCAGGCGGCAATTGATGCTTATGAATGTCCGTTTTTTTGTCCGCTTCCATGTCCGCTTTGTCGGAGGTCATGGCGCGCGGCTCTCCCGCACTCTGCCCCCGATCCGGCTCAGGCGGCGCGGAGGAGGGCATATTCGCCCTGGGGCGTGCGACGCACCTGGCCATCGCGTTGCAGCACGCCCATGAGCCGCTGCACGTCGGGAGCCACGCCGCGTCCCTTGAACCGGGCCGCCAGGCCCTCCACCGCGAGCGGCGAAGGGGATTCGGCCAGAGCGCCCTTCAGCAGCAGGATCTGGGTCCGCGTGTCCCTGGGCCAGGGCGCCTTGGCGGTCGCGGCGGGTGCGTCCGAGCCCAGCAGGTCGGCGGTCTTGGCGCCGGCGGTGATCGCGCGTCCGTAGCGGGGAACCTGGTAGGCGGGTCTTAGCCAGGCCATCTCGCCCCGCGCCTCCTTCGCCGCCCGCTCGGCGTTGAGCGCGGCCAGGGAGGCAAGGACCTCATCTTCGGTCGCGTCCCCGGTGAGGCCATAGGCCTCGCGCGTCAGGGCGTCGATCTCGCCATGCAGCTCGGCGAGGACGAGGCCGCTGGCGCGGGCGAAGTCCGCCGCTTCGTCCTCCGTGAAGACCCGGCCGGTCCGATGCGCCTCCAGGGCGTTGTAGAGCCGGGTCAGGGTCAGGTCCGGATGCTCGGCCAGCCGCGCCTTGCGGAAGGCGTCCAGTTGCTCCCCGGCCGCCGCCAGGGCGGCCCGTTGCGCGTCGGTCCAGGCGGGAAAGGGGAACGGGTC